>JBDKIW010000029.1:0-3053 GCA_039796955.1 Planctomycetota bacterium
CGTTTACTAGCCGGTAAATTGCTGGTCACGATCGTTCAGTACGGGCCATCGGTGAGCCACAAGGAGTTGGCTGCGGGGGCCGCCCCAGACATGGATGGGGCGGAGCCAGGGGTGGCGTGATAAGGCCACGAGGGTTTGCGGCTCAGGTGGAACTTCGCCCTCCCGCTGGTTGCGAAATCGCAAAAGGGGACACTCTACTTTTCCCGTTTTCCGACCGCTAAATCGCTGGTCACGACCGTTCAGTACGAGCCATCGGTGAGCTGCAGGGAGTTGACCGCGGGGTTCCGCCACACACAAAGATGGGTGGCGGCTCAGGTGAAACTTCGCGCCCCCCGATGGTTACGCGTGTCACCGTCGGTTAACGCGTTGCTGCTTACGAATCACACACAGGGGCAAGCGGATCAGATGATGAGAATTCCGGTGAGCCTCAGAAATGAATCCTGACCACTTTTTCTCAGTTGCCAAGAGTGGCCAGAAAGCCGGCCATTTCGCCTGCGGCATGCTGATTGTTCTGTGTCTGCGCTGCCTGAATTCCATGATTGAATACCGAGCGAGCATCTTCTGTCCTGCCGAGCCGGACGAGAAGTTGTCCGGCCATGAGGAAGGCGGGAACAAACGGTACCGGCGCTTTCATCAGGTATTCAAATTCCTGCAGGGCCTGAGTTGTAGTGCCTTCCTTATCCAATTCCATGGCCAGCATATAGCGAAGCGTGGAATCATCGGGGTCGGCCAACAACATTCCCTCCAGCTTTTCACGACGCGTGGGCATTGAATTCTTTCTGAAGTGAAACGTGAACAGGAGGATGTAAACAGGCAATTCCATCCGGACATTCAGCCGAACTGGAAATCAGGGGGACCGCATAGGAATGGCGACTGTTTCCGGGCTGAGTCAGGTCTTCGGGCTGAGATGGGACTCAGCAAGCTTTTCTCGTAGTCTCAGACATGGTGCGATCGATTGAACTTTTTACGGCCTGGTCGGAGCCGTAACTCGTCCGGGTGAAATCCAGCAGTCATAGTGGCAACGGCCGACGACTCTGATATCAACCGGGGGCCACTTCAATCCGTCGTGGTTTTGAACGAGGTGCACGCGGTAGTTCCACGCGGAGCACTCCGTTACTGAGTTTGGCCTGAATACGCTCGTGGTCAACTTCATCACTCAGAATAAAGGATCGCAGAAAATCCCCAATCGGGTACTCCTGATGCACGACTCGAACAGGATCCGAATCCAGAACCTGGATTCTGCCGAACAGCGTCAGTTTGTTGTCCTGGACCTGCAGATTCAGGCCTTCCAGATTGACCCCGGGCAGATCGGCATAGAGCACCAGGCCGTCGGGAGTTTCGTAGATGTCGGTCGGAGGATTGAACAGCATGCGAGGTTGCTCGGATGCCGTTTGAGCGACATTTTCTGTGGCAACCGAGCGAGCGGGAAGCAACTGCTCAGAAGACTGCTGTGAAGCAGGGTTTGCATCAGAGTGTTGGCCCATAGAAGACTCCTGAAAAATCGAGTGACGTCGGGCGAATAGGGTGTGGCCATCAGAGGCTGCGAAGTCCCTCTGGACTAGGGTCCTTCATTCACAGCGATTTGACGCGGCAGACTGGAAGGTGCTTTTGGTAAAGTGACACGCAGCACACCAGCAGAATAATCCGCCTTCATCTGGTCCTCGTCGACGCGTTCCGGCAGCTGAATGGTGCGCTGCCACGGGCCGTGAAATCGCTCCTGCCTGCGGAACGAATCCTCACGGGCTTCTTCCGGCGGCGTCCGATTACCCTTGATGGTCAGGTAGCCCGAGGCCGTCGTGACCTCGATTTGCCGCGGGTCAACTCCCGGGATCTCGGCAGTCAGCACATAGCAATACTCTGACTCAAGCAGGTTGACTTGAGGAAAGCGACGCCCCGGACGGACACCATGCAGCGTCAGATGTACCCCCTGCAGCAGGCGATCCACCTCGCGTTCCAAATCTCGGAATGGGTCCCAGGACTGACCCCAACGAAAAACAGCCATTGCCGATCTCCACGCCATTCGTGTGCCGAAATCACCGCCGAAACGCTGATTCCAAAATGACAATCCCCGTCATTTTTCTCAGATGCTGCATTCCCTGTTCCACTTTTCCCGGGAAATTCGCACCTTACAGTTCTCTCAGCTTACTCCGTAAGTCTCTTCATGAAAAGGATTTAAGGAGATCTCCGCAACAAAGCAGTTCGCATCAGGTGGCCGGAGACACCTGCCAATTTGCCATTCACTGTCACACCATGTTCAGATAATCCCGGTGCTAATTCAGTTCATCTACGGCTAATCCTGTGCTCGACAGACGAGCAGAGTTTCGGGTGACAACGCTTGAATCCGGATCAGGTTCGGCCCTGATCAGCCGTTCCAGCTCGGCGACCGCCGGGGCGTCTGCATCGGAACTTGAGCC
The DNA here is from genome assembly GCA_039796955.1 of Planctomycetota bacterium. Lineage (GTDB taxonomy): Bacteria > Planctomycetota > Planctomycetia > Planctomycetales > Planctomycetaceae > SXXK01. Next base: position 2,415 of record JBDKIW010000029.1, read on the forward strand.
GTCTCTGCCAAATTGGACGCGTCACCCCAAAATTCTTTTCAGAACTGCGATGCCCCCGGCATAATCGCTACAGGTGGTTTTTTCCGGTATTGATTAATGTTTCCTTTGATGAACAGGTTTGTGTAGTCGGCAGATTTCCCCGGACCGTGATTTCAGGAGCAATACTCCAGCACGAAGGTCAGCAGGCACTCCGCAATCCCGGAAGCCTCTTTGTAACGCCTTCGGCCTGTCGGACCGGCTCCAAGCCTGCGGGGCTGGATGGATGGGCTCGTTTTCCCCCAAAACGCTGAGAGGTTAAGAGATGTCGGCACTTACAACGGATGGTTCGATCTCGTCCCGTCGCCGCCCCATGCGACGACGAGTTATCTCTGATGAATCCAGGCCGCCGCAGGCGGAAACAACCAGGGCGACCACAGTGCAGGTCTCAACCCCGTCGGCTCCGGGCGGCATCGATCGCGAGGAGACTGCTTCGGACTATCGCGAGATCATGGAACGCAAACGCCTGGACCGTCGTCGGCAAATTGATCCAACAACCTGCGAACGAGACTACAGCAGTCCGGAGATCGAGTTCATGAGGGCCATGGACGACTACAAACGGAAGAGCGGTCGCCCATTTCCAACGTGGAGCGAAGTTCTGGA
>JBDKIW010000030.1:0-5436 GCA_039796955.1 Planctomycetota bacterium
GAACTTCAGATCCCGGAATTCTACAGCAAGTACATTTCCGCTGGCGGCTACCCGATTGTGGCTTCGGCCCGCGTCAGCGACCACGCCCTGCGTGAAGCTGCATGGCTGGTGGACATGCTGCTGTCGCAGCGTCCCGACATTCGACAGGCCATGGTCCGCAGTGGTTCACGACTGTGTGTGATCGGGCATCAGGAATTCACCACAGATCTGCCCGAATTTGCGTGGCTGGGTGATCCGGCCGCCGACGGCCAGCAGGCCGAAGGCGTTTCCGCTCGGGATTTCTGGGATGCGCGCGCCCGCGGCACCGGCGGTTCAGCAACGGACCCCTATTGCTCTTGCGGGGAAGAAAATCTGCTGGGATATCCCGGCGACCCTTACAAGGCCGAGTGCATTCTGATTCACGAGTTCGCGCACAACATTCACCTGCGCGGCATGGCCACAGTCGATCCCACGTTTGACGATCGAGTCAGGCTGGCATGGCAGAACGCCACCTCACGCGGACTCTGGGCCGGCAAGTACGCCGCCGTCAATCATCACGAATACTTCGCCGAGGGCGTGCAGTCGTGGTTTGACAACAATCGCGAAGATGATCACGACCACAACCATGTGAACACGCGGGAAGAGCTGCTGGACTATGATCCAGCACTGGCAGACTTGTGCCGCGAAGTATTCCGCGACACAGAGCTGCGTTACACGCGTCCCGAAACGCGTCTCACGGGACACCTGGCAGGGTTTGATCCCGCCAGCAGCCCTGAGTTTCGCTGGCCGGACCGACTGACTCAGGCCCGTCAGAAGATCAGGGCTTCAGCCGAACAACGTTCCCGCAAGGCGTCGCCGGATCAGAAACGCTGAAGGCCGGACCACACGTCCGTCACAGGATTCCCAGTTCGTGACCGACCTTCGTGAAGGCGGCCACGGCCTGTTCCAACTGAGCCCGCGTATGAGCTGCGGACATCTGAGTTCGAATACGAGCCTCACCGCGGGGAACGACCGGGAACGAAAATCCGATCACGTAGATCCCCAGCGCCAGCAGAGCATTCGCCATGCGTGTCGCCAGGGCTGCATCACCAATCATCACCGGTGCGATCGGATGATCACCCGGCAGAATGCGAAATCCCGCCTGCTGCATTGCCTCACGAAAGTACCGCGTGTTATCTCGCAGCTGCTCACGCAGATCCCCGGACTCGGAAATCAGATCAATAGCGGCCAGCGACGCCGCTGCAATTGGTGGCGCCAGTGAATTGGAAAACAGGTAGGGCCGGGACCGCTGCCGGAGCAGATCAATCAGCGGCTGACGACCACTGGTGTAGCCCCCGCTGGCCCCGCCGAGAGCCTTGCCGAGAGTGCCGGTGATCAGATCAACGCGCTCTGCCACGCCAAAATGTTCCGGCGTTCCGCGGCCACCCGGTCCGATGAAACCCACGGCGTGTGAGTCATCGACAAAGATGGACGCGTTGTATTTGTCTGCCAGTTCACAGATGTCCGGCAGTCGGGCCAGATAACCGTCCATCGAGAACACACCATCCGTGGCGATCAGACGATTTCGACAATGCTGAGCCGCCTGAAGCTGCTGCTCGAGGTCGGCCATGTCATTGTTGCGATACCGAAAACGCTGCGCTTTGCAGAGCCGAATTCCGTCGATGATGCTGGCGTGGTTCAGCTGATCCGAAATGATCGCATCCTGCTCACCCAGCAGCGTTTCGAACAGGCCGCCGTTGGCGTCAAAACAGGAACTGTAAAGGATCGTGTCATCCGTCTGCAGAAAACTGCTGAGCTTCTGTTCCAGAGTTCGGTGGACGGTCTGAGTTCCGCAGATGAATCGCACGGACGCCATTCCGTAGCCCCACCGGTCCAACGCCTCGTGCGCTGCCTTCAGAATCGCAGGATGATCTGCCAGACCAAGGTAGTTATTGGCACACAGGTTGATGACTTGACTGCGATCCGCCAGCCGAATGTCTGTCTGCTGAGGCGAATCAATCGTTCGCTCGGCCTTGAACAAACCCTGTGACCGAATGGCTTCCAGCTCGGCCAGTGCGTTTTCCGTCAAACCGGACATTGATTTTTCTTTCGGGTCAGCAGGAACGGCAGCATCGCCGCAGGACATCGCGACCAGTCTGCCGAAACGATTTGCCGGGACGATCAGGTTCGTCTGCCTGAGCCCGGCTGGCAACAGGCAGAGACGCCACGTGTTACTTGTTCCAGCTAAGGATCACCTTGCCGGACTGCCCGGAACGCATGGCTTCAAAACCCTTCTCGAACTCTGTGAAGTGCAGACGATGAGTGATCACCGGGCTGATATCCAGGCCGCTCTGCAGCATCACGGTCATCTTGTACCATGTTTCGTACATTTCACGACCGTAAATTCCGTGAATTGTCAGCATGTTAAACACCACCTGAGTCCAGTCGATGGCGATTTCAGTCGTGGGAATCCCCAGCATCGCAATCTTCCCGCCATGGGCCATGTTCCGCAGCATGTCACGGAAGGCGTCCGCATTCCCCGACATCTCCAGCCCGACGTCAAATCCTTCGACCATCCCCAGCTGAGCCTGCACGTCTGCCAGCGTTTCCGTGCGGACATCAACCGTCCGGGTCGCCCCCATTTTCCGAGCCAGTTCCAGACGCCACGGATTGACATCCGTCACAACCACAAAACGCGCGCCTGCATGCTTCACCACAGCAGCCGCCATCAACCCGATGGGACCGGCCCCCGTGATCAACACGTCTTCTCCCAGGACAGGAAACGCCAACGCCGTATGCACCGCATTTCCAAAGGGATCAAAGATGGACGCAATGTCACGATCAATGCTGTCGTGATGATGCCAGACGTTGGTCATGGGCAGAGCGATGTATTCAGCAAAAGCCCCGGGGCGATTGACGCCAATGCCCTGAGTTTTCGGGCAGAGATGCCGGCGTCCGGCGAGGCAGTTGCGGCAACGACCACACACCACATGCCCCTCGCCACTCACGATTTCCCCGGGATGGAAGTCCACCACGTTGGAACCAACTTCCACAATCTCACCGACAAATTCGTGCCCCACCACCATCGGCACGGGAATTGTCTTCTGCGCCCACGCGTCCCATTCGTAAATATGCACGTCTGTGCCGCAGATTCCGGTCCGGTCAACCTTGATCAGGACATCGTTCACACCGACTTTGGGTTCCGGAACATCTTCCAGCCACAAACCCTTCTGAGCGTGACGTTTGACGAGTGCTTTCATGCTGGCAACTTTCGGCTTTTCGAATATAGTGGACATTCCGTGCGATATATTAAACGGCCCATCCTCCAGTTTGCAAGACATTTTGTCCATTATATTGCACGAGAATCCAGTGGAGTCCGCGATGAAGTCGGCAAAACGTGCAGAAGAGGCCACCGGCAGCACGCCTTCGGCAGATGACGTCAGTCGTCATGTCTGTCAGAGAATTCACCAGCTGCGGCAGGAACGAGGCTGGTCCCTCGATGTCCTCTCGCGAGCCTCCGGGGTCAGCCGATCCATGCTCAGTCAGATTGAACGGGAACAGGCCAATCCCACACTGGCTGTGACCGTGAGAATCGCAGGAGCCCTGGGGATCAGCATGGCCGAACTGGTGGAACAGGCCTCAGTCGTCCCGGCCATCGAAGTCATCCGGGCAGACGATCGCAGTCACATCTTCCGTTCCGACCAGAACTGTTCCATTCGCACCCTGTCGCCACTGCACCTTGAAAAGGATGTGGAATTCTACGAAGTGCTGCTGAACCCCGGCGGTATTCTGCGGTCCGCACCGCACTTCGAGGGCACTCGGGAGTTTCTGACGGTGCAGAAGGGCAAGGTCGTGGTGGTGTCCGAAAACGAATCCACCGAACTGAATCGCGCGGATTCCGCCAGCTACCGCGCCGATGTGCCCCACGAAATCCGCAATCCCGGAAAATCCGAAGCCCTCGTGTTCCTCGTCGTGATCTACCAGTAACCGCGTCAATCCGCTGGGCGATTCTTTCGTATTCTGCGTGCATTCCCGTCGCCCGCCAGTTAAGCTTCCGGCATCGGAAAAGGGGGCTTGAAAAAAGGGGTCAGGAACCAATAGCCTAAAGGCCCGAAGGGTGCTCCGCAGCATCGGAAAAGGGGTCAGGACCCAATAGCCAAACGGCCCGAAGGGTGCTCCGCACTATTGGGTCCTGACCCCTTTTCCGATGCGCCCCCCTTTTCCAATGCGCCCCACTTTCCCGACACCCACCTCCTGCCTGGATTCAACCACAATGTCCGCCAGCCAGACTTCTCGTCGAAATTTTCTGACCCAATCCGCCATCCTCACCACCAGCGCAGTGGCCTTGCCTCGGACACTGTCCGCCGCCGTTCCGACACTGCCGGATGACGCGCCGCTGTTTGCCTATGTTGGAACCTTCAGCTCGCCACTGCAGGACGTCCTCCCGACGCAGGTCGATCTGCCCCCGGGAAATGGCCGCGGCATTCACATCTTTCGCGTGGATCGAACCACGGGCGCTTTGCAGGCCGCCGGCGTTTACCCGCTGGGCACCAGCCCCAGCTGCCTCACGATCAATGCAGCCGGCACACACATGTACTCCGCCAATGAAACGGACAAAGCCGGAGACGATGGGCAGGGCACCATCAGCGCCTTCGCCATCAATCGCGCCGATGGCTCACTGCGATTGCTGAACACGGTTCGCGCCGGTGGCGCCGGTCCCACCTACGTCAGTCTACACCCCAGTGGTCGCTTCCTGCTGGTCGCCAACTACTTCGGTGGCTCAGTCGCTGTATTGCCTGTTCTGGAAGATGGACAATTGGGCCCCGCCTCCGACGTCAAACAGGCCGAAGGTCACATCGGCCCAACCCGAGCCGTCCATGCCCCTCCCGGAAGCTTCGCCTTCAGCGGCCACGATCGCACCCATGCCCACATGATTCAGGCCGATCCGTCCGGTCGGTTTGTCCTGCACGTGGATCTCGGTCAGGATCGCATTTACGTCTGGCGTTTTGACGCCCAAAAAGGATTGCTCAGCCCGGCCGAACAGCCCTGGGTCACCCTGCCGCCGGGCGACGGCCCCAGACATTTCCATTTTCATCCGAACGGTCGCTGGTTCTATTCCATTCAGGAAGAAGGCTCCACCATCGTGCTGTTTGATTACCAGGCCGATACCGGTCGTCTGACAGCCCGACAAACCGTGCCCAGCCTTCCTGATGGTTATGCCGGCAGCAATTTCTGTTCAGAAATCCTCGTGTCTTCCGATGGACGATTTGTCTACGGCGGCAATCGACTGCACGACAGCATCGGCATCTTTGCCGTCGGCGATAACGGCACCCTGCAGCAGATCGGCAACGAGTGGACTCGCGGCAATTACCCACGCAGCTTCACCTTCGATCCCACCGGTAACTTTCTGTACTGCTGCAACCAGCGAGCCGACAACGTCACGGTCTTCGCTGTCAATCGCGAGACCGGAGCACTCCG
>JBDKIW010000031.1:0-2530 GCA_039796955.1 Planctomycetota bacterium
CACCGGGTAATGATCAGACAACCCCTCTGTCACAGCATCCCGCAGAATGCTCACCGACACCGTCGCTGGTGCCAGAGACGGGGACGCAAAGATATAGTCAATCCGACGATCGGTCCCGTGATCTTCATCACTCACGAGGGGCGTGGGAAACGTCCCCTGAAAGACCTCGGCGGGATCTCGATGCTGATCCAGCAGGTCCACATAGCCCTGTGCCAGAATGGCCTCCAGCCCGCCATAATCCAGATGCCCCTGATTCAGATTCCGGGCATCCTTGTTTTTCGCATCCAGTTGCTGAAAGAAGGGAACCAGCCTTGAATCCTGGTCGTAGTGGCGGCGATCGACGGGAGAGAATCCATTGAAGTCCCCAATCAGCACAATCCGTGGATCCTGCTCGGGCAGCGATGCTGCATTCTGCTGCAACAGCCCCGCCTCTTCGATACGTCGGGCAAAATTGGAGGGATGAAAGTGGATCACGTAAAACCAGATCCCTGCGATACGACAGCGTAACAGGCCATGATGAAAGCCCTCACGCAGACGCTGCACGTCTGTGATGGGAAACCGGGACGTGATACCAGTCGGAAAGCCATCGGTCTTCAGCAGCACCGAGTGTTGGTGGCCCCATGCAGTCGCATCCGCAGCCAGCTTGTCCTCGGTGTAGCTATTCAATTCCTGCAAGGCCACTACATCGGGAGCCTGCGCTGCCATCCACGTTTTCCAATGCGTATATCGCGGCTCCGACTTCTTCGTAAATCCATACCAGACGTTGTGCGTCAGAACTTTCAGCGTTTCCGGCGGTTCATCAGCCAGTATCGGAAAGGTGCTGCACAACAGACTCAGCAACAGCCACGCCCAGCACATGGAACGCACTTGCGAAACCCGCAGGCAGCGCGACGACTGGCTGCCGCCTGCCACACCGCGATTACTGTCAGGACACCGTTGAGCCCCGGGGAACACAGGAATCAGCTTCACAGGAAACTCCAGACAGCCCCGACCATGACGCTGGAACACTCAGATCAGTCAGATCGGGATAACCACGGAAACAATTTGGAATCAGTGCACAGACAGGCCTCACAGGACCTTCCACCACTCACAGCATAATCCACTTCGTGCCCCGGAAAAGTCTGAACAGGGAAATCGGCCGTTTCGCAGATGCCGGCAAGCCGTCAGATTTCCCTCATTCACACGAGTGCGATACAACACGCAGCAGCTTGTTGGTTGCTGAGTATATCGCAACCACAGGGTGACCTCCTGCATCCGAAAAGCGACGGTCAGGGAGTTTGCGATGGGGCCCGGGGAGACGTCTTCCGCGGGCAGACAGGATAGAGTTTTGCAGAGCGCAGCTGATTCGACGTGACCATGGACCGCCGTGACATTCTGGAACTTTGTCGCACACCGCTGCGTCTGGGCAATCGAGACCTGGCCACTCGTTTTTTTCTGGCCCCGCTTGCAGGCTACACGCACCTTGCATTTCGAACGGTCCTGCGTCGACTGGGTGGGCTTGGACTGGCCACCACAGATCTGGTTCAGGCCACCATGCTGTGGTCTGAAAGTCGCAAGTCGCTGGAACTGGTCGCCACCAATGCGGAAGATCGCCCGTTGTCTGTGCAGATTTTCAGTGGACGAACAGACGACCTGATCAAAGCCGCCAAATGGCTGCAGGATCACGGCTACCAGGGGATTGACATCAACATGGGCTGCCCGATGGCGAAAGTCAATGGTGCGGGTGGTGGAGCTCGATTGATGTGCAACACCGACGGCGCCGTGCAGATGGTCGACCAGGTGATTCAGTCCGTGCAGCTGCCCGTCACCGTCAAGATGCGACTGGGGTGGGATGCGACATCGCTGACGGCCCCGCAGCTGGCGGCTTCACTCGAAAACGCGGGGGTTGCGGGCGTCACCATTCATGGCCGCACACGAGCTCAGGGATTTCAGGGAACGGTCAATCGCGACGGCATCCGTCAGGTTGTTCAGGCCGTGAAAACCATTCCGGTGATTGCCAACGGCGACGTGCGAACACCGGAAGACGCCATCACGATGCTGCAGGAAACCGGCTGTGCCGGAGTCGCCATTGGTCGCGGGGCCATGCTGGACCCCTGGATTTTTCGCCGGATTCAGCGAGTGGCCTCAGGAGAAACTGGCAACACCGATCCCAGCGCGGACGAGCAGATTTCTTTTCTGGAGCAGCACTTCACACTGATGATGGAACAGCATGCGGAACGGTCCTGCATTCTGTTCCGCAAATTTGCCGCCTGGTACGGAGCCCGACTGGGGATTCCGGACGACCTGGAAGACCGCTTGCGGCGATTTGAGACACCGGGGGAATTTGCGGAGATTGTGGAACAAATTCGGGAACGGCACGGGGAACGAGCCTGCACGATTCCCACGGCGCTGCTGAAAGTCCCCAACGGCCCGGTGGAACACTGGTAGAATCGCTGCAGACGGCCCCAAAAATCCGACAACCGAACAACCCACCGGGAACCCGCTTGCGAAACTTTCAAATCCCGCTAAACTGTTGCACCTCAGCAGGAAA
>JBDKIW010000032.1:0-8625 GCA_039796955.1 Planctomycetota bacterium
TCAAAGCCTGGCCATCAGATTCCCGAGGGTGCGTTGTGAATTTCTCACTACGCAATCATAAGCCCTTGACAGTTCCCGATCTGAGGTCAGAATGCAGATACTGGTCGGGCACGATGTTTCACTCCTTTCGTCGGCCCAGGAAGCATGCATCGGCATCGCTTTCACAACTTGATTCTGTTGTGGCTCGCGTCACTTCAGCTTTGTATGCCCTCTGGCGTGCCGCAACTGCACGTCTGCGCGGATCGCTTTTTCGCGTCCATTGGGTACAGAAAGCACGATTGCTGCCACCCTTGTCACCACAGCCACCTTGAACAAAGTGGCCAGAGGTCAGCACGTTCGTCCAACTGCCCGGACAACGATCCTCATACGCCACACGACTGTTCTGACTGTCCCGTTTGTCAGGCCGTTTGCGCACCAGCCGTACCAGTGGCCGTTGCGACTGTCTCTGCAATCGCACCACGGCATGACTCGGTCGTCATTTTGCCTGCCCGCACAGTCTCACGCGGATCCGTCCATCCGATTCCCTGCAGAGCGCCCCCTGTTGCGTGAGCGCGCGGTTCCTGATCCTGACATGATCAGGAACCCACCTGCTTCCTGACGATGCCCTCAACGCATGACCTCGTGATCGCGGTCTGACGTTGTCGCCGCTCGCGTGCCCTGGCCATACCGCCTCGGAACACCTGCGTCTTCGCTATGCCTTCTGCACAGCCCCGTCATCCCTTGACGCGGCGTGGAATGAACCCTGTCTGCGGCCCGTGCGGTACTTCCGGGTCCGACCAGTCCGTCTATCGCACGGCCGCAGCAGGGTGCTTCCGATCCGTGCAATGCAGACCATGGCAGGAACAACAGGCCCCTCGCGGACCAGGCCCCCGTACGGACTGACAGTGCCTCATGCGCATCAACGCCGTCAGGCCACCGTCAAAGACAAGCAGCCACGCAGGACTCTCTCTACAGCTCAATCTTCACATTCCTGTTTTGTGCAGAACTGAGCAAAAACACGAGTGTTCGTCAGATTCGAGCAACAACGGTCAGCATGTGACGAGAAGTCACAGCCTGATGTGATGTATCTGGCAGAAAGGTTCTGCCAAATTCCCATTCAACAACCAGCCGGTTCATTCCGAGGTCCGGCGAATGGGGGGCCGGGGCTGGTGCGGACAACCGGGCAAGCCCCCGGCGAGCGTTGGTTGTTCCCAGCGCAGTCAGCGATTCAATCAACAAGTGTCTGTGGGATTTCATCTTCACCCGATACAGACGTCTAACAGGATATTAAAAATGATTTACAGAACGTTCAGCAAGTCGCAGGTTCGCAGGAATGCGTTCACTCTGATCGAATTACTCGTGGTGATTGCCATCATCGCGATTCTGGTGGCACTGCTTTTACCGGCTGTTCAGCAGGCTCGGGAAGCAGCTCGGCGCACGCAGTGTAAAAATAATCTGAAGCAACTGGCCATCGCCGCACATAATTACCACGATACCCACGGCACATTCCCACTGCAGGCCGGAACATCCCTGTATGGATACTCTGCACAGGCGCAACTCCTGCCATTCCATGAACAGGGCAATCTCTACAATCTGATTGATTTTCGTCAGCCACTGACGGTGGGTGTCGCGTTCAATCCCCGCGTCAACCCGGCCATCGCCGATGTTGCCGGACGCGTCCTGCCGATCCTGCTTTGCCCCAGTGAATCCGGTGATCCCTACTGGACGGATGCCTTTGGTTTTCGTTGGGCCGGCGGAAACTATCTCCTGAACGGAGGTTCCGGTGAAGGGCTGAAATACTGCTCGACATCCAACACGGACGGACTGTTTTACCGAGGCTCAAATATCCGTATGAGAGACATCACGGATGGAACGAGCAATACCGTGTTTATGGCCGAGGGACTTTTCGGTAATCGCATCGCCAGTGCCACAGCATTGGTGAACCCCCAAAGGCAGATGAAACGCGTCAGTCTTGGTGCACCATGTTCGGCGACGTCCGACCAGATGCTCGCAGCAAATGCAACAGGCTGGGATGGGCGGCGCGCATCCTCATGGATTTCCGCCACCGGCTATCAGACTCTGGTGCAGGGCTATCTGACCCCCAACTCGCGAAACCCGGATATCATTCATCATGGCGATATCGTCTCGGGACCGCGAAGTCTTCATACAGGAGGAATTCAGTTGTCCATGTGCGACGGCAGCGTTCGATTCGTCAGCGAGAACATCAACACAGCATTGTTCCGCAACATCTTCTCCCGGGACGACGGCAATGTCACAGGAGAATTCTGAAATGCAGCCAGTCATTCAGCCAAACACGAAACACCGTCCAGCCCCGATGTTTTCTCCCATGAAACGTTCACCGATAAAAATGTTGCGGATCTCAGGTCTGCTCAGCCTTACAATGACAGTCAGCGGTTGTGGATACTCCAGTGACCATGTTCAGGAATTGACGCCCGTCAGGATCACAGCGCCAAGTCACTGGAATTCCGGAAACACAGCCTGGCAGCAATGTCCAGTTGTCTCGGAGTCAGATCAGCGGCTACTGGACGATTTTTTCCGGAGACATCCGGCATTTTCCGGCAGCCCGGAATTCATGGGAGAACCCATGGGTTTCTCTTCGGGCACCGCCAATCGTCGGTTTATCTGGCTGAGAGAAACACCGAACGGTACCGCATGGAGCTGCATTGAATTCGTCTCCGGGAAATTCCTCACGAGCAACGGGGAAGGGATTCCGTGGCAATCATGACAATCCCGTCTTCTCCCACAGGCGTTTCCTCAGTACCGTCCTGACGCCACATCACTCTCGATGTCAGTTTGTACAACACCTCCGGATTCAAGACTCTTTCTCAGGAATAATCATGCTGATAATCATACGTATGGCCCACGCCACACTGCTTCCACTCGCTCTGATCGCCTCGATACTGTCCCCACGGCATGACCTCGCCGCCAGTGACCCGCGACACCCTGCAGTCGACAGGGGTGAACGAGTCATGCGCATCTTCTGGCAGGATAAGTCTACGGACACACTGCGATGGGGCGAAGTCTTCAAAGGTTCACAATGGTTAATCACCGCATCGCCTGTCAAAGGATTTCCAGCACTGGATGCGGAGCGGCAGGATCTGGTGCAGATGGAACAGGCTGAGGGCAAACTGGTCGTCGGTGTTCGTGACGATGATTCCGGGAAATTCCAGAGTGGCTGGATTGCTGTCGACATGGGTGTCACAGCGACGTCCCATGGAAATCACTTCGACTGGAAGTATGACCGATCGCCCTCGCTCATGGTAAGCCAGCTGGATACAGAGCAGGGTAATCCGGCGCATGTCTACTCGTACGACGGCTTTATCTATCTTGCAAACGATGCTCGAAACGGATTCACTCAACTGGACCCAACTCGTCTTTCACACGAAGCATCCACACCACTCGGTGCCTTTTTTTCCGGCGGCAGCGGGCACATCACGCTGGCGGCTGTCAGGAATCAGGTTGGCTACAGCACGTGGATCGACGCTGAAGGTTCCTCAAAAGGCCGCGTCGATGTGATCAACCTCACCAGCAAAGACCACACGACGCCGGCGTATTCCTTTCATCTTCCATCAGGTGTCATTCATGGCGCAACGACCAACTCCGACAAGGTGTTCTTCGCCCCATCCGATGGTGTCTGCTGGGTCAATGCGGACCTCAGCGCTTCCGGAACCACCGCAGCAGCCGCTGTTCAGCACATCTCCCTCGGAATCGATCAGGAGTCACAGAAACCGCTGCGTACCGGTGCGTTTGTCAATCACCGCAACTGGGTTCTCTTCACCACCGGAAAGGGTGAACACTCCACACTCTGTCTGCTGAACGCCGCACTGAAGACTCCCGAAGTCATCAGACTTCCCATCAACGTAGCTGATGGGTTGACTCTGGTCACACCTGAAGTTGTTCTCGCGGCAGGAGGAAAACGATATGCGTTTCTGTTCCAGGACCGTAAGGAAGGTGACATTCAGGAATTGCTGACCATCGTGGATCTTGACCCTGACGGAGATAGAAACTTTGGCGATGCCTCAGTTGTGAAAACCATTCCCGTGGGGGCCAGCCTTGTCGATGGTCACTCCGGCCACCATGGAATCGCCTTCGACAGCGAAGGACGGTATGCCTGCATCACAAATCCGGGAGACGGAACAATCTGGTTACTGACACTTAAGGATCTGAAGGTCCAGTTCAAGTCCCTTGTGGGAGGAATTCCAACGGCAATCACGGGTATCGGCGCTGCACCTCACAGACACTGATCTTTCGTGAAGCGACCGCGGCTGTGCCCCGGAATGCGACCACACTCGTTTTCCGGTGGCGGCGGTTCGCCCGGTCGTTGCTGACACGTATCCCGAGTCCATCACGGACGGCGGCAGGAGATCACAGAAACGTGATCAGCCACGGATTATCGGCGCCCGACCATGGGATTTGCGAATTAGCGCTCCCCATGGCGGCCACGGAAAGAGTATCACCGGCCCATCGCTCGCCTGACAAACGGTACATCCGGAAGGAATGGACGACTGCTGGAAGTACCGCTTTCACACACCGGAATCCGCCCCAGGCCCCCCGAAAAACGAACGAATTTCGCGATTTTCCTGAAATAATCCTTCGGTTTTCTGAATCGGATCGTACTCAGAAATGGAGGGGACAGCGCCTCATTTTTCTGTTAAACTCAGGCCCGGGGGCTGCGACTTGCGCAGCATGTCCGGCACCAACGCAGAAAACTCGCCGCCCAAACCCACGTGTTCGGCATTACTCACAAAGGATTGCATATGCGACTCAAAGAATCTTCCCTTGGCCTGTTGCTTTCTCTGCCGTTTGTCTTTGCTTCCGGCTGCAGCGAAGCTCCTCCGGCCACAGAACCTGCAGAACATGCTCACGATGAGCACGCGCACCATCATCCGGAAACGCTCGCAGAGGCCGTGGCTGAAGTGTCAGAATTGCGAGACACCATCCGTGATGCGTTCGCCGCCAACGACCCGGACAAAGCCCACGATCCCCTTCACGAAGTCGGCCATGCTCTCGAAGCGGTTGCAGAGCTGGCTGAGGAAGAAAAACTTCCGGAAGACAAACTCGCCGTCGTGAAAACCTCGGTCGAGTCGCTCATGCAGTCGTTCGGTGAAATTGACAAATCCATGCATGGCCAGGAAGGCGCATCCTACAAGGACGTCGCTGATAAGATTGAAGAGGCCCTGAAGGCGTTGCAGCAGTTGAATGCACCAGCAGCGGACGCGCCAGCAGCAGACGCACCAGCGGCAGACGCACCGGCTGCAGACGCACCAGCGGCAGACGCACCGGCTGCAGACGCACCAGCAGCAGACGCACCAGCAGCAGACGCACCGGCTGCTCCCTGAAGCAGGTGCAGGACCGTACGGCAGGACAGCGGCACTCCAGTCGTCAGCTGGGCCGCCTCGTTCCTGCCTCAAATCTCATTCCTGCGGATTCAATGATCAGAAGCCGCCCCGATCTCAGGGGTCGGAGCGGCCTGATCATGTGTTCTCTGTCACGCGTCACGATCATGTTTTCCCAGCTGTCATGCTGGGCTGCTTCACAGTGACGGTACCTCGTGAAGAATCCATGTCTCATCGGGTGATCCCCGCTCAATTTGCTCAATCACAGAATGACACGTTCAGACGTGATGTGCTGAAATCGCCCAACCTCAAAAACCAGGGTCTACACTCTTTCTGTTCTCTTTCCGGTGAATTCCTATGGCTCTCCGTTGCTCCATCCTGCTGCTACTCAGTCTCTTTGCCGGATGTAATCAGACAGATCCTCAGATCCTCGCCGCTCGGGAACAATTCCTCGTTTCAACCGTCCCCGATGGCGAACGCCCGATTCCAGACGTTCAGAAAGATCTGAAGGAAGGCAAGCTTCAGGAAACCGATGTCTTTACTGTTCGTGCACATATCGACGCCGGTGATTTTGCCCCCTTCGGCGATGGACAGGCCGCATTTATGGTCACCGACGCTGCCGGACACGATGGCAAAAAAGCCCACAATCCCCACGACTGCCCCTTCTGCAAACGAGACATCAATAGTGTCATGGCCCGCGTGGAGTTCAAAGGGGCAGATGGAAATACTCTGAAGATCGATGCACGACAATTATTCGATCTGAAAGAGAAGGATCTGGTCGTTGTGGAAGGCACAGGACGCTTCAACGAAGAGAACGCATTGATCATTTCCGCGTCGAAAATCTTCGTCAAACGCTGAAAAACAAGGCCTCGGACTGCCACAGATTTTCGTCACCGATCGATCGCAACGCGTGACCGTAATGCAACGGCAACTGTTTTCCATGGCTCGGCGTGTCGTGTCTCCGTGGCCCACTGGTCGGACAGACCTGAATGCGTCTGTTTCGCGATGCACATCAAACCAACGCACCAGAATTGCCGTCCGTGTCCACAGACACCCGCAGTCAGTTTCTCCGAACCTCACAGTTGATGGACAATGCCGGCTATGTCTAAGACGCTCCCCGTGACAGTGCTCTCTGGATTTCTCGGGGCGGGCAAGACCACGCTGCTCAATCATGTCCTGCAGAATCGCGACAACCTGAAGGTTGCAGTGATCGTCAATGACATGAGTGAAATCAATATCGACGCACAACAGATTGCTCGTGGCGCTGCAGGCTTGAGCAAGTCTGATGAAAAACTTGTGGAATTATCCAATGGCTGCATCTGCTGTACGCTGCGGGAAGACCTGCTGAAAGAGGTGGCAGCACTGGCACTGGAACAACGGTTCGACTATCTGCTGATCGAATCCACCGGAATCTCCGAACCCATGCCCGTGGCAGAGACGTTCACTTTCGTGGATGAGTCCGGACGTTCACTCAGCGACCTTGCAAGACTGGACACCCTTGTCACGGTCGTGGACGCGGCCTCCTTTCTGAAGGATTTTCAGTCAGAAGATGCACTGCAGGATCGCAATCTCGCCGTCGATGACTCTGATGACCGCGATCTTTCCCTGCTTCTCGCTGATCAAATCGAATTTGCCACCGTCCTGATTCTCAACAAAACCGATCTGGTCACGGACACTGAACTCGGACGAATTCATCAGATCCTGCACCGTCTGAATCCCGAAGCAAAGATCCTGACATCCAGCTTCAGCAGAGTGCCGCTTTCCGAAATCCTCAATACCGGCTCTTTCCAACTGGAACAGGCCAGTGCTTCGTCCGAATGGCTGAGCATACCACGAGGACAGGAAGTCAGTGAAACCGACGAATATGGCATTACCAGTTTCGTCTATCGTGCGCGTACCCCATTCCACCCCGCTCGATTCCATGACTTCTGGACCACCAGCCCGCTGACATCCGGTATCCTGCGTTCCAAGGGACATTTCTGGCTGGCAACTCGCAACCACATGGCCGGATTCTGGTCCCAGGCCGGTCATGTCATCCAGGCCGAACCCGGCGGACCATGGTGGGCTGAAACACCGAAAGCCGACTGGCCCGCAGACGATCCTGCCCTGCTTCAGGATGTTCAGGATTCGTGGCTGGAGCCGTATGGTGACAGACGACAGGAACTGGTTATCATCGGACAGGATCTGAATCAGCAACAGATCACTCAGGCCCTCGATGCCTGCCTGCTCAATTCAGCAGAACTGCAACTGGGGCCGTCAGCATGGCAAGCCTTCGCCGACCCCTTCGATCCCTGGCAAGCCGTTGCGATGCACGACGACGAGGACGTCTGAAGCGCTCTGCGATCACAGGGCCCCCACGCCTGCCAGCCTCGATCACATGGACCTTGCTGCCCAGGAATCTGCCGAGCTCAGCAAAATCCGTCGCCCGATCAGTCCGTTGGTGGCCTCGACAGGGCAGGGCGTTCCTTCATCCAACGCAACATAAGTTCCACATTGTCGTGATAAACGGCAGTCTCCGTGTTCCGACCGCCCTCAGCATGTGACTGCAGCACTTCCGCACGGTAAACGGCCTCTGACTCTGGCGCAGAGGGATCACCAGTTGTCCGCTGCCAGTCCCGCAGTGCTGCTCGCATCTGCCGTAATTGTCCCGAAAAAGCGGGATCACCCGCCAGATTTCGAAATTCATCAGGGTCCGATTCCAGATCATACAACTCTTCCACCGGGCGCGTCTCAGCCATGATCAACGCCTGCTCCGGAGTCAGCTGCCCCGCAGCCGATAGTCGCCGCATGGCCTGCAGGATCGGTTTACTGTCCTTGTATTGATTGGGCTGCAGATAAGGCCGCGTCGGAAATCCATTCCAGATGTACTTCCAGCGAGTGTCCCGCACACTGCGAATCAAATCGACGGTTTCATCCGCGCGATCCCGTGCCGCATAAACATACTTTCTGGGTGCATAGTCCTCGGACAGAATATCCTGCGCAAACATCCACTCCGGTTTCCGCACACCAGCCAGTCCCAGAGTCGTGGCCGCCAGATCAATATGTTCCACGACATCCTCGCGCACAACACCCGGCGAAATGCCAGGCCCCCGCACAATCAGGGGAACATGGATACCGCCGTCATAAAGAAACTGCTTACATCGAACATGACTGATTCCATGATCCGTCATGAAGAACAGCACTGTGCGTTCCCACTCCCCCGCCTCCTTCAGTCGCTGAATGATTCGCCCCACTTCAAAATCCGTGTAACGCACCGTGTCCAGGTACTGCGCCCAGTCCTCGCGCATGA
>JBDKIW010000033.1:0-3881 GCA_039796955.1 Planctomycetota bacterium
CGGGAAATCGTCTCATGACAACTCCTTCGCCGGGAACGCCGCCTGATTTTTCCAGTTTGCTCCCGGAATTTCAGCGACTGTGCGAGGTGATTGCGACCCTGCGGTCTCCTCAGGGCTGCCCCTGGGATCGGCAGCAGACACTGAAAAGCATCAAGCCGTATACTCTGGAAGAAACCTACGAGCTGCTGGAGGCGATTGACGCAGACGACAACGAGGCCATCCGGGAAGAACTGGGGGATGTGCTGCTGCAGGTAATCCTGGATGCTCAGATTGCCGCGGACGAAGGCCGCTTCGGGCTGGAGGAAGTCGTGCGAC
Source organism: Planctomycetota bacterium (assembly GCA_039796955.1). Taxonomy (GTDB): domain Bacteria; phylum Planctomycetota; class Planctomycetia; order Planctomycetales; family Planctomycetaceae; genus SXXK01. Next base: position 316 of record JBDKIW010000033.1, read on the forward strand.
TGCTGACAGACAAAATGATTCGTCGGCATCCGCACGTCTTTGGCGACGAGCAGGGGTCGACGACGGATCAGATCCGCGCCCGCTGGCAGACGATCAAACAGCAGGAAAAGCCAGCGCGGGCGTCGCGGTTGGAGGGCATTCCCGTGACACTGCCGGAACTGGCTCGTGCGGCACGGATTACGGCCCGTGCGGCCGCGGTGGGCTATGATTTTCCGGATCGACGCATGCTGTTCGACAAGCTGCAGGAAGAGACGGCGGAACTTGCTGTGGAACTGTTTGGTACCGAACAGATTCCGCATGTGGCCGCGGACGTCCGCACCGAGCGTTTACCGGACACTCCGCTCGTCGACGCCGCAACCCGTGAGCGGGCGGAATCTGAATTGGGGGACGTGCTGTTTGTGCTGGCGAATATCGGCCGTCGCTGGGGAATCAACCCGGAAGAGGCTTTGCGGAAGACCAATGCCAAATTTTCGCGGCGATTTCAGGCGATTGAAGCCGCCGTCAAGGCCACTGGCCGTTCGATGAACGACGTGAGCCTGATTGAAATGGAAGAGATTTATCAGGCCAATAAGAAACGTGAAAAATGAGCCGGGTCGAGCGCGACTGTCGCCCGCAGACGGAATTGCGCAAAACCGACCGACTTGTTGTTCCGTGGAACTGACTGGAGCTCGAAGCCCCCGCGGTTGGCGAAGGAAATTGCCCGGGGTGACGCTTTCTTCGTTGCTGAGCAAAGCCGGTGAGGCTTCCGGGCCGTTTCGCGATTTTGAATTGAAAAATCCCGGAGATTTATGCCGCGCCGGAAAGGAATGCGTTGTAGGGTGATATTGGGTAACATGCTTGATTATGGTTTATGTTCACGTGTGTCGTGAGCAGGCGGTGACTCTCAGGCAGGCTGAGTATGATTCCCATCGGCATTCGCCCCACGAATGACTTCGCGTTCAAAAAAACCTTCGGCACTCCTGGCAATACCCTGGCGCTGGTCAGTCTACTGAACGCGATACTGAAACTCCAGGTGCCGATTGTGAATGTGACGCTGCAAAATCCATTCAATCCACAGGATTTTCATGACGACAAGCTGTCGATTCTGGACATTCGGGCCGTTGACGGCGAGGGCGCTGTCTATGACATCGAGATGCAGGTCAGCACAACGCCGGGACTCGCGAAACGCATGGTTTTCTATGGTTGCGAAGTCTTTGCCGGACAGATGAGAGCCGGCCAGAATTACCAGATGCTCAAGCCGGTGTATTGCATTGGTCTTCTCAAGGGACGGCTCTGGGCCGATTCTGCACGGGTCCATCATGCGTTTCGCCTGACCGACCGTGAGACGGGACGGTGCCTTGAAGAGACATTGGAAGTTCACACGCTGGAGTTAGGATGGTATAATCTGCGGGAGAGCGATTTGTCCGGAGCCAGCCCGTTAGATCGCTGGTTGTACTGGCTGCTGAATGCTCACGAGTATGATGCCGAGACGCTGAAACGCTTATTTCCCGATCTCGCCTTTTGGCGGGCCACTGAGTCAATCGAACGGATCGCCAGGATTACTGAGGATAAAACCATGTACGATGCGCGAGAGAAGGCACTTCGGGATCAAAAGTGGATCCTGGAAGCAACAATCCAGCAGGGCCTTGAGCAGGGTTTAAAGCAGGGCATCGAACAGGGAATTCAGCAGGGAATGCAGCAGGGAATTCAGAGAGGAATGCAGTTGGGGGTGGAGCAAGGACGAGCCGAAGGAACGCTCCTGGGGCGCATCAGTCTGATTCAAACCCTGCAGGAACTGAATGGGGACCCAATCAGTGACGACGCCAGCTTACGCAATCAACCGCCTGAGCAATTGCAGGTGTTGGTCGCGGATCTTCGCGGCCGACTGATGCGCCGATCCTGATCCCGCGTTTGCCTGCAGAACAATGTTCTGCCACGATGTACGAAAGGGGGCGGGCCTGCCGAGGTGTCGGAAGCCACTCCACGGGCACGCCGGGAAATGTTCAACACAGCATTCACTGGTCGCCCTCCAGCACCTCCAGTTCCATGCGCCTTGTAAAGTCTCTTCCCAAGGCGCAGCTACTATTCGCTGCGGAACCGTGGCCCCGGAATACGGCCAACAAGGCTTCTGTAAAACATGATGCTGGTGTTCAACGTGGACGTGTTGCAGTCTGGACGCCGCGACAGGCGAACGAAAATGTGTCCTGGGTAGTCGCATGCAGCTCCTGCCCGACTGCCCCAGCTGTTCCGCATTCCTCCTTGCAGAAACCCCCGGCGACTGCGACCGCATGTCAGAGCTGGAAATTTGGGGGACCGTCGGCACCTGACCACTGCAGACCGTGTCGCGAAGCACCCGATGTTGCCTGGGTGAAACTCAGGATGCTCCGCGCCTGCGGTCAATCGGCCGCACGTTTGGTCAGAATGAATTGCAACTGCGGGCGGGTCTACAGCGCTGGCTAGAAGCGGTCACAGCGTGTCGACGACAGAGGGCGGCTCCGGGATGGCGAAACAATGGCAATATGGAAAATCGGGGTGGTTTTTACTTGATTTTCGCGACGCGATTGTTGGCTGAATTCGCGAAGCAAAATCCTCGGTGATCGTTTCGGCGGAGCAAAACCCGACTCTTCCGGGGATTGACACCGTTTCACCATCCCAGGGCGGCGGTCTGCAAGGATTTCTGAAGATGCACGAAACCGGCTGAGTGATCCGAAGCATCCGAAGCATCCGGCAGCGTCACTTGTCGGTTGTCGGATCGGGGGGGCCCACCTTGATATTGAACTGGCCGCCCGCGGCGGCCCCGCCTTGCGGTGCGGTCATTTTCAGAGTTGCTTTGCCATTGGGGCCGCCGATGGTGATGGGCATCGAGAAGCCTTTGAACATGCGGCTTTGTGCGTCCAGGTACTGGGCGACTGCAAAGCGGGCGAGGCCGGTTCCCACGCGTGCATCCACCAGCAGCTCCTGTTCGGCCGAACGCACCTTCAGTTCCACGTCCGAATCTTCCGGGGTCAGGGCTTTGGCGGCGTAACTGGTGAATTCTCCGTCGGCTGTGACCGGACTGTTCATGCTGCTCCCGTTGAACGAAATCGACATGCGCGGCGCGGTGGCCGTCTGCAGCCAGCGTTCGGCGGCGTCCAGCCACTGGGCCGGCACGCGACTTAACTGATCTTCAGTGGTCCCCAGCCAGCGGCTGAGTTTCAAACGTACCAGCAACGGGACAGCGGCCCCGGTCCGATTCAGGGACTGTTCACTGTCTTTGATGATCGCCGCCAGCATGTCCACGCCTCGCTGGTCACCCACCGTCATCCACAGCCAGGAACCGGTTGCGGCAAGGTTCAGTTGCGCTGGAAGGCTGCTGTCGGTCAGGGGAATCGCCACTTTTTCGCTGCGGATGGAAATCATGCGGTAGTCACCGATGGTGTCAGGCGTCACCGTGACGTGATCTTTCAGGTGCGAGACCTGCAGCAGAAATTCAAGGGCCGCCAGCAGCTTGTCTGCCGATTCCACCCGGATCGCTCCACAGGGAATCAACCCCGTTTCCACCGTCCCGCGCAGGCAGACCGTGGCATCCAGAATGCCGGTGCTGATGG
>JBDKIW010000034.1:0-8302 GCA_039796955.1 Planctomycetota bacterium
GAATCGTGATTCAAACGTGGCCTCACTGGTGCCTGAAGCGGTGGTGAGATTTGAAGCCCCTGAGCGTTTCATGCTCATGCAGAGCATGGTGCTCCCCCGTGGCTCATTTCTCCCGCTGGCAGTCAGCGTCGCTGTGACGCTGTCCACGCCTCTGCAAATCTGCCTGAGGAGAATCCTGTGATGCGTAGTAGTCTGTTTCTCGCTCTCTGTCTGTTGTCATGCTCGGCAGCCTCTGCTCAGCAACTCGGCGGACCACCCGGAGAAGGCGGCGGCAAACAGCCGCCCGCTCCCCCGGCAAAATCCAACTGGTGGAAAAAAACCGAGCAGAAGCTCTGTAAGATCACCGCCAGCACCGCCCAGCCCAAAAGCTGGTCCCACTTTGATTCCAGCACCACCCGACCACTCGGTATCGAAAAGGATATTCCGTGGGAGTGGAACATCTTCACTTCAGACCGGCGTGGATACCTCAGAAATCATGCGGATACAGGAAGTGTGAAAGCGTGGGCGAACAGCGAAGTGTACGACTACTGGACGTTTGGTTCGCCCTACATCGGAATGTCGTCACATGCATATTTCAGTCGCACCGTCAATTGGTTCTGGGATGGCGATGCGCAGCACCCATTACTGCCCACAAACTTCATAGCAACGGGTGACGTCAACATGAGCTTCAAATCGTCCGGGGCAATACGCCCGGACACCAACTCACTTGCAAGTTCCAAGTCAATCGTCGGCCACTCAACGAAGATCGATCGACCATTTGGCTGGGATTTCAAGGAACCCGGCGTTCACGTCGAAGGAATAGCAAAGGCCCGAAGCGAACAGGATCTCCGCAGTATTAGTTCTGTGGTTGGACTGCAGCCGACCTACAAGGTGATCGGATTTGGTGTTATTCGCGAATATTCACCGACAGACAAGGACGCAACCGATCACGGCTATGCCGTGGCAGAGTCCTTTATGCATTCCCATCGCCAGCAATGCATCGTGCGGGCAGGCTTCGGCTACACCTATGATGCCTTCGCTGACGTGTCGACGTTCGCTAAATCGGATGGTGGAACCGCCTCGTCATCTGCAGAGGCAAGTGTCGACCTTCACGTCGACGTCTCACATGCTCCTGAACAGGGTGACTCCCTGCAGTAGCTGATTGCCAAACTGATGCTGCACATCTGTGCCGGATAGGTCGCCAGGCGGACTGGCGACCTATCTCAAAACCTCTTATGCCTCCTATTTCACGACTTCTGCAGGTCAATCATGAAAAAAACTCTCCTGTTCAGATCAACACCAAAACGTCCCTTTATTCTCAGTGTCATAACCACATCTCTGATCATTGGTTTCAACTTCTACCCTCACTCAGAAACAGTCGCAGGTAAGGACGAAAATCGGGGCGGCACCCAGGTTGTCTCTCCGGAGGCCACAGCAATTCATGCAGACAACAGAAGCACGACCGATTCTGAGTCGTCGTCTGTTCCGCAGCATCGCTGGCTGGATGCCGTGACAATGCAATATGCCAGAGCGACAGAACAGAAGGAGGCGTTTGATTTTCTCTGGACTCCCGGTCTACTGATTCAGCAGTCGCTCGAAGACGGCTCGTTTATTGTTTACCCGCCCGAATAGTGCCCAAATACCAGGAGTACTCTTATGCATCACTGTTCCTCTCAAAGACTGGTCACCAGTTCTTATCACCGTCAGGTCCTCGCCTTAGCTCTGCGTACCTTGATGATTTTTCTCATCACTCTCAACGCGTCGGCATCACAACCAGCACCACCAGAGAACCAGGCTGTTTCGTCGGCTCTGCAGGCAAAGATACCGGCCATTGAAGCAGACTATCTCCTGATACTCCGTGTTCCTGCGAGCGGCGCGACCGACTGCCTGTTTGTACGCTACCACGTCTCCAGCAAGACAATCCGAGTGACTGTTCTGGCCGAACAACCACAGTTCAATGTGCGATTCTTCCCGATTCGCGCCACCGGCCTCACCGCTTTTACAAACGGACAGCAGGCATGGATGCGGCAAGTGTCCAGTGGGTATGAGTGCTCGCTTACAGCGGGTGAAGCCGAGAAGATGCCCTTTCTGGTCGGTGGAAACGCCGCTTACGATCCGCGGGAGTCCTGTGCTGCCGTCCTGCAGTTTCAGTCGCTGACTCATCGTCAGCACCCGCGTGAGGTAGCCAGTACAACTTCCCCACTCCCCGACCCTTCATCTGACAATCGAATCACACGAGATCCGGCAGGGAGGGCGGAAAGCATGGTTGATGTCGCTGCCACCGATCAGATCCTCCGTAAAACCAATTGGATCTACTCCGCTGACGGCCAGCCGGCGGCCATCAATGTGCATGATTTTCCCCGAATCATACACGTCCCGAGTACCGCCATGATTTCAGCTTCGGCATCTGAAGACTCTCTGGAAAAACAATCAGCGACGCACTCCGAACGCCCCAGGGTTCTGCCCTGCCTGTATCACAGCGGAGGTCGTCGCGTACATGTGAAGTTGACGAAACAGCCGGACTCATCAGTCAGCATCCCCATGCCCGAACAGATCTGCGTTGCAAATGCTGCTGCGTCACTCACTGACGGCATCCTGAGGGAGGCTCACCTGCTCAGCTACCGTGCGATCAGTACGGAAGAACTGGAGAAGTCCACAGAGACCACATGGGAGGTCTCTGACCCTGTCAGAACAGCGATTAACGACCTCACGGCACCACACTGGCAAAGCGCATTCCGAAGTCAGGCGGCGGAATCCGATCTGCGAAAGTTTCGCGATTTCGCAGACTCTCAGATGAAGAATGGTGCCGCCATACCACTTTCTTCCCGCATGGCACTCACCGGACGTCTGCTGGAAATCGGCATCTATCGCCATGAAAACGATGAGGCTCAGCGCAGGCTTGATCAGTATCTCTCCGAAACGGTTAATAATCCACTTAGAAAGTACCAGTATGAACTTGGTGTCTGGCTGCTACGACGAGTTGACAGCCATGGAACCAAAGATCTGTACGATACCATTGTCAGGAAGTTCTCAGAGCATGCCGCAATCACGATGCACCCGGATGAACAACTCCAGTCCGTGTTGCATATTTCGCGACTTAACTATGCACCTCACGCATTTTTTCAGTGGGCCATTGCTGCTACTGCGGATCCTTCCACGATCGGAAAGTCCCCGGCTGTCTGCATGAGTCATCCCAAAGCCGGGATGACCCCGCAACAGAGAGTGTTGAGAGCAACCCTCGGGGCAAGTCTGCTGCCGGCATTCAGACGAATCCAGCGAGCAGCAGACGAAGGCCGGTCCGCATATCTTGAGTATGACTGTCAGATCAGTCGTACCACGTATCCGGAAGAAGAGCTCGTCCGATTGGCTGATGCCGCGGGGGCTGAAATCACCGAGGCCATAAAACTGGCCACACCAGAAATGCGTCAACATCTGCAAGGGGCACTCAACACTCTGAAACTTTACGCAGATCCCACGACCGTGTTCGAGTCCTTTAATAATTAAGCAGAATCCCGGAGCAACCGCCATGAACTCAAGTCTTCAGTCATTCCTCTTCATTGCGATGGTCGTCCTGACAATTCCTGCCAGTGCAGCCGAGGACGGAACCCCTATAGTCCCGGTACTGACAGTAAAACTGCAGGAGGTTAACCCCTTCAATGTGGCCAATTTCATCCAGGACAGCGTGGTCACCACAGGTCTTGGTGAGCCACTCGCGAAGTCGATCGATCGAGAGCTTCTGCAGCAGCCCTGGAACCTCTCCCCGGCTACCCCTCGACTGATGGGTTTGTCCGTGTTCTGGTCACCCGGAAAACCGATGAATCCACTGATCGCCTCATTCGTTCAACCACAGCCCGGCGAAAACATCGACCCATCTCAACCCAGCCCGTCAGCAGATTCAGCGAACTTTAAAGTCAGTAATGCCGGGCCGAACCGATGGGTACACGGTTGGTACCCCCCGGAGGGTTTCGGTCTCGATACAAATTCCGCTCTGTTCAATCACTACTTTCGTGTAGACAGGTCTCTGATCTGGTCAGCAACCCGGAGGGAACTCCTGAATGCCGAACTTCCACAGGTCAGCGACAAGCCGGGAATTGCGCCAGGCGTCTCATTTGGTATCTCCACAATCGCTCTGCCAATTGAATTTCGTCGCCAGCTTGATTCCATGGTTACGGCCGCTGCCGATACCGCACTTCAGCGACGCAATAACGAATCAGCCAATCGGTGGCTGGGACGCATTGCCCTCATCAAAACAGCTGCTGCTGTTTTCAGAAGTGTGCTGGTGGACGGGGCCGAAATCAATGGAATCCTCCGGGGAAACGATGACGGTAGTCTCCTCGGCAATTCCGAGTTTCTCAGCACCGACGCTCATTCGCTCAGGAACCTGACCGTGATGACACCATCAACTGCCAGGCTCAGCGGCATTCGCAGTGAACGTCCCTGGATCGTCTTTCGCACCTCTCTCGTGAACAGAGGACTGCTCCGTGATGTCCTCGAGTATGCTGAACAGCAGCTCAAAAAGAGCGAAGGCAGCGATTCAGACATTCATACACTCGTCAAAGCGGTCCTGAAGTCAGACAACCTGCAGATAGCCTTCGCGGGAATCACCCCCGAGGATGGCGTCCCTTCATGGGTCGTTGGCTGGCACTTCGAGTCACTTTCAGAAGTCACCGAGGAATCCGAACGATTCGTACGCCATCTTGTTACAGCATGCCTGCCTGAAGACGCACAACATCCGATTGGATCAGCCGGTACGCAAACCGAACGATGGATCGCCTTCGGTGGCGCTCATCCACAACAACTGGTAGATCGCATCAATCAGGCAACAATCAATGATGGAACTGAACGCACACGGGAACTATTGGAGGTCAAATTGGATCTGCTCAGTTTTAATCCATCGCACACATCCTTCAATGCCTTCGAAACTGGCCTCGGCACTGACACCGGCTCCCTTTCGTACTTCTTCAAATTGTTCGCTGAAGCAACTGATCGGCTGAAGAAAATCATACCGGAAAGCAGCGATGAAGACTGGAAGGCAGCCCTGTCACTCTCCGGAGCTGACGGAAAACTCGCACTGCAAATGAATTGCGGTCGCAACACATCCGCAATGCTGGCTGCCGGCGCCCTGCAGCTGGTATCGCACCTCAGGCGGCCAACTATCGCCGACCCGGCGTTTGGCGGTGACTGAGGCCTTTTGTCCAGCTTCACATTAAATCAGAAACTCCACAATATCCTCGCATCAGAAGTGACCCAAAGCGATGAACGCCGAAAAACAGGCAACCCGCCAACCGTCGCTGCCATGTTCCGCACGGACTTCACCCAACTCGCCCGCCCATCTCCTCAACCTGGTCAACTGCAGACTTTCGCAAATAGAGGTCGTCGCTGATCACATAACCGATTCACCTGTACCAGCCATACAGCCAGTAACGTTTGTCTGTCTGGCAGGAATTATGCAAGGCTTGTTCGAATGTCGTCCCATGAGCACTCTCAACCACAACGACCATACCTCCAGTTCGCTCCTTAGCAGGCCAGACTTTCACCGCGGTTAAACCTGCGAGTAGTCTCGTCCAAAGCTGAACATTCGCAGGCAGTCAAATGCCCGGACTACGGGAGGAGCTCGCCGAATTCCCACTCGGTCAATTCTGCTCGTCAGTGGCCGTGAAAACCGCAGGCGGATTGAGCGAACTGCGACACTACGTCACCCACGGCACGTCCTCTGGTCATCGGCTCCAGCCGACAGGTACAGCAGCAAAGCCCCACGTCCTGAGTCACCTTCACAGCTCTGAAATCAACCACCAGAACCGATAAAGTAGAATGTCCCCTTTTCAGTTCTTCAGCAGAAACTCGACGGAGTCAAGGTTCATCAGTCCGCTGGCCTGCTGGGGATGAACAAAGCGAATCCACAGATCATGTCGCCCCTCCACATCCGGAAAGTCGACCGTCCGCTCGTAAAACTGTTCCCAGTTGCCATTTACTTCCACCTCAACACGGCCCAGCACAGTGCCCTCGGGACTTCCCTGCAGCAGCTCAATGGCACCGCCCGCGCCGGCAGATGCAATCTTCAAACGGACTCCGGAAACCCGCTCCAGCGCCACACTCCGAAAACACAGCAGATGCCCGTGGTTGATCGCCCCGATAAACTGGCCTGCACTGGCATTTCCGGAGCCCAGAATCTGTGGCCCGCGAATCTCATCCGCCTGTTCGGCTTGCATCAGTCGGTGCCGCAGAAAGATGGTGGCGGTCGAACTGAGCGATGGTACCGCTCCGGCCCCAAGATCCGCATACGCGGCCTCAAGCCGATAATGCCCCGGCCTGGCCGCCTCCTCCGCAGTCACCGGAATCTCCCCGACGAATCCCGAAAAGACGCGTACCACGCCCCCCGGTTCCAGACTGTAAATCCAGCTCACCATGTCCCTCAGCTCATCCTCAGTGTGATGCGAATGCGGAATCATCGGAATCTTTCCCCAGACTCCGGTCGACCCCATCCGGACTCGCTGCACCGACGCCTCCAGAGCCCCAGCCACGCCCCGATACTTGTTGGCAATATCCAGCAGCATCGGCCCCACCCGTTTCTGATCCACAGCATGGCAATTGAAACAATCGCTGTTCTTCATGCGTTTTAAGCCAATCGGCGCCTTCAGATCGACATCCGGTGAACTCTGACCGGCCACAGGAATCGGGCCATTCACAAACACGGCGTTCACGCTGACGCGTCCCGGACCTTCAGGATCAATCGGCTTCACGCCGTTCTGATCCATCTCCTCATCGTCATTGGTCCCATCCTCCGTATCCTTCAGAAACAATTCATAACGGATGGGCTGATGGCCATCAAAAAAGTCGCCTGGCTGGGGTTTGACAAACCGCAGATTCGGGCGATCGTTGCCCACCAGAATCGGAACGGATGCAGACCGGCTGGCTCCCTGAGAATCAGTGACCACCAGTTCCGCGTTGTAGATCCCGGGCTCGGCAATCGTGATTTCCGCCTCTTCGCCCTCCGCCACAGTTCTGACAGCAGCTGGATTCGTGGTCTCAATCAATCGCCACTCATAACTCAGAGTGTCACTGACATCACGATCCATCGACCCCTTGCCGGACAAGCGAACAGTCAGCGGCTCGCGGCCAATATTATTGTCTGCGGACGCGGCCACGACCGGCGGACGGTTGCCTCGGACATAGTCAATTCGCACCAGACGAGCGTCCGCGTTGACTCCCCAGGTTTCGCCGTATTCCAGCAGATACAGAGCCCCCTCCGGGCCGAACTGCATGTCAATGGGTCGGACAAACTTCTGCTGCGGCAGGAATGGCTCAATCTTCGCCACCTCAAACTGATCGTTGAGATGCACGACCTTGATCCAGTTTCGCGTCCATTCAAAAATGAACAGCGCCTTGTCGTAGGCATCGGGAAACTTCACCGGCGAGGCCAGCGTGGAATCGAAGTGGTACACAGGCCCGGCGCAGGCGGAACGCCCACCGCTGCCCAGCTCCGGAAACTCTGCAGAATCGCCATACGGATAATACAACAGCGCAGACACAGGCGGCGGAAGCTGCCGTTCACCCGTATTGTTCGGAGACTCATTCAGCGGCCCCGTCACACTATACGGCTGCCCTGTGACACCGGTGGCATAATCGAAATCAGAGTAGGGCTGGTTGTTGGCGATGAAATAGGGCCAGCCGAAATTCCCGGCCCGCCGCGCCTGATTGATTTCGTCGTATCCCTTTGGCCCACGCGGCCCGTCACTGCCGGCATCAGGACCAACTTCGCCCCAGTAAACAAATCCGGTGACCGAATCCACCGTCATGCGCCAGGGGTTTCGACATCCCATGGCATAAATTTCAGGGCGGCCTCGCGAACCATCCGGGGGAAACAGGTTTCCTTCCGGAATCTCCACACCACCCTCCGGCGTAGGCCGAATCCGCAGAATTTTTCCGCTGTAGCTGTTGGTGTTGGCAGACGACTTCTGAGCATCCCAGGGGGATTTTTCAGGGCGTTCGTCAATGGGGGCGTAGCCCTGCGAATCACCGTGGGGATGTGTGTTGTCCCCGGTCGCAATGAACAACTCTCCCCGCGGACCAAAATGCAGTGAGCCCGCATGATGACAACATTCCTTCCGCTGCTCTTCAAATTTCAGCAGCACCTTCTCGGAGGAAAGATCCAGTTGGCCATCAACAATCGTGAATCGACTGATGTGCTGACCCGGATAATCAGGAGGCGAATACTGCAGAAAGATCCACTGTGTCTCTGTGAAATTCGGATCCAGCGCCATTCCGATCAGACCGTTCTCCTGCTCCGTCGTCACGGGAAGCTCACCCGCCAGGTGAATTTCTG
>JBDKIW010000035.1:0-12474 GCA_039796955.1 Planctomycetota bacterium
GGTCCCGGAAAAACATAGCCTGTGGCTTCCATATCGACAGCGTAGACGGATTTTCGGGCTGTCACGATCAACTGCTTTCGTTCCGGACCGCCGAATGTCACGTTAGCCGGCTGTTCCGGAAACGCGATGATTCCCTTGATCGTGCCTTCGGGTGAGACGACCTGAATGCCGGCGCCCGAGGTGATGTAGAGATTTCCGTTGGTGTCGATCGTCAGTCCGTCACCGCCTCCGTTGGATTCGCCCGGGCGCTGCTGCAGTTCGCAGAGCAATTTGCCGGGACCGATTTTTCCAGGCCCCTCAACGGCATACGCCCACATCTGTTTTTCCATGCTGGGGATGACGTAAAGAGTTTTTTCGTCCGGTGAGAGGATGATTCCATTGGGGGCTTTGCGATCGTCGATCAGGCGTGTCACCGTTCCATCAGCGGCGCGGTAGTACACGGCTTCCTTCTCCTGCGGCCATGGGTCCGGTGCCCGGAATCTTGGATCAGTGAAATAGATTCCGCCCGTGTTATCGATCACCAGATCGTTCGGCGCGTTAAAACGTTTGCCCTCAAATTGATCGGCCAGCACGGTCTCGCTGGCGTCTTTGAGCAGGTACTGTTTCAGTCGGCCATCCATTTCACAGGCCAGCAGTCGTTCCCCAACGACCATCAGACCATTGCAGTGTCCGGATGGTTCCACGAACACCGACAGTGTTCCGTTTGCATCCAGCTTGTGAATGCGATTCTTTGGAATATCGGTGAAGTACAGGTTGCCGGCAGAATCGACTGCCGGTCCTTCCGTGAATTCAAAGCCGGACTGTAGTTTCTGAACAGTACTGATCGGGCCGATCCCCGGGATTTTTTCCTGCCCCGTCGCTGTCAGCCCACATGCCAGCCCAATCAGCACTCCCAAACAAAGTGAACGCATCGGCACTCCCCCCCGGAAAAGTAATCCACCTGAAAATACACCATAGCGGCCTGTTTCTGATGAACAGGACGGGCAGTTTAACATGGCAGGAACCGTCTGACGACGCTTCTGAACGTCGCTGCAACGCAGGTGGACCAGGCTACTCCGGTGACGGATCAGAAGTGTGCCCCAGCGCCCACCCCGTCAGGCCATTCGCGACTGTCGTGGCAAGCCAATTCCATGACGGGTTACTGGCTGGTGCTCGTTGACGGCTGGTTGAAGAGCGATACTGGCGCTGCGTGGCGGGAATCAGAAGATCGGTCCCGGCATCCACGGACAGAACTCTTCGTCACCGATTCCCTGCTGTTCGCTGAGCGTCTGTTCGCCGCTGGCCACGGCGATGATTTTTTCAAAGATGTCCTGTCCGACACTTTCGATTGAGGCTCCGTCGAGGATTGTTCCGGCATTGAGGTCCATGTCTTCGCGCATACGCTGGAAGAGCGGTGTATTGGTGGCGACTTTAATTGTGGGAGCCGGCTTGCAGCCAAAGCAGCTTCCACGACCGGTGGTGAAAACAACCACCTGGCAGCCGCCGGCAACCAACCCCGTAACGGAAATCGGGTCGTACCCCGGCGTATCCATGAACGTAAAGCCTTTGCGAGTGATTGGCTCGGCGAACTGGAACACATCACTGAGCGGCGCTGTGCCGCCCTTGGCGACGGCCCCCAGCGACTTTTCGATGATGGTCGTTAGTCCGCCCTGCTTGTTTCCATAGGACGGATTGTTGTCGATGGAGGCATTATTCTTTCGCGCGTAATCTTCCCACCAGCGAATTCGTTCGAGCAGTTTCTCACCGACTTCACGAGATACGGAACGCCGCGTCAGCAACTGCTCGGCGCCGTACACTTCCGGAGTTTCAGCCAGAACGGAGCCCCCACCGTGCGCGACCAGCAGATCGCTGGCATATCCAAGTGCCGGGTTTGCCGTGATTCCGCTGGCACCGTCGCTTCCACCACACTGCAAACCAAGAATCAGTTCGGATAACGGGATGGGCTCACGCCGAACGTCATTCGCTCCGGCCAGAAGTTCACGCAGAACTCCGAGCGAGCGATCCACGGTTTTTCGTACCCCACCGACTTCCTGGATATTCAGAATCATGGGGAGGTCATCTGCGGCCCCAACTGACGTACCACCGAGCTGTACCAGGCCCTGTGTTTGCTGCAGATGGCTGGCTTGTGCCGTTTCACAGCCAAGGCCGAGCACAAGGCATGCCGCGATATTCGGGTGTCGAGCAAATCCTGCAAGTGTGCGATTCAGCAGCAGATGGTCGTCGCTGTTGTAGGCAAACGCACAACCACTCTTGTGGACAACCGGGATGACTCCGTCGATATTCGGGTAGCGACTGAGGTCTGTTCGTGCCAGTTCCTGTGCGACGTAACGCGAAGTCGTGGCCGAACAGTTCACTGTGCTGATGACGGCGATGTAGTTTCGAGTCCCCACGCGGCCGTCTTTTCGTCGATACCCCTGAAAAGTTCTAAGTGCAGGTTTGGGGAATTCGATCAGTTCGGTCCCGAATTCATAACCGGATTTTTCCCGTTCGATACTGACGTTATGCGTGTGGACCCACTGACCGGGGCCGATAGGCTGCGAGGCGGAACCGATGGGTTGCCCAAACTTGCGAATCGTTTTTCCGGTATTGATGGCTGCAAGTGCCAGTTTGTGGTTGGCAGGAATCGGCTCAGCCACCCTGATCTGTTGACCCGCAACGGACAGTACTTCACCAGCCAGTAATGGACGTCGCGCCACAGCAACGTTGTCAGATGCATGGAGCAGCAGCATAGGGGCCAGAGTCGTCACGGACGCGGTTCCTGAAGGAAGGAGTGAAGCGGGGGGGATGGCAGGGTTGCCGTCACTGTCCTTCGCGATTCTCCCATGCGGTCGAATTCAGGACAAGCCCCGAATGGTGTCAGTGCCGTTTTTCCTTTGTGACTGATGAACGAAGGAGGCAGTGGGGGAGGCCATGCGGGGCAATTGCTTCCCTCGAGGCAGAACCGTCGCGCGCCCTTGACCGTCACGGGCAGCCCGATAGGTGAAGACTTTCTCCCGAGACGTTTGGACGTTTGCCATGGCACGGGGGGGATGTGCCGCCTCAGGGCACAGCAGGCTCGCGGCAACCCGGGACTTCTGGACCTTCCGGGGACAAAAACAGGATCTTTCGATCGCGCGGTCAGGTTTCGCGGGAACGGTCACCCGTTGCGAAGGCCGGCAGGCGCGGCCCCGAGCACTTTTTTCGACCAGATTAACGACAGCGCATGGCGAAACTCAAATTGAGTGGTTCGCAGCATCGCCCATGTGAAAGAATTACGACGAGCGCATTGGGGCAACTGACGGGCAATCGCCGCAGACGGATTGTGTACGGCCGTTCTGTTGTGGAACATTTGCCGCACGTGCGCAGGGACGCCGGGACCGCGACTGCGCAGAAGCAGGAAAGAAGATGCTGTGCTCAGGGAACGCGACAGCAACACATTCGCTCGTCCGTCAATCCCTTGCGGACGCCGGATGGGTACTCAGGCCTTCTGGTCCGGAGTCGTCTCGCGACGGATCGCTTCATAGACCTCTTCGCGATGCACCGTGACGTCTCTGGGAGCTTCGATTCCCAGACGCACTTTGTCACCACGGATTTCAATGACCATCAGCGTAATGGAATCGCCGATGACAATCTTTTCATCTTTCTTACGGCTGAGTACCAACATGTCCAGTCCCTGGTCAATCTTCGTCGTGAATGATTGCTGCCCGCTGGTTCTGATGAACCCGGAGTCACACACGGACCCCGGAGGCAGACAGTAAAAGATCCCGGATCAACTCCCTGACAGAAGGAGCACCTCCCTCTGGCTCATGAACGAGCTGCTGCCCGGCACTCTGCTTCACAGAAACCAGCAGCCTTGGGACGCCAATTT
Organism: Planctomycetota bacterium; assembly: GCA_039796955.1. Lineage (GTDB taxonomy): Bacteria > Planctomycetota > Planctomycetia > Planctomycetales > Planctomycetaceae > SXXK01. The sequence goes on from JBDKIW010000035.1 coordinate 3,848, forward strand.
CTGCCTGAAAACCCTGGTGAGCCCTCAGATATTGCGCAGAGCGCCCAACTCTATGTCGTGTATCGACGGCAGATTGCCGTATTCCGCAGGATTTGCCGAAACGGTAAGAACTCCGGTGCCAATCTCGGTGGTTTGTGTCAACGAATCCTGCTGTAACGATTTTGCCGTCTGCTGAAGGTGTGACTGTCCGGATCCTGACGACGAAAACTCCGTGAAATCAACCTGCAGCAGTGCCGAGCGGCGACGCGCAGACAAATCCGTTCGTTTGGCGTCGGCTGAGTCCGCGGTGCGTGGCACCTCAGACCCTCAGACAACGGAGCGTGGTAACTGATCCACTGCAATTGATCCCGGCGGTGCATGGCACCTGGCGGAGCACCATTGATCCCGGCGGTGCATGGCACCTGGCGGAGGACCTTGTTGACGGCAGGCATGCTGGTGAGAGTGCCCGTCGCCTTTCCGTACTGTTTTTGGTCAGATTCGCCATTGGAGGCTGATGCCCCCCGCTGCAGAGTGCGGCATCGGTCGCGGCAAACCGGGGGGCTGATTTTGAGAAACGGATACTGGCGGCAGGTTTCGAGCTTTTCCGGTCGTGGGGGCTTGCTTCAGGTGCCGGGCTCGGCGATAGTCCTGTGGTGAGTGACGAATTCTTCCGGCGTATCAACCCGGGTATTTCCTCGTTTGACAGGAATCAGCGGCCCCGATGTCTGCGTTGATCGAACTTCAGGGACTAACCAAGGATTACGGCCGGTTTCGGGCACTGACGAATGTCAACCTGAGAGTGTTGCCGGGCGTCACGGGCCTGCTGGGGCCAAACGGAGCTGGTAAAAGCACTCTGATTAAGGTCCTTCTCGGCCTTGTGGCTGTGAATCAGGGCACGGGACAGGTGCTGGGGATTCCGCTGGGCACTTCCACCGACCAGATTCGCAATCAGATTGGATACATGCCGGAGGACGATTGCTACATCCATGGTTTATCGGGAATCGAGACCATGCAGGTTGCAGCGCGGTTGTCTGGTATGGAGGGGACAGAGGCAATTCGCCGGGGGCACGAGATTCTCGATTTCTGCGGAGCGGGTCAGGAGCGTTACCGTCCCGTGGAAACGTATTCTACCGGAATGCGACAAAAGCTGCGGTTTGCGATGGCAATTGTCCACGATCCGCGGCTGCTGATTCTGGATGAACCGACAACGGGCCTGGATCCGGAGGAGCGTGAGGCGATGCTGAATCGCATCCGAATCCTGTCGCGAGACTTTGGCAAGTCCGTCATTCTCTGTACTCATATTCTGCCGGACGTTCAAGCCGTCTGTGACTATGTGGTGATTCTGGCTGGAGGCACGGTACGTGTCAGCGAGAGCCTGGAATTTCTGTTGCGGATGCCAAGCCCATCGCTGCATTTGAATATTCACGGGGATACGGCGGCATTCCTTCGGGCTCTGCAGTCTGCCGGGATCAATGCTGAGCTGACGGACGTTCAGCAATTGCGGGTGGACGGGTTAGCGGAAGATGTGAGTGGTCGACTGTGGGAGTCTGCTGCGGCGTCCGGATGTGTGATACGCAACATGAGTCCCTCCAGAAATTCTCTGGAACAGATTTTTCTGGATGCGGTAAGAGAGGTGCAACGTGCCAATACATGACCCGGGATATCGAGAGTGGCATGGGGTACGAGCGGCCCTGCTGACGCGCTGGATGGTTGTTGCCGAAATTGGCATCCGTCGTGCCTGGTTAAGCATGTGGCTGCGGAGGATGATGTTTTTCGCCTGGATGCCGGCTGCGCTGATGGGGTTCCTGATTTTTGTGTACGAGCAGGCAAGTGGCCGGGATGAGTTCGCCGGCGAAGCGGTCATTGGGTTATCGCAGATGCTGCTGGAACCGGGGGCCGGGGGGCAGCGACAGTTTTCCAATGTGTCAGAACTGGTGCAGCGGCGTACCGCTTCGCCGGGAACGGAGAGACATCTGTTCTGGTCGGCTTTGCTGCTGACGCTGTTCCGCCGTTCTCAGCCGTTCATTCTGATCCCCATGATTGGCGTGATCGTTCCACCCCTGATTTCACAGGATTTTCGATCGCGTGCCTTTCTGCTGTATTTTTCCAGACCGCTCACTCGTATGCAGTACATTCTGGGCAAAGCGGCTTCGGTCATGTTTTTTCTGCTGATGATCACTCTCGTTCCGGCGATGCTTCTGTTTCTGATGGGCGTGTTGTTGTCTCCTGATCTGAGTGTTCTGAGTTCAACATGGGACCTGCCGCTGAAGATTCTGCTGGTGTCGCTGATGATCGTGGTCCCCTGCACTCTGTTGTCTCTGATGCTGTCATCGCTGACGACCGAGTCACGTTATGCCTCGTTCGGCTGGTTTGCGATCTGGATCCTCGGATTTCTGACATACGCGGCGATCATGCCCCTGATGTCCTCAGAAGCCACCTCGCTGCTGCAGTGCGTCTCCCTGTTTCACGTCTTCAGTGACGTCGCCGCGTGGATCCTGGACACGAATTTTCAGGTGCAGGGCATAGAGATGCGTCTGATCCTGCTGGGATTGATCACGGTGTTGTCGGCGGCGGTACTCTATCGCCGTGTTTCTGCTCCTTTGCAGATCTGAGGGCCGTCAGAATGAGTACCATGATCGGTTTTCAGAATGTGACAAAACTGTACGGGAATGTTCTGGGCGTCAACGACGTGACGCTGGAACTGCCACCGGGCGCCTACGGTCTGCTGGGGCCGAATGGTGCCGGGAAAAGCACCATGCTGAATCTGCTGATCGGGCAACTGCGGCCGACACGTGGGACGGTCACGGTGCTGGGGCAATCTCCGCGTGACAATGCAGAGCTGATGCGGCGCATCGGGTTCTGCCCGGGCTTCGAGGGCATGTATGCGAGTGTGACGGGGCTCGACTGGGTCACCTATCTGCTGGAGATGCAGGGGTTTGGCCGGCGCCAGGCGCGGCAGCAGGCTGAGGAAACGCTGGGAATTGTGGGGATGGCCGAAGGCATGCGGCGTCCGATTTCCGGCTATTCCCGAGGTATGCGTCAGCGAACCAAACTGGCTCAGGCAATCGCCCATGCACCGGAGCTGCTGATTCTGGATGAGCCTCTGAGTGGCCTGGATCCCATTGGCCGAGCCGACATGACAGACTTGCTGCGGGACTGGATTCGCAGGGGACGCAGCATCATCATTGCCAGCCATGTGCTGCATGAAGTGGAGGCACTGACGCAGTCGTTTCTGCTCATTTCCGGCGGCCGATTACTGGCCTCGGGGACCGCGGCTGAAGTGCATGAGTTGTTGTTTCAGGTGCCGATGGACATTCGGATTCGTTGTACCCACGGTCGGGAGCTTGCAGCGATGGTGGTACAGACCGGGCTGGCAGAAGCTGTTCGCGTTCAGCCAGGAACTGCCGGCGAAACCGTGCAGATCAGCACAGGCAATGCCTCTGCACTCACATCAGAACTGGTGCGATGGATTCATTCACGGGATATGGTCGTTTTCGAAATCCGCACTGCGGATGATTCTCTGCAGTCCCTGTTCAATTCACTCATGAAGATTCACCGAGGTGAGTTGTGAACATCCTGCGTGCTGTTTTTGTTTACGAGTGGAAGAAGTCACTGACAACCGGACGGATGGCCTGGTGGCTGGTGATGGCTGTCTTCCCGGTGCTGATCACAGGGCTGATGACCTGGATCCAGCATATGGAAGGAGAGCTTCCTGCTGTTGAGCGTGATTCCGTGTGGTCACTGATGCTGTATGTGACCGTTCCCTGCGTCTGTACGGCGATGAGTGTGCTGTTGATGGCTGGTCCTGCCATTGCTTCTGAGCTTGAACAGCGCAGCTGGGTCTATCTTGCGACTCGCCCCCACGGAATCTTCCACCTGCTGCTCGGGAAATTTGCCGTGGCGTTTACCTGGGGGTTCACAGCGGCGGTCACAGGAGTCACAGCAGCGTTGTGGCTCAGCAATGCGTTCAGCAAATACCAGATCTGGCTGGCGATGGTGCGACTGAGTTTTCTATCAGCGCTGGCCTACGCCGCTGTTTTTCTGCTTGTCGGGGTGTTGTTTCCGCGGAGGGCCATGGTGTTCTGCGTGATGTACACCGCGCTGGTCGAGGTGGTACTGGGGGCCTTTCCGGCGATTGTCAATCGAATCACAGTTCAGTACCGGCTGCGTTCGATGCTGGTGCAATGGGTGCCGCTGCATGACGATGTCAGAAACTCTCCGGCAATGGAATATGCCGTGGGACAGGGCTCACCGTTATCTCATGCCTTCTGGCTGGTGATACTGACGGGCGTGTTCCTGGTCTGTGCCATTCTGGTCGCTCGCCTCCGCGAATTCACGACAGCATCTGAGAGCGATCTCTAAGTCGTTGCCTGACGAGTGCTGCCCCGTGCCGATGTGCCGGGAAACCCTGCTGGCACATTCGCTGGAATAGCCCCCCCTACCACGACCGCTCATCGTCGTCGTCATCGTCGTCATCACCTAAGTCCGCATCGTCGAGATCGAAGTCTTCCGGAAGCAGGCCTGCCATATCGGGAAGTTCGTCAGCAGAAAACCGCCCGGATTGCCAGACCGGGCCGGGGGCTTCCGTGTAGCCTCCTTCAGCAACCATGACTTCGCGGACCTCCGGAGCGAGGTCTGCACACATGCTCTGATAGCGGAGTGCAATTTCAGACGCTTCCTCTTCCGAGCCGGCCAGAACGCCCCATTCTGTCAGATAGGATTTCCATTCCTGCTGCTCGCACAGCCGATCCGGATCCTCCAGCCAGGATTCGTCCAGCGGTTGAAATACGAGGCAACGGTAAAGATGCATGTTATCACGCGGGGCCTCACCGTGATGTTCTCGCTGATACTGGAACCACGAGTCGGGCATGAGTCCTGACCGCAGGAGTCGGCGTTCGAGGAATTCCACGATTTGAGCATCCTGCAGGACATCTTCCGCGACAACGGCCAGTCGCTGAATGAGTTCCGTCAGGCCTGTCACCGAGAGATAGTCAACTTCATAAAACGGCGTCTTCAGCACTCCCTGAACATGTGTCTTTGCGCCTTCGAGATCTCCTGCACGCGCCTTCGCGATTGAGCGAACAACTTCCAGATGCCAGCCGGAATTGGTGCACTGCTGCTGTTCTCTTTCAACGAATTCCAGCGATCGCTGAAAGTCACCCTGCTCATAGCAGCAGAGACTTCGGTAGTAGCTGAGCCATTCTTCGGGGCCGGACTGCTGCTCATAGCGTTCAAGGTAGGTCATGCAGGCATCGTACTGAGCAAGCCGGAAGGCCAGCATCCCGGCATCGAACGCGACCTGTGGATCGGTACTGCCTTCGCGCAGACACAGGTCCAGAACATGCAGGGCATCCTTTGGTCGGTCCGTGCCGCGATAAAGCTCTGACAAATGGCGGGCAATGGCCCCGTCCGACCGTTCCAGCCGAAAGGCCCGGGCAAAGCAGCGTTCCGCTTCGCCATGGTTGTCGCGGCTGACGAAGTGCAGGCCTGCCCTGAGAAAAATACCGGCACGCTGCGAATCAAGCTCCATGGCTTTGCGATGCAGTTGTTCGGTGCGTTCCACCGTGACACGTTCCTGCATCACTTCATTGCCGGTGTTTCGCAGAGCATCGCCAAGGGTGCCCAGCACAGAGAGAGCCATGGCGTTGTCACGATATCCGGCGACGAGTGCATTGGCCCACTTCCAGACATGCTCACCATCTTCTGCCGTCCCCACGAAAAACGTCATGAGATGCACAAGACTGCAGGCATCATCAGAGTGAGTCACGAAGGGAGGTTCAAACGCGAGAATCTCTTCCCGGATACTTTCAAATTCGTTTTGGCACGGCGCTTCGGAAAATGCTTTAGAACGTTGTCGAAGTTGTTCGATTTCTTCGGCCAGCGGCGACTTGACGGAATCACTGTTTTCGGATGCTGCCCGGGTGTCGCTGGAAGTACTGGCGATGTCACGGGACACCGACGTGTCACTGGACTGATCGGCGGTCTGAGCATCGCGGGAAATTTCATGCCAGTAGGGACCTGTGCCCCAGGGGGTTTCGGCAGAGGCGCGGTTGGTGGGGACCAACAGGGCGATGGGCGATGGAGAATCTGCATCCAGCAGAACCTGCAGGCGGCGGAGCGTCAGATAGTCATGCGCCACGCGAGCTCGCTGTTCCAGTTGCTTCGCAAGCCTCTCGGCCTGTGATCGCTCGCCGGCCAGCAGTTTGGCCGCGACCAGCCGCAGTCGCGTTTCCAGCCAAAGGTGAGTACTCCCGTTTTTCTGCAATCGCTGATCCCATGCGGTCAGCAACTCGAAGGCCAATGGCCAGTCCTGACAGCGTGTGGCCAGTAGTGCCGTGTTCAGTTCCAGCGAATGCTCGAATAAGGGGCACTGACCCCTGGCCGGGAAGTCCGCAAAGGCCGCTGAATCCTGAAACTCCGGTGGCCGTCCGGCTCCCATCAGAATAGTGTCCCGCAACAGCCCAACGCGCAAGCGCGCTTCGATGGGCAGTGAGACAGATTCTGCTTCGCACAGCTGTAATGCCTGAGCACTGCCTTCAACAGCTTCGGCAAACCTGCCATGCAATGCATCCAGCCACGCCAGTTTGATGGTGGCCAGCCAGCGACGATCCCCGCGATCAGACCAGGCCTGATCCTGGTCGCGTACGAGCCGGCACTGATGTGCAGCGATTTCCGCATCATCTGCCGCCATGTAGACATCACAGGCATATTCGCGGAAGCAGCTGATGCAGCCTGTTTTACCAGTACGTCGGCAGATCTGCAGGCCGTCTGCAATGCAGGCATGCATTCCTTCGGAGTTGTACCCCTCCAGCAGCCCTGTTGCTTCCGCGAGATTTTCGTACGCGCAGGAGCTCATGGAATACACCAGGTAGTCATATTGTTCCCGCGGCAGATCCGCCTGAATCTGGCGGACTTTTTCCTCGTTCTCCAGCAGGGCGATCAGTTCAATCGCGCGCTCCCGCATCAACTGGAAATCCAGCAGATACTGGGCCTCATCCATCTGGAAAAATGTGCCCAGAACATAGGCTTCGGCTCGCTGTTCAAGGCGACCGCGACGTCGCAATTCTCCATGCAGTTGAAACGAACCGGCGAAATCGCAGGTCGAAATCAGTGCCCGCGCCCGCTCACGAAGGGCGGTGAGTTCTCTGTCGATTCCAGCAGGATCATCCTGAGCCATAGAGAGCTGTTCCCGGGTGCCTGCTGATCGTGCAGATGGGACGGAAGAGGCACCTGATGAAATGAAGAGAATGCCGGTCCGAGGCGTGGTGGCGGTCACCGGCAGAGGCCTGTGAAACAATCGGTCGATTCAACCACGGCTGGATGGCCCGCGTTGGCATGGCCCAGGTTGCCTGCCGTCGCCCCTGGCCCGCTGTGTCGTTCGAAGTACACACGGACGCGGGCCGACAGGGTGATCAGCGGGGGCCATGATTAACGGACGAGAAACCGCTTGGCGTCGCTGACCGTTTTCGGATCTCTGACTTCCAGATCCTTCAGGTGAGCTTCCGCCTTCACCGCGGATTCTGGCTTGACGGCCACTCCATCAGCACCCGGCTCGCCCTGTTCCTGGCTGCAGTAGTACAGGTAACGCACAATCGCACGTCGAATGGCCGGGATGGCGTATTTTTCGTCAGCATACATGGCCATCAGTTGATCCTGAATGCTCCAGTCCTTCCAGCGGGCAAGGTCGGTGATGACGAGATCGGCCAGTTCCGGCCTGTCAAGCAGAATCCGCATGGATTGTTTCAGGCGGTCCCTTGAAATGTGATCTGGTTCATAAGTCCACATGAATCGCAGTGCCTGCATAACAGCGTAGGTTTCGCTGAAGGGCAGGCTGACTTCCTTTCCGTCAGCATTGAGGGCGACTTTGGTTCGCATCTTGGCGTCTTCCAGTGCCTTGAGCCCGTCTTCGCCTTTCAGCAGCATGTAGCCCGCCATGACGCCCTCGATTCCAAGGCGGAAGTCGGCGTCGAGTGTGACGATCTTCTTTTCAAGGATTGCTGCATCCTCAGGCTTGCCACAGAGTCCGGCCATCAGTCCATAAAAACCAACTCGGGTCACGGAGACTTTGGGATCATTGAGCCATGCGAGGATTTTTTCGCGTGGCAGCTTGTCACGCATCGGCTTGATGACGCTGTAGGGCGCCGCTGCAAACTCTGCGAATGCATCATTGGAAATAAGCATGTCCTGATGTTCAAAGAACGGCAGGAAGTATTCCAGCCGGCGAGTCTGTTCAGCAGGATCGGTGACCGGCAGCGGAACTTTGGACAGGTACTGCCATGCGACGTCGGTAATCTCTGCCGGGGCATGCCAGTCTTCAAGACGCTCTTCCGGACCCATCAGTGTGTACAGCGATGTTTCGGCACCGGTGATGTACTGCGGAATCTCCAGAATCTGCCCCTTCTGGAATTTGTCGCCTTTGGAAAACCCGATGTCGACGACCTCAAAGCGGGACACACCAGCGGTGACTTCTGTGGCTTTCGTTCCGCCGACGAACTTTCCGAGCAGCAGGTGGTCACACATCTGAATCTGTTCGGCCATCACCAGTGTCGGTGCATCACAAAATGGGCACACCGACGCGTTGGCAACGGAGTGGAACAGGAGCAGGGCGGTCAGTGTCAGAATCCAGCGCATTTCAGGGTCCTTTTGCA
>JBDKIW010000036.1:0-4224 GCA_039796955.1 Planctomycetota bacterium
CTCAGATGTGCGGCAGGCCTGAGCCTCATGGCGATCCCGAATTCTGGCCTGAACACTAGTAAACTCGCTGGTTTCCGGCGAATCCGCAATGCCGGCCCGTACGGGATTGAGATCGACATAGGACATGCAAGCGGCAATGGCCATTTCATCCAGCAACGGCTGCGCCTTGTAGCGGGATTCCCAGAAATGCCCCCGCACTTCATCTTCCTGATTTGCCCGCTTCGCGATGGGTTCACACAGGCATTTCATGAACCAGGACAGATTCGACAGCCGCCGACGTTTTTCCCGAATTCCGTTCGGACTACTGGTGATTTTTGCCAGGTCCTCGTCGCTGGGTTCTGCTGGAGTCTGATTCTTGTTTTTTCGCTTTGGAAACAGATTCCACCAGCGTCTAGCCACATCCTCATCGGACCACGCTGCAGCGACATCCGGCCGAGTTCTCACGATGACGTGCAGATGATTGCTCATCACGGCATAGCTGAGAATTTCCACAGCGAAAACCCCCGCCAGAAACTCCAGCCGCTGACGCACCCATTCTCTGCGATGTGAATAATCCTTTTTCGACAGTGGATCCCGGCCACACAGGTTTGTCCGGCGAACACACCGATTGACCACATGAAACACCTGAATTTCTGAATCAGCCAGGATTTCTCGACGGTTAACGCGCGGCATGATAGAGGCTCCGAAGCAAAGGTGGAGAGATTCTAGCCGGGTATTTCAAACTGTCAAGGTGCATGGCACCTAAATGGATTGGGGGATGAAAGAAGGCCGCGGGGGCGGCCTTCTTTGGGGTTGGGTTACTGAATGTCGAGGGCGTGAACGAGGAAGGCCAGTTCATCGGAGGATTCTTCGATGATCTTGGCGGTCGGTTTGCCGGCACCGTGGCCGGCTGAGGTTTCGATGCGGATCAGCGTGGGGGCGGTTCCGGACTGGCTGGCCTGCAGCTGGGCGGCGAATTTGAAGCTGTGTCCAGGCACCACTCGGTCATCGGTATCTGCGGTCGTGACCATTGTGGCTGGATACTGAACTCCGCCCTTCAGATTGTGGTAGGGCGAATACTTCAACAGGGCTGCAAATTCATCTGCGTTGTCGGCACTACCGTAGTCATCTGTCCAGAAGCGTCCTGCAGTGAAGCGGTGAAACCTCAGCATATCCATGACGCCGACGCCGGGTAGACAGGCACCGAACAGATCAGGTCTCTGTGTCATGCAGGCGCCGACGAGCAGTCCGCCGTTACTGCGTCCCTGAATTGCGAGCCTGCGGTTGCTGGTGTATTTCTGTTCAATCAACCATTCAGCTGCGGAAATGAAGTCATCGAAGACGTTTTGTTTCTGCAGCTTTGTCCCGGCCTTGTGCCAGGCTTCACCGTATTCACCTCCACCGCGAAGGTTGGCCACAGCGAGGATGCCGCCCATTTCCATCCAGGTCAGGCGACTGACGCTGAAGGAGGGTGTGATCGAGATATTAAAGCCACCGTAGCCGTACAACAGCACAGGGTTGGTTCCATCCCGCTTCAGGCCTTTTCGATGGCAGAGAAACATGGGGATTTTTGTGCCATCTTTGCTGGTGTAGAATACCTGCGAAGTTTCGTAGTCGTCGGGGTTGAATCGAACATTGGCGCGGCGAAATTCTCTGCTTTCACCGGTGATCATGTTGTATCGAAATGTTGTCGGGGGCAGAGCAAAACTGCTGAACGAATAGAAGGTGTCTGTGTCAGACCGTCGCCCATCAAATCCTGAGGCCGCACCGATGCCGGGGAATTCGACTTCGCGAACGAAGGTGCCGTCCATGGCATGCAGCCGCACCTGCGTCTTTGCATCTTTCAGATAATTGCAGACAAACATGTTGCCTACAACACCGACTCCTTCGAGAGTGTTCTCGGCCTGGGGAATAATTTCCTTCCAGTGTTCCCGGCCGGGTTGCTGCAGATCAATGGCGATGACACGACGATTCGGGGCCTCAAGATTGGTCTGGAAATACAGAGTCTTTCCATCGCTCTCGATGAATGAGTATTCGTTTTCAAAGTTGCTGATCAGTTCGAAGGGAAGCCCATAGGGCTCAGTCAGATCCTTAACCACAATTCGGTAGCGATCGTCCGTTCCAACCCAGACGGTGATGATCAGAAAGTGTCCGTCCTCCGACACACTCAGCTGAAACCCCCAGTCCGGATGATCCGGTCGTTCGTAGACCAGGACGTCTGCCGATTGGGGCGTTCCAATACGATGGTAGTAGACCTTCATGTTGCTGTTGAGTGACTGAAACGCTGCGTCTTTTTCAGGTTCCGGGTATCGAGCATAAAAGAACCCGCGACTGTCCGGCGTCCATTCGGCCGCACTGAATTTGACCCAGCGAATTTCCTCATCAAGGACTTTGCCAGTTGCGATTTCCATCACCTTCCATGTGTTCCAGTCGGATCCGGCTTCCTGAACGCCATAGGCCACATAGCGTCCATCATCGCTGAAGGCGTTTCCGGAAAGTGCGACTGTGCCGTCTTTGGACCAGGTATTAGGATCGAGGAGTACTCGGGGTTCGCTGTCGAGGCTGTCCTGCATCCAGAGCACGTTCTGGTTTTGAAGTCCGTCGTTGCGAGAGAAGTAGTAACGACCACCCCGTTTGAATGGGGCACCGATTTTCTCGTAGTTCCAGAGTTCGGTCATGCGTTTCTGAATCGTGTCACGCTGCGGAATGGATTTCAGAAAGCCAAAGGTCAATTGATTCTGCTGGCTGACCCATTCAGCGACGTCCTTCGATGTCCGAACGTCATCTTCCAGCCAGCGATAGGGATCTTCCACTTTGGTTCCGTGAAATTCGTCGACCTGGTCAACTGTTCTGGTCACTGGGTACACGAGATTTTTTTCCTGAGCACAAATGGAAAAACAGCCAGCCGTCAGGACCAGCAGCAGAGCCGTCAGTCCGGGAATTCGCAGCATCGTAGTTCTCCGGGAAGAGGAAAGGTCACAGAACGCCGATGCAGCCGAAACGAGGGGCCCATGAACAAGGCCGGCTGCATGCCATTCGAGGCCTTACTATACCGGTTGCGGGGATTTTTTGCCTTCGCGGTCTTCAGAAAGCCGCCGAATTCCGGGCACCAGACAAACACTGGCCTCCTGTCCTCGCCGCCAGCATGAACTGCCACTGACATGGAAATCGCACGTGGTCACTCAATCCCCTGTTTGCCTGGATCTCAAAACAGGGGCCCTACTGACATTTGAAGACTCAAACCCGACGTCCGGACGGAATCCAACGGCACGTTATACCTTTTAAAAAGTCATCGAGCCGCGAGTGCGAGGGGAATCCAGACAGGGTCCGGAATGGCTTCCGACGATGTTCCTTAGTGCAATCCGTTGGCGGGTGCCTGCAGAATCCGGGATGGCCCCGAAAACCCCGCACCGGGGTCGCACATATCATCGCGAGAAACCACTCGATGACTGTTTTGTCTACCGTTGCCAGGTCTTTCGCATTACGATGCAAAGTTCATGCGGGAATCCCGCTGACAAAATGGCAAGTGAGATTGAGTGGCATCGAGGAACATTAAGAGGGGCTGGTGATGACGATGAAATCAGGAATTCTGTCCGTACTCGTTGCCACTGTGCTCTCCGGCACCTGCCCACTATCGCTTCCTGCCGGCGACTGGCCGCAGTTTCTTGGGCCGGGCAGGAACGGAATTTCACCTGAGTCCGGCCTGATTAATCCCATCCCGAACAGCGGACCGAAGGTTGCGTGGAGGACACCGCTGGGGACAGGGATGTCGGGAATCGCCGTCCATTCTGGTCTGGCCGTCACCATGTTCCAGACAGACACAGCGCAGTTTGTTGTGGCACTGGATGCTGAGTCTGGAAAGGAACAGTGGCGCACGTCGGTCGCACCAGCTTACGAGAATGCCATGGGAAATGGGCCTCGCGCGACGCCGGCGGTTGACGGCCAGCAGATCCTCGCGTTTACGGGTGAAGGAATTCTGGTCGCGTTGTCACGCGAGTCCGGAAAACTGCTTTGGTCTGTGAATGTCCCCGAGGCGCTTGCCGGTGTACCAGCAGAGTACGGGGTCGCATGTTCTCCGGTTCTGACCGAAACAACAGTGATTGTTCAGTCCGGTACAACGAAGGCGGCCGTATCAGCGTGGGACCGCCAGACGGGTAAGTTGAGCTGGAAAGCGGGCAGCGGCAATGCCGGCTATTCCTCGCCGATCCTTACTTCACTCGCCGGCGTCCCGCAACTTGTGGTCTT
>JBDKIW010000037.1:0-8261 GCA_039796955.1 Planctomycetota bacterium
GGCACTTCAGTCACGCCTGCCGGCGGGGCACTTTTCTGATTGACGGCACCATCCATCGTCAGCAGATCATCAACCTGAAGAAGTTCTGCCAGATCCACAGTTGCCAGCCATTCCGTCTCGAGAGAGGTCACGTAGCTGGACACGACCTGTCCCAGAGTCTGCTGAGCCACGACAATCTGAGCGAAGTCGACCGACTGCCCGTCAATCAGAAATCGATCGTAGACGCCTCGATAGACGCGCACCTGATCCGGAACCAGATCCTTACGATAGCTTCCGGAGATTTCCCGGCTGGTTTCGTAGCGGTTGTAGTTATCCGCCAGCTGCGACATCAGTTTGTTCATGGTGTCCGCGTAATCCTGGCGTGCCTTGATCACTTCTGCATGTGCGGCAGTGATGTTGCCCTGATTTCGATTGAAGACCGGCAGCGGGGCAGACACCTGGACGTTGGTGGAGTAATCTGAAAGCGGAGTCGTGTCATCGTGCTGGAACGCGGCGTAAAGGGTCACGTTCGGGCGAGCAATGGCTTCCTGCAACCGCAGATTGGTGGTAGCTCGGGCGATGGAGGCATTGGCTGCGACAAGATTCGAGTGTTTCTGAAGCATACCTACCGCAGTGTCATAGCTCATTTCGGGTGACGGCATTTCGACTGTCCCCTGCACAGCACGTCGCGCCATTAAAGGTGTTCCCATAGCGGCAGCCAGTTGTCGCCATGCGGCATTCAGGGAGTTCGTGGCCTGGGTCACATTGTTGCGGGCCTGCACCGCGAAGACTCGCAGCTGAAGGGGTTCGTACGGTGCGGACTCGCCACCGGCCACAAGGTCAATCTGTGCCTGATAGACTTCGTCACTCAACTTCGAGATGGCGCGGGTGAATCGCAGTTGTTCCTGAGCAATCAGCACGCGGAAATAGTTGCGGCGTACATCGCTGGCGAGCGTGATGCGAGCTTTTCGCAGATCAGCCTGAGCGACGCGGACCTCCTGCATCGCAGTGGACTGAGCCAGCCCGAGCTTATTGGCCGTCACAAATTCCTGACTGATCAGCACACCGTTGTAGCCGGCCGTATCTGCAGTTCCGATGGTATCGCCTTCATATCCCACCGTAGGATTGGGTTTCAGACCTGCCTGGATTGCACGTCCCCGCGCTTGTTCGACAAGAGCGGCCGACTGTCGGATCACGGGACTGCTGCCAACCGCCATCTGCTGAAGTTCAGCGAGCGTCAGCGGGGAGCCTTCCACTTCGACCAGAGTTTCGGCGGTCACGGGTTTCAGATCCGGAAACAGTGAGTCGGCCAGTGAGCGGCGTGTTTCGGCTGGCTGGCTCGGGTCAAGCGGGGGAAGTGCTAATGGAGCCGAGTTTGCTCCGGGCAGTTCTTCCGGAATTCGAAAGCGTCGGCCCGGTGGTTCGGCCTGCTCACCGCTGGACTGCTGCTGAGCAGCGCCCGATGCGGCAGAACCTGACTCCGCATTCCCGTCAGGCGAGTTGCCGTCAACGGTTTCCGCATCGCTGCTGTAGGAAGTTCGGCCCGGGATCGGCGTCTGATCCGCAACCGTGGCCGCTTTCGCTGCCCAGCCACCAGAGTAGAAGTGCTGTGTCGTCTGGCAACCGGTGGTCAACAGGAGTGCGGCAGCACACACAATAGCCGATGTTTCGCGAGTCTGCATGGAGGCATCCATTCCTCGGGTGAGTTGGTATTCCCTGGCTTGCATGGGCCGAGGCGCGAGTGAGACGCGTCTGGAACATATCGATCACGTCAGGGATGTGACCCCCGAAGGTGTCAGGTCGGACGATTTGCGGCAGGCGATGGCCCTGCCAGGGAAATCATCGTCGCGATCTGCCAGAAGACTGCAGAGGGGGAGTCGACAGGCACAATCGCTTCGAGGCGTTTGTTCCGAATTCACGCTACAGATTGCGCAGATTGCCGAACAGCTACTGTGATCACAGTCAGGGGCGATGTTCACAGTGCTCTCCGGCATAAACTGCCGAGCTGCGGAATGCCCGGCAGGCAGCGTCCGAATTTCAGCGGCACGCCAGTGCGGTGGTCTGCAGAGGAGTGATACGCTGTCCTGAAAGTACTTCCGGAGGTGTGCCGTTGAAGGTGCCGCGAGATACTGGTTTGCTGCCTGCGACCGGGGAACGAGCCGACTGAGACGATACGGCGGAGCGAAACGCCGCCATTGTCAGGCTTCCTGTTGTTTCACGCCCCCTGTTGGGCGATCGCGGAAGTCATCACCCGGACCAGGGCCTCGTCAGTCGAATTTCACCTGATAACCAGCGATCAGCATACCTCCATCAACGGTCAGCGTCTGACCGGTGACGAGGCGACTGCCTGTGATCAAACTGACGATTGCGTCGGCAACATCTTCCGGTTGGCAGACCCGTTTGAGGGGCAGGGACTTTTCCCAGGCCTGCACCACCGTTTCGTAGCGATCTCCAAGACCGGCCTGCGTCCAGCGACCGGCGATGAAACCAGGGGCAATTCCATTCACTCGAATCTCCGGTGCCAGCGTTCTTGCGAGGGAGACAGTAAGGTTATCCAGCGCGGCCTTGGAGCAGCAGTACGGAATGGAACTCCCCTGGCCAAGTTGAGCTGCAACGCTCGAGACATTGACAATCATGCCTCCGCCGATCCGTCGCATGGGTTCCACGACAGCGCGTGCACACTGGAAGGCGCCTGTTACATTGACTCGGAACAAGCGATCCCACGTCTCTGTTGATACGCTTTCGAGGTCTGAAAAAGGAATGAAGTCCGTCGTACCGGCACAGTTGACAAGCACGTCGATACGTCCGAAATGTTCCAGAGCGACAGCGACAATGCGTCGGCAGTCTGCATCAATGGCGACATCCGCATGCAGACACACAGCCTGGCCGCCCGCTGCCTGCAGTTCTGCTACGGTCGCTTCAGCCTCTGTCTGTGACCGCGAGTAGTTCAGGACGATGCGGAAACCGAGCTTTGAAAGCTGCAGGGCCGTTGCACGACCGACTCCCGTGCCTCCACCGGTAACAATCGCGACGCCGGATTCCATACAAGGTCTCTGATTCTGTTTTCGTGACTGCCGGGTTGTCCAGCACTACCAATCGGAGTGCCTCTGTGGTGTGAACTCAGCACGAGACAATTCTGCCGCAGGAAGCATTCTCTGCCGGATTGGAACTGTGGCAGCGACGTCAAGTGACCCGGTTCTGAATCCTGAACACGCTGCTGGTGATGCGTCTGCCCACAATCAACTGCTGTTGAATCAAACCAGTTCCGGCATGATTTTTCCGCCATCTTCCACCAGAAACTGCGGTCGCCCGCTGTTGTCCGAAAGTGTCGTTCGGTCCACGGGAACGCCGAGGTGATGGAACAGCGTGGCGTAGATTTCTGAATACGTGACGGGTCGGGAAACAGCTTCTCCGGCGATACGGTCTGTGGCACCAATCACCTGACCGTGCCGCATGCCTCCACCAGCCATCAACGCGCAGTTGACCTGTGGCCAGTGATCCCGACCGACGATGTCACTGATTTTCGGGGTACGTCCGAATTCTCCCCAGACAATGACTGCACAATCGTCTGACAAACCACGTTCGTGCAGATCTTCGATCAGTGCGCTGACGCATTTGTCAAAGATCGGGAAGTCTTCCTTCTCCCGGTTAAAGATGGTGTTGTAGGAGCCGCCGTGCCAGTCCCATTTGCTGTAGTTGAGCGTGACGACTCGTACACCAGCTTCGATCAGTCTTCGAGCGACCAGCAGACTTTGAGGAACACGCGGAGCGCCGTTGTCATCGATAAAGACTTTCGGATCGCCTGTGCCGTAACGAGCCAGAGTTTCGGGATTTTCACGGGACAGATCCAGCGCTTCGGCCAGCCGCGATGAAGTCAGCAACCCCATCGCCTGGTCCGTAAAGGTATCCATCCCCTGCATGGTCATGGTCGAATCAATGTCGCGACGCAACTGATCAACACTGCGCAGCAGGGATCGACGATCATGTAGTCTTTCAAGGGTGACACCGTTCAGAACCATGTCTTCGCGCGTGGGTCCCATAGGACGAAACGGCGCGTGAGATGTTCCGAGGAATCCTGGTCCGGGTTCATTGTAGGGACCATGCGAACATGGATAGCACAGGCTGACAAACGGAGGTGCCGTGGGAGTGATGGGACCGAGGACTCTGGAGACGAGGGAACCAAACTGTGGCCAGCCACCCAGTGGTTTTGGTTTGCGGGGATCGCGACCATTGAAGACCTGCACGGCATCATGATCTGCCTGGTTACCAACCAGAGAACGGATGATCGTCATGCGGTCGGCGAGTCGTGCCAGCTGAGGAAACGCTTCGCAGATGTCCATCCCGGGAACATTGGTGGCGATCGGCTTCCACGGGCCGGCAATTTCCTTTGGAGCTTCCGGTTTCAGGTCAAACATGTCCTGATGCGGCGGGCCACCGACCAGGTAAATCATGATCACCGACTTGTTCGATTTTCCATTTCCCAACGCTTCTTCAGCACGAAGAATCGATGGCAACGTCCACCCGCCAGCTGTCCCCATAGCCGCCAGCGTCCCGATGTTCAGCAGGCTGCGGCGCGAAAGTCCGTCACAGAACCGGGAGGAGCGGTCACGTTGCCCGAGAAGTGTCAGCATAACAACAGACCTCCGGATGACTGGGGTTACCGGGTTTGCAGGGGAGGGCGAGGAAGGTGATCGGTAGCTGTTGAGCCGACATCAGTGACTGAAGGAGTGCGACGGTCAGAAGCCACCGATATCTGTTATCAGTGCTTTCTGCCGCCACATCACAAGCAGTCCCCGGCATCAACCGGCCATCCGGTGGGAGCCTCCTGTTTACCATCTCCGTCAATAGAAATCCAGATGATTCGCCGACAACGCGTCGAAAAACAGCCTTTTACAGTCCTGTTTTACGCGGAAACCTCATCCCGGGGAGAGATTTCGATTCGACACCACCGTTTGGTCCAGTCCGTCCGAGGGACGAGTTTTAGCATGCTCAGGGGGCAGCGTTTTTGCCATACTGAAACCGGACAAATCGCCGTTCGAAGCTGAGGCACAACTGACCGTTTTCGGCATCAGGGCTGAGCCAGAGTTCGTTCTGCGTCAGCCCGGTGTTGACATCCTCGTAAAGCACCTTGCCATCCCGAACGTCAAGCACCTGAGCTCCAATCACCACCGCCGCTTTACCGGAATTCGGATCCCGGTCCCGCGACAACAGCACCAGCAACGGCAGATTCGGGAGCAGTGGCCGCGTCTGTGTACAGGTCAGCAATCGAACCTGCCGATGCCGAACGGGCTGTTCCCATGCGAGGGCATTGGTGTCCCGGTTCACGGCGTAAATCGCTCCATGCACATGCACGGCATCGATAATCGGATTAAAGAAATCCAGCGAAGGATCTTCCTCAGACAGCGCTTCGGGCAAAATCAGAAAGTGTCCCTGAGACGCCTGCAGGTAGAGCTTACGCGGATCCGGAATCGGCGTCACCGTCAGGTCCGAAATCACTCGGCCGCTTTCGACAGAAACCAGCTTCAGCTGCTTCCCCTCACTCAATAAAGCCACCACATCGTCAACCACATTGCTGAACACCGTCTGCTGTGGCAGCGTCAGAGTCCAGACGGGTTCATCCTGCAGCAGATCACGACATTCCAGCAGACTCCGGCCGTCGGTCAGACGAAACAGCACGCACCGTCGTCCTTCCACCGACACGCGCCACAGGACCTCTGTGCCGACTTCCACATCGATATCCTTCACGGAAGCACCCACATTGGCATTCGCTTCGCCCCACCACTCCGGAAGTCGGGACGTCGACAACAGTTCACCGTCGAGCAGCGAACGTACGTCAATCCTGCGCGCTGATTCGGACAGGATCAGCAGCGTCTCTTTTTCAACCAGCAACCGTGCGTCTCTGGGAAGGCCATCAGCTTCCCACGATCGGCGTCCGGTCAGGGCATTGAGCATCACCAGGCGCTGACCCACAATCAGTGGAACTCCGAAGGCCGTGACGGGCCCGCAGGGATAATGTCCGCCCGGAGAGTGATAGAAGTGCTCAATGCGGTCTTCCGGAGCGATGAAATCCCGGGGCTCCGTCTCTTCCGGCTGCAGGTCTGAGCTCAGCGCCGCCTCAAGACTTTTCTGCCAGAGTACGGCAGGACTGCCATCCGCATTGACCGTGCTTCCATCGACCGCGAAGACAATCCCCTGCAGATGCATGATCAACAGGTGTCCCCGTGAAAATGCCCAGGAATCCGGCTTGTAGCCTCCATAGACCATGGACTGATTTCGTAACGGCCGGAAGCTCCAGCGAAGCCGTCCATCCGGGTCGTAGGCCCCGACTTTCTCTGAAGGAAAGATCCACGCAAAGCTCCAGCCTCGATACAGTCCGGGAGCCCCGTAAAGGGGAATCGGGCGGTGGGGAATTGCTGAGGCAAACTGGCGCACCGGCAGCATGGTTCGATCATCGGAAACTTCAACTTCGGGCGTTCCAACCCAGGCAGACGCCGGGGCCGTACGGAATTCCGGGAAGGCACTGTCTGCCGTCGCCAGGATCGCATCCCGCTGTGTTTCATTGTCCACTGAAAACCGCAGTCTGCTCCCCTCTTCCGCCGGTTGCTGCACGTCTCGCAGCCATGTGAAGGCGGCCCAGCCGGCTTGCCGATCTTTCCAGAGGTCCAGTAACGTCCGTGCGATCTCCGGCGCTGGTTCCGCTGTGGTCTGCAGGCTGTCGAGCAGTGCCGCTTCCAGCAACAGTCGCTCGCGAGGTTGCTCCAGGCTGGCAGCCAGATCCTGCAACACACTCACAGCTGTCGACGGCAGCCCGGCACGCAGAAGGTTCATCACAAACAGCTGACGGTCGTCAGCGACAGAGATTTCTGAGGCCACCCGGACCGCGTCCGCCGCGAGGTTTTTCTGAAGTGTCTGTCGTTCGTCGGCGCTTCGCTGTTCGAGACTGCGGCGAATGACGGCCACCAGAACGTCAGCCTGCGTCCGTTCAATGCCTGGACCGCGCACCACCTCGATGGCTGCTGCCGGCAGTCGTTCAAGCATCCGGGACAATCTTTGCTGCAATTCGGAAAGCGGCACGCCGCCTCCAGCCTCTTCACCCCGGGCCATTAATTCAACCAGCTCGTCCTGCTGCCGACGCGTGGTTCCCCGCAACTGCTCGCCAAGAATGACCGCATCCGCGATGGTCATGCCAATCAATGAATGCACCAGCGGCGCTATCTCAACATCCTTAGCCGACTCCGCCAGCAACTGCTGCACTCGCGGGATCTGGTCCTGATGGGCTCTGTAGTCGGTTCGGAGCTGATCCAGCAACAGGTCAATCAGCATGCTGCGCGCTGCAGAATCCGCCGGCTCGGCCTGCAGGCGATCTTCCAGCAGCTTTCGGGCTTCCGGTGGTCGTCCAAGAACGAGCAGTTCTGCGGCCTGTTCAACCGGCAACGCATCCCCGGTTCCGGATGCAAAACGTGACAGCACAGTGAGCCCCTGAGAAATCAGACCATCCGGCGTGGCCATCAGATTTCCCGGAAGTGTCGGTTCCGCCCAATCCTGGGCGACCAGGATGCGGCCCGTCTTCGTTTCCACAGTGACGATGGATGGAGCATCGGTGGGTATCTGCAGGATGTCTCCCTGCAGGACGGCAGATCCACAGGTGGTCCCTCGACGCAGCTGAGTTGTCCAGAGAGCTTTGCCAGTCTGAAGATCCAGCGCTCCCGCCTGATTCGCGCCAACGAGGATCACGCGATTGTCCTGAATCCCCGCGATCGCATGAAAACTGCCCCGAGCAGATGTCCAGAGCTGTTGTCCTGTCAGCAGATCAAGGCAGAACAACTGATCAGAATCGCGCGGAGTGATCAGCACTTTGCCGTCGACAATTCTGGGCAGAAAGTCTGTCCAGCGATTGTCTCGGTCCACGCGATCCGAATCCGCAAGGCTGTTCGCCCCGAACAACAGAAATCGATCACCACCGATTTCCTGTCTTCTGAGTATTCCACCGTAGCGAAACACCCACCGAAGACTCAAATCTTCAGCAGAGACCGCAATGATTCGGTCGTCACAGGTCGGACAGATCAGCAGCCCCTGGGCAAACGAAGGAATCAGTCCGGCATGTTTTCGCAGTGGGTGCTCAGCCAGCGGTTGCTCGGGAACCGTCAGTAGCTGAGATGCGGGGATGGTCGGGTTCGAATCCTTTTGTCCAGGCACCGGCTCACCGATGCGAATCAGAAAGATGCCCTCACCATTTTCAGCCAGCACGTAGATCCTGTTTCCCAGCACAAGCGGAGCACCGA
>JBDKIW010000038.1:0-3248 GCA_039796955.1 Planctomycetota bacterium
TCAGGGCCCATGGCTCAGTTGGTTAGAGCGTTCGGTTCACATCCGAAAGGTCACAGGTTCAAGTCCTGTTGGGCCCATTTCGCCAGAAACACTGGCGGGAACATTCAAAGAACCCGGAAAAACCCTCGGTTTTTCCGGGTTCTTTTTTGGACTCACTCCTGCATTCGACCTGTTTCCACGCCTGTGGGGCTACTGGTGGGTCCGACAATACAGTCACCGCCCTCGCGTTCTTGCAGATCCCGGTTACCGTTTCCGTCGCCCCCCGATCAGGGCTCCGTGTCCGTGTCGGATTCTATCGGCTGACCTCGGGTCGCTGGACGGTTAATTGATGTCTGCGTCTCGCCAGCGAAGCCGGTTCCCGACGCAGGCAATCGATTCCCGCGGTGCCATCGGATCCTGCCATTCACTGGCGCCCCATTCTCCTCGTTGAATTGCCGAGATGACTCGTACTTGCCTCAAAGGTGGTCTGATTTACGATCCCTGTCACGGGATTGATGGTGTCTGTTCAGACCTCTGGATCCAGGATGGACGGATCATTCCGGCTCCCCTCGACCCGGATGATCGGGCTGAGATTCAGATCAGTGTGGAGGGCATGCTGGTGATGCCGGGTGGCGTGGATATGCACTGCCATATCGCCGGCCCGAAGGTGAACACGGCTCGAAAAATGCTTCCCCAGCAGCGACGCGCCACCGCACCGATGCCGCGCACCGCGCTTACGCGTTCGGGAACTCTGGGAACCGTCCCCAGCACGTTTACCACCGGCTACCTGTATGCGGGACTGGGGTACACATCGGCTTTTGATGCAGCGGTCCCTCCGATTGGTGCTCGTCACGCCCACGATGAACTCCAGGACACGCCGATTCTGGACAAAGGGTTCTATGTGATGATGGGCAACAACCATCTGGTCATGGAACAACTGAAAGCCGGTCCGCACGAATTGATTGACGCTGCCGTCACCTGGCTGCTGAACGCCACCGGGGGCTATGCGGTCAAGCTGGTCAATCCCGGCGGTGTGGAAATGTGGAAGAGTGGTGGCGATGGCTACTGCGGGCTGGATGATGAAGTTCCGATCCATGGCGTCACACCCCGGCAGATTCTGCGCGAGCTGGCCGCGTCAGCCGACCGCCTGCGGTTGCCGCATCCAGTGCATGTGCACTGCAATCAACTGGGCATTCCCGGCAACTGGACCACGACTCTGGAAACCATGAAAGCCATGGAAGGAGCGCGAGCTCACCTGACGCATATCCAGTTTCACAGTTATGGTGGTGGGCTCAGTGATCAGTCCACCATCTGTTCGCGCGTGGCCGAGCTGGCCGAGTATGTGAACAGCCATCCGAATCTGACGGTGGATGTCGGGCAGGTAATGTTTGGTGAAACCACCAGCATGACCGGGGATGGACCGCTGGGGCACTACCTGCACAAAGTCACCGGACGCCGCTGGTTCAGTGGGGACGTGGAACTCGAGGGTGGCTGCGGTATCGTGCCGATCCGTTATCGTGATCGCAGCTTTGTGCATGCACTGCAGTGGGCCATCGGTCTGGAATGGTACCTGCTGGTTAACGATCCCTGGCGGATCGCGATGAGTACTGATCATCCCAACGGCGGTTCCTTCCTCGCGTATCCCGAAATCATCGCCCTGCTGATGGATCGGGAGCGGCGGGCTGATTTTCTGCAGCGATTGCCTGAGTCTCTGCGGCGAGCCTGTCAGTTATCTGAACTGACGCGGGAATATTCGCTGAACGAAATTGCCATCATTACCAGAGCCGCGCCGGCTCGCATGCTGGGGTTGAAGTCAAAAGGTCACCTGGGTCCGGGAGCGGATGCGGACATCACGATCTACAGCCGTCAGGATGACGTCGAAGCGATGTTTCGCTTTCCAAGATATGTCTTCAAAGCAGGACAACTGATCATCGATGACGGAGAAATCCGCGCGACGACCAACGGGCAGACGCTGATGGTGCGACGCCCCGACAATACTGACGCACAGCCCGTGATTCGTGACTGGTTTCAACGCAATTCCACAATTCAGTTCGAAAACTTTCCCGTGGATGCGCATGACGTCGGGGAACGTGTGCAGGTCTTTGAGCTCACCAACGAAGCGGTTTGAGGGATCAGGGCCCACCCCGTCCACCTTTCCGATTTCAACCACGGTGACTATGCCCACCGCAAGTCGCACAGCCATCATTAGTCACACCGCCATCATTCCGCCCACCCTTTGGAGCGTTCGAGAGCTTTTGTCCAGCCGGCCTTCAGGCTGTCGACCTGCGATTTTTTCATCTGTGGTTCAAACACCCGATCAATCTTTGACAATCCCGGAATGGACTCCGGAGACTTCCAGACACCGGTGGCCAGCCCGGCCAGGCAGGCGGCTCCCAGAGCCGTGGTTTCGAAGACTGCAGGACGAATCACGGGCACCCCCAGCAGATCCGCCTGAAACTGCATCAGTGTGTCATTGACCGCAGCCCCACCATCCACACGCAGCGCAGAAATGCGAATTCCGGAATCCTGTTTCATCGCGTCCAGCACATCCGAAACCTGATAGGCGATGGATTCCAGGGCCGCCCGCGCGATGTGCCCGGCATGACTTCCGCGGGTCAAGCCGGCGATCAACCCACGAGCCCACGGATCCCAGTGCGGTGCACCAAGACCGGCAAAGGCAGGCACGACATACACTCCCCCATTATCCGTGACCGTGTTCGCCAGTTTCTCAACCTCAGACGACTGACGGATGATCTTCAGTCCATCCCGAAGCCACTGGACGACAGCCCCGGCCACAAACACACTTCCCTCCAGCGCGTACTCCGTCACATCACCGATTTTCCACGCCACGGTGGTCAGCAGTTGCCGGGAGGACGCACGGGGACGTGTCCCCGTATTCATCAGCATGAAACAGCCGGTGCCATACGTGTTTTTGACCATGCCGGGCTTGGTGCAGTGCTGACCAAACAACGCGGCCTGCTGGTCACCAGCAATTCCAGCAACAGGGATGGCGGCCCCCAGAAGTCCGCGTTCCGTTTCCCCGTAGACTTCACTGGAGCTGCGGATTTCCGGAAGCAGTGACGCCGGGATCCGCAGCGCTCGCAGCAGTTCCGGATCCCAGTCACCTGTCTGCAGGTTGCACAGCATAGTCCGCGAGGCGTTGGTCAGATCCGTCGCATGAACTCGACCACCGGTCAGCTTCCACAGCAGCCACGAATCCATCGTACCGAAGGCAAGGTGCCCGGCTTTTGCAAGGTCCTTTGCCCCGG
>JBDKIW010000039.1:0-70742 GCA_039796955.1 Planctomycetota bacterium
GCTGACGCACCCATTCTCTGCGATGTGAATAATCCTTTTTCGACAGTGGATCCCGGCCGCACAGGTTTGTCCGGCGAACACACCGGTTCACCACATGAAACACCTGAATTTCTGAATCAGCGAGGATTTCTCGACGGTTGACGCGCGGCATGGCAGAAGCTCCGAAGCAGAGGTGGGGGAACATTTTATCCGATCATTTTCCATTGTCAAGGTGCCTGGCACCTACATTTACCGGCACCTGCATTTAGTTGTAGTCGTTTGCTGACGGGATTGCTAACATTGAGACGTCATCATTGTACTGCGTTTTTTATTGAGGAGAGATGTTCGACCATGCCTGATCCTCCTCCAGCGAGGCGTCGACAGCGAGTGACGGGGGCGGATTCGTGCGAAGGAACGCAGCCCGCCGCTGGGGGTGCTGATGTGGAACCCGCATCCGCAGTGGTGCCGTATGCGGAATTGCACTGCAAGACTAATTATTCATTTCTGGAAGGTGCGTCACACGCGGATGAGTTGGTAGCACAGGCGGTGAGCCTGGGTCATGCGGCACTTGCAGTGACAGATCGAAACTCGCTCGCGGGAGTTGTAAGGGCCCATGTCGCGGCGAAGGAGGCGGGGCTGAAGTTGCTGGTCGGGGCGGAGATCGTTCCTGTTGATGGTCCGGCGTTGGTTTTGCTGGCGATGAATCGCGAGGGATACGGACGTTTGTCATCCCTGATCACCCTCGGGCGACGGCGGGCGGCAAAAGGTGAGTGCCGCATCCTGATGTCCGACATCGGAGATTTCTCCGACGGGCTGTTGTGTTGTGTACCATTGAATCAGGAGTCCCAACTGCGATTCCAGAGGAAGTACGAACCGGGCATTAGCAGCGAAATAGACGAGGCATTGCTGGGGCGATTGAGGGCGATTTTTGGAGACCGGTGCTACGCTCTGGCCGAGTTGCATAGAAGTGTGAACGATGCTCAGCGACTGCACTACTGGCAGAAGTCCTGCCGGACTCTTCGCATTCCGCTGGCTGCGGCCAATGACGTGCATTTTCATGATCCGCGGCGGAGAGCGCTGCAGGACGTGGTGACGGCGATTCGCTGTGGGGGTGCTCTGCAATCACTGGGGCATGAGTTGTTCCCGAACGGTGAGCGTCACCTGAAGTCCGGCCATGAGATCCTTGAAGTCATGGGTGGAAACCGGGGATTGGTCGATCGAACGCTGGAAATTGCCTCGCGCTGTACCTTCTCGCTGGATCAACTGCGTTATGAATATCCGGAGGAGCTTGTCCCTGCGGGACTGGAGCCTGGTGACCACCTCAGTAATCTCACGTGGCGGGGAGCGTCGCAGCGATATCCCGATGGTGTACCGGAAAAGATTCGCCGGATGATCCGCCACGAACTGGCATTGATTCGGGACCTTCACTACGAGGCATATTTTTTAACGGTGTACGACATCGTCAGGTTTGCGAGAGAGCGTGACATCCTGTGTCAGGGGCGAGGGTCTGCTGCCAATTCAGTGGTCTGTTTCTGTCTCGGCATCACGTCGGTTGATCCGGGGAGAATCGATGTGCTGTTTGAGCGATTTGTCAGTCGGGAGCGAAATGAAGCCCCGGATATTGATGTGGACTTTGAGCACGAAAGACGCGAGGAGGTACTGCAGTACCTGTTTGATCGATATGGACGCGATCGAGCCGGAATGACTGCGGCTGTCATCTCTTACAGGCCACGCTCAGCCATTCGCGACGTAGGCCGAGCCCTGGGACTCTCCAGTGACAGCATTGACAAGCTGGCCGGTCAAATGGAGCACGTGGACGGAGAGGAACAGTTTGCAGAACGAATGCGCGCGGGCGGTATTGATCCGGAATCGCTGCTGGGACGAAGGCTCCTGGATCTGCTGATTTCCCTGCTGAACTTTCCGAGGCACCTGTCACAGCACCCTGGTGGAATGGTGATGTCCCGCGGTCCGCTCAGCGAACTGGTTCCGGTCGAAAATGCGTCCATGCCTGGGCGCACGGTCATCCAGTGGGATAAAGATGACCTGGACGCACTCGGCCTGCTGAAAGTCGATTGCCTCTCACTGGGGATGCTGAGTTGCCTTCGCCGGGCATTTGACCTTGTCCGGAGCACCTACGGCTCGGAACTGACTCTGGCCACAGTGCCCTCCGAGGATCCCGTCGTTTACGACATGATCAGTCGGGCGGACACCGTGGGTGTGTTCCAGATTGAAAGTCGGGCGCAGATGAGCATGCTGCCCCGTCTCAGACCTCACTGTTTTTACGATCTGGTGATTGAGGTGGCTATCGTGCGCCCCGGACCGATTCAGGGGAACATGGTTCACCCGTATCTTCGTAGGAGGTCGGGTGAGGAGCCGGTTGAATATCCCAGTCCCGATGTCAGAGACGTACTGCACCGCACACTGGGAGTACCGATTTTTCAGGAGCAGGCGATGCGACTGGCAATCGTTGCGGCCGGGTTCACGCCAGGAGAGGCGGACCAGTTAAGGCGGGCCATGGGAGCCTGGCGAAAAACCGGTGTGATTACGATGTTTCATGAGAAACTGGTCACTGGCATGCTTGCGCGGGGGTATCAGCAGGAGTTTGCCGAACGTGTCTTCCAGCAGATCAGCGGCTTCGGGGAATATGGCTTTCCGGAATCACATGCAGCCAGTTTCGCCCTGCTGGTTTATGTCTCAGCATGGATCAAACGCTACTACCCGGCCGTCTTTGCAGCGGCTCTGATTAACAGTCAGCCGATGGGATTTTATGCGCCCGCTCAACTGGTGCGGGATGCGAGGGAGCACGGCGTCATCGTCCTGCCTCCGGATGTGAACCACAGCAACTGGGATTGCACGCTGGAACCCACATCACAGGTTGCCGCAACACGAGGTCCATTTTCGCACCGGGATGCCGGTACTGCCCTGCGTCTTGGACTGCGCCTTCTGCGGGGACTCCCGGAGGACGCGGCTCGCCGCATTGAACTCGTCCGAAATCAGCAGGGTCAATTCTCTACTTTTGAACAATTCGCCGCACGCACAGGACTGAATCGTACCACGCTGCAGATCCTCTCACGGTCGGACGCATTTGCCTCACTGAAGATCGATCGTCGTTCGGCGCTTTGGCAGGCCTTACCTTCGAGAGAATCACTGCCGCTGTTTTCCACGACAGAAGGCCTTCAGGAAGACGCCCCCATCCCGGAACTGCCTCGCATGACCGATCAGGATCAGGTCGTAGCGGACTACACATTTTCAGGCCTTTCACTACGAAAGCACCCGGTCAGCTTTCTGCGTGAAAAACTGCAGGCGATGCGAGTCCTCACCTCAGAGTCGTTGTCCGAAACAGCGAATGATCGTCGCGTAAAAGTGGCGGGACTTGTCCTGATGCGACAGCGTCCATCAACCGCCAGCGGCATCACCTTCATCACGCTGGAAGATGAGACCGGTATTGTCAATCTCGTCGTCTATCCCGGAGTATGGGAAGTGTTCCGCTCTGCGGCTCGCTTTGCAGGAATCATGCTGGCGACCGGACGACTACAGCGAGAGGGTGACCTGATTCATGTTGTCTGTGAACGACTGGACGACGCGGGAGAACTACTTCAGCAACTTGAAACACGTTCGCGTGACTTTCGCTGAGCCCCCTGCCTCCGGGTCCGGCACGCTGACATGGAACGGCTGCACCCCCGACTGAGACCAGCCACTCTGAAAGGCGACTTCACTGGCCCTGCACATCGCCTTTCACCACACACCCGGATAACCTTGAACAGTCAGGGAGCGACACCGAATTCGGACAGCCTATGGCTTCCGCGCCCGCAGACGCCAGACGGCCGGACTTCGAACGCCCGGGCGGATTTCTCCGGTGGGAATGAACCAGTCCGATCCCACGGCAACCGTCGCAGCGGTAACCGTTGCCGGTGAAAACAATCCGGCCGGCACCCATCGATTCTCGCCGGTAGAAAACCGTAGCGCCTGTTTTGAGAATCCGCGATGAGTTGACGGATTCTGCCCCACCTGCATGCCGTTATCCCCTCCGAGGATGACTGGCCCTTCGCCGAAGTCCGGAGCCGGTGACGGGGCAGCAACACAGGGCATCGGCAAATCCGGAAGCTGCATCCAGCCGGTCCTGTGACAGTATTTCCACGCATCGCGCAGATAACGACGTTGCGGTTTGCCATCAGGCCCCTCAGTCAGAGCGGCCCCACCGATGACCCAGAAACAGTCACCAGCCGACGCGGCAACGGCCAGAATGCGCCCGGTTCCGGGAAACTTCGGAAGCTGCGACCAGCTGGCATTGGGATCATCCGGACGCAGGCTCCAGACCGCAGATTCTGCCTGGGTATGATCGGGATACTGCTGGCCCCCTGCGATGATCAACTCATTGCCCACACGAGCGCCAAAGTGATTAGCGAGTGGCACCGGTAGCATGGCCAGTCGCCGCATTGATACCTGCCGGCCGTCAAATTGGATGGCAAAGACTTCAGCCGAATGACTTGTAGCAGCACTCCCTCCCACACACAGCACATCATCACCGAATGTCGCCGAAACGCCATACCCCAGCGGCGCGGCAAGTTGGCCAACAGTCCTCCAGTTTGCTCGACTCTGTGTTATCGGGTCCGCTGTAGTTGCAGGGGCAGCCCCTTCAGAGGGAAGCGGCAGCGCCAGAACTGAGCGATACCAGACCTTTGTTCCTCCCTCCCACGGCTTGAGTTCGGGAAAATTTGCACCACCGATGACAAGCAGGTGATTGCCGGACACCCCGACGAAGCTTCCGGCGAAGCCCTCCGTCTGAGGTAAGGGGGGCATCTCTGACAGCGAAAAATCCGAATCCTGACCGAGGGCCATCGGAGCGCAGCCGATCGCGTGCCGCAGCATCACCAGCAGGCCGAACAGCACACGGAAGGACGACGGCATCACACACCTCACTGAACCATAGTCCGGGAAGATCGGCCAACGCTCGAACTCCGCATCACAGTCAATATAATGCCCACCAGCAATAGATTCACCCCACGGGGCTGCAACGACCTCGCCATCGCAAGCGCGGCCGGATTGTTACCGGACGGTGCTTCACCACGCGGCCTTCGCGACAGACTGAACTCTGGTGCGGCCTGCCCGGAGCGAGGCTGGTCGAAGTTGACCGTGTCGGTCACAGTCTGCAGCCACGGGTTGTCCGTACAAAAGACGGGCTGACGATGTTCCTCAAACGGTTGCCCGGACGGTACACACTCCTGACGTTGAATGAAAGCGATGTATGACAGTCACCCCGGTAGGTCTTGCAGACATCCACGCAGCCGAGGAGCGGATTCGGGAGCATGTTTTTTCTCCACCCCTGATTCGATCATGGGAACTGGAACGTCGTCTGGGACTGGCGGAGCATCGGCGTGTCTGGCTACGCGACTACGGTTGGACTCCGTCCGGATCTTTCAAACTTTTTGGCGCCTGCAACTGGATGGCGGTACATAAGCCGCATCTGCAGGGGCGCCCTGTTGCCGCTCATTCCTCCGGCAATTTCGCCTCGGGGATTGCCTACGCGGGGATGCGATTTGGCGTTCGGGTGATCGTAGTGATGCCGGACACTGCGCCGCAGATCAAGTTTCACAGGACACAGTCGTTCGGCGCAGAAGTACGTACCTACAACATCGCTCGCGACCATGAAACCGGCGAACGTGATCGATTGACTCGGGAAATTGCCGAAGTAGAAAACGCAGTGCTTGCATCCCCTTATGATGATCCCGCCGTAATTGCCGGCAATGGTGTCGGGGCACTCTGGACCGTCAAAGCACTGCAGCAGCATGATCGCACGGTCTCCCATTTCATTTGTCCTGTCAGCGGGGGTGGTTTGATGGCCGGACAGGCCATTTCGATTCATTCCGGATTTCCTGAGGCAAGAATCATAGGAGTGGAACCGGAGGGCGCGGATGACTTTCGACAGTCTCTCCTTGCGGATCAGCGAGTCCGTGTGGAGCGGCCCACCAGCATCTGCGACGGACTCCTGTCATACGATGTGGGAATCAACAACTGGCCGATTCTGCAAGCCCTCGTTCCGTGTTCCCTTGCCATTCCGGACCTGCAGACCCGGCGGGCTATGAAATGGCTGTATGAGCATCATGGCCTGAAGACTGAACCGTCAGGTGCGATCGGTGTGGCTGCTTTGCTGTCCGGAGCTGTTGATCCAGCCGGCGATGGAGATGTGGTCGTTGTTGTGAGCGGTCGAAATGCCGATGAAGCTGCATTTCGGGACTGGATCGCGGTGGAATCTGATTGACACTTGATGCAACAACGCAGTCTGCAATTCGATCATCGCAGTTCGACAGTATTTGGAACACGAGCGTATCTCAGGAGTCGAACGTCCCGGCCATTGTCCGATCGCGATGCGGAATACAACGGGCACAACGCCAGATACTGAAGATCGGATCTCACCTTGCGTTGTCTGATCTGCGACGCACCTGCCGGAAGTTGCAGATTACTCGGTCAATCCAGCGAAAGACATTTCGCCATCGAGGCATCACAGCGTCAACGGCATGGGTTGCCGAATTGACGCTGCGTACATCGACTCAGTCCACGGTCGGTGACTTATCAGGCGATTCCGGAGTATTCAGAATGGCGCGAAGTTTCGACCGCAGAGTGGGGCGACTGAGCCCCAGCAGTTCGGCTGCCCGTGACTGCATGCCGCGTGCCTGATTCATAGCATTCAGAATGACGAGCCGATCGAACTTCTGGATGACCTGGCGGTATCCGTCACCTTTACCTTCGTGCAGGACCTGGTCGACGTACTTGCCCAATTCCTGCCATGCATCACTTCCGGGCGCAGGAGTCGCATCGCCGGGAATCGGCTCGTCAGACAAATCCCCGCGGTTATCGAGCGGAATGAACTCCGGCTGCAGGGCTGGTCCGCTGGTGATGATCATTGCCTCACGCAGAATACTCTGTAACTCCCGGATATTACCGGGCCAGCGGTGCTGCTGCAGTTTGTCGAGGGCTTCTGTGGAGATGGACTGCACGGTTGTCCCGAGTTGCTGGTTGAAGCGAAACATCAGGTAGTGGGCCAGCTCCGGGATATCCTCAGTTCGATCACGGAGCGGAGGCACATGAATTGTCATCCCGCGCAGGCGATAGTACAGATCCTGGCGAAACCGCCCTTCTGCAATCATAGTTTCCAGATTCCGACTGGTAGACGCCAGAATCCGCACATCCACACTCAGTGTTTCGACGCCACCAAGTCGCTGGAACTGACCGTCCTGCAGCAATCGGAGAATACGTCCCTGCGTATGAAGAGGGATATCTCCAACTTCATCAAGCAGAATCGTGCCTTTATGGCATTGTTCAAACTTGCCAATCCTGCGATGCTCGGCACCTCCGAAAGCCCCCTTTTCGTGGCCAAAAAGCTCACTTTCAAGCAGAGTTTCGGGGATGGCAGAGCAGTTCATGGACTGAAACGGAGCCTGTTGCCGCCGGCTGTGCTGGTAGATCGCTCGGGCGACCAGTTCCTTGCCGGACCCACTTTCTCCGAAGATCAGCACGTTAACATCCTGCGGGGCGATTCGACCGATCTGGCGACAGACGGCCTGCATCGCGGTACCGCTGCCAATCAGTCGATCCGACCCAGTCTCGTCGAACGCGGGCTGATCAATTGCCGCGGGCGTGTACATCTGACGGCAGATTTTTCGTGCCTGCTCAACCGCCCCGCCGAGCCTGTCGATGTCAAGTGGCTTCATCAGATAATCAAAGGCCCCCAACTTCATCGTTTCGATGGCCGTATCAGCGGAGCCATGTCCCGTAATGAAGATTACAAGAGCGCGCGGATTGTAACGCCTTAGCTCTGTGAACAAATCCAACCCGGATGTTCCGCCAAGACGAATGTCCAGCAGGACAATCTGAGGACATTCCCGTTCCATGACAGCGACAGCCGAAGCCGCGTCAGGAGCGGAAAAAATCTGCAGGCCTTCTGACTTCAGAATGGACTCGATAGTGGTCCGGATGAGGGCCTCATCATCAACGATCAGTAGTTTTTCCATGGTTTCGTACGCCAGTTGTCCGGGATCAGAAAAAAGTCTCAGTGTGAAATCACCGACAGCATGATCGAGGGTCGTCATGGAAATGTCTGTGGTGCTTCGAAATCACTGACGTTACATAACACCGGCGACATTGCTGATGTTGCATTTAACAGCATTGCCTGCATCGTTCTTGGCTCAGGATACCTGATCAGGAGACTTCGGGTGTCCGAGGCCCGACAACCCGCCGATGGCTGAGCCTCCACGGCGGTTTGCGACGGTCCGGAACAGATACTAGTCGATCAATTGCAACGTGGGCGAACTCATAACGACGTCCGGTTCCCGAACACCGGACGCAGGACTCGCGGCAGGTAGATCGACAATCAATCTTGCTCCTCCCTGCTCCATGTTCTCCACTATGATGCTCCCCTTGTGTTCAGTGACAATTCGATGACAGATCGGCAGTCCCAATCCGGTACCTTTGGCACGTGTGGTCGCGAAGGGCTCAAACAGTCGCCCCATGATCTCCGGAGCAATCCCGGGGCCGGTGTCCGACACTGAAACACGAATCATCCCGGACTCAGGCAGCACCGAGGCAGACACGTTGATCAGTCCCCCTGCCGGAGTCGCTTCGATCGCGTTCAGAAGCAGGTTCACGAAAACCTGATTCAGTTGTTCAGCATCACCATTCACCCACAACGGTGTGTCACTGAGCAACGTTCGCAGCTGCAAGCCTGCCTGCCTCACCCGTCCGTCTGCAAGATTCAGACTTCTCTGCAGCGTATCGCGCAAATCATGCTGAATATGATTCAGAGACGGCGTCCGCGAAAAATCGAGCAGCCCCTGAATTGTGGTTTCCATCCGACGCACTTCCTCGAGAATCAAATTGAGCTGACCATCTTCAATTCGAGAACCCGCAGGCTGTCGTGCCGCA
Organism: Planctomycetota bacterium; assembly: GCA_039796955.1. Lineage (GTDB taxonomy): Bacteria > Planctomycetota > Planctomycetia > Planctomycetales > Planctomycetaceae > SXXK01. Next base: position 8,899 of record JBDKIW010000039.1, read on the forward strand.
TGCTGCAACAGCAGCTTCACGGATGTCAGTGGATTGCGCAATTCATGTGCGACGCCGGCTGCCAGTTCCCCGACCGCGGCCAACCGTTCGGACTGGATCACTTCCTTTCGCGCGGACTGCAGTTCCCGACCAACACTGCGCAGACGTTCTACCACACGTTCTGCCTGCCGGTGCACTTCCTCAAAAGTGCTGTGCCCGGTGATGCTGACGGTCATTTCATGAGAATCACTGTGGGATTCCTGGCCACTGAGCGTGACGGCGATCTGGGCCACATTGGATTGCAGTCGGAGAGACACACGCCAGCCAAGGATGATTCCGATCGGCAGTCCCAACAGTAACAATGTCACCCGCACCAGAACGACCTTGGAATGCACCGCCGCCAATTCCTGCCGTCGGATCGAAATCACCCTCGAGTTACGCTCGCTGATCTCAAGGGATCGCGTCCAGATTTCCGAGGATATCTTCTGTAACCCGAACTCAACTCCGACCCCCGACGCTGAATCTGCATCACTGGGCGTCTCGAGTAACTGCCGAACTTCACCAACCATCCGAATGACTTCAGCCCTGTCCGCCTGCAGGCCGTCGTCCATTCCCTCCTGCTGCATCTCCCGGGAAAGGTCGTCGATACTCTCGCTGAGTCGAGCCCACTCCTGCTGCACTTGCTGAAGTGTCATGTCACGCTGAGTCCACGCGGACACGCAGGTCCCCATCGAGTTACTCAACTGACCAGCGGCTCGAACGAGCTGCAGATTGTTGGAAAACAGCTGGTTGTACTGAGACTCAACCCACTGAAGATACAGATTGGTTCCCAGACTCATCACGAGCCAGAAACACGCTGTAATCAGTACCGGGATCAGAACCTGGGCCTGCATGAACTGCCGCAGACGCCCATTCCCGTCGTTCACGTTCTGATTACTGTCGGATGAATGCCCCCGCATCTCTTGTTCCGTCCCCACCGACACGGTCAAGGTGCCACAGTCCCCCTGCAGCGATGCCCTACTGACCCTGAAACAATGGAACTTTCAGATCCCGTTGTCGCTATGAGAAATCATCGTGAACGCCCTGGCCTGATATTCACTGTCACCTTTCAACAGCCAGACGTCCTTCCCTCGTTGCTCAGCCCTGCTGAAGTACTGCAGGCCGACGCATCACCAACTCACAGTCCGACCAATGATCATATCACGTTTCCACAGCGCTCACTATTTCAGTTTTTGTGGTTCTGCAAACTCCTGCAGGATTGTTGCATCAAAAAATAGTGCCTTCCCCCCAAGCCTTATGCGACTGCAGACAGGCAACGGAGCAATACACTGCATTCGCAGCAGTCAGCCCACCAATGTGTGCAAAAAAATTACGCGGCCTGCCGCGAAACTATTTTCCCGAGCGGACAAATCTTTGGCAGGAACGTAAGAGAACAGCCAGCCGCATCCGACGGTCTCCACTTTTCGGTTGATCCCGTTGTTCGGTTCGCAGGATTTGCAGCGGTTGCAGCAGTCGAACAACCGATGGCAGTCTACATGGAATTCCGGCGCACCTCCGCTCACTCGCCACGCAACCCGCCGAATGGCTGTGAATTATCAAATCTACTGAATTGCGGCACGGGCCAGTGGTCGACATGAAATGACAGAGGGCCTGATGCCGTTCAGAAAAGGGGTCAGGAACCAATAGCCAAATGGCCCGAAGGGTGCTCCGCACTATTGGTTCATGGTTCAGAAAAGGGGTCAGGAACCAATAGCCAAATGGCCCGAAGGGTGCTCCGCACTATTGGTTTATGGTTCAGAAAAGGGGTCAGGAACCAATAGCCAAATGGCCCGGAGGGTGCTCCGCACTATTGGTTCATGGTTCAGAAAAGGGGTCAGGAACCAATAGCCAAATGGCCCGAAGGGTGCTCCGCACTATTGGTTCCTGACCCCTTTTCTGAGCACTTACTGAGCGGCTTTTTTTCAAAGCCGACGAGGGAAACTTTCGGGGAACTAACCCCGCTGGAACACAGACGATGCACGACCCTAACTTCGTGAACTCATGGCTGCAGGGATTGACGTTTCCGTCACACCTCCTGCCACGCTCCGCAGCTCGCCGATTCCAGTCATCGACCAGTCGTACCCCGCGCTTCCGTTCACTCACAGTCTGCCCATCACTGGCGATTGTCCGACTGCTCTGGTTTTCTGCCGGACCGGCCACACTCGTGGTTCTTGCACTTCTGCTGATGGAAGCCCCGCCGGTCCAGCACTCTCTGCTGAAGGCGATCTTCAGCCTGACTCTGTCCGCAACACTCTGCACCCGTGTCTTCGGATATTACATCCTCAACGATCGCCAGTCCGTCTGCGGTAACCGACTTCGCGCTACCGGACTGTTGATCTATGCCGCTGGCCTGCTGCTGGGCGCAGGCAGTCTGCTGTTTGTGGCCGATACAGTGGCACAGCATTCCGCTGATCTGAGGATGCAGCCAACCCCGCTGCCTCTGCATGCACAGCCCACACTGGCTCAAAGTGATGCAGACCGCGTGATCTTTTGACAAACGCCCCTGCAGACCGCCAACGCTCTTCGACGGACAGCACTACATCGCAGGCCTCACAACCGGACTGTGCTGCTTCAGGGATTGCTGCAGGTCCTCCACAGCCCGACGCGGATCTGCGGCCCTGGTAACTGCTGCCGTTACCGCAACACGTCGTGCACCAGCCTGACAGAGTTCGGGGACGGCGGCCAGTGTGATTCCTCCAATCGGAAACCACGGCCCCGTGGCCAGTTCCGCTGCCTGTCTGACATAGTCGAGGCCTGGAAACTGGTGGAATGTCTTGGTGCCCGAAGGGAATACGGGCCCCACACCAACGTAGTCCGAGCCTTCACGGAAGGCCTGCAACAGCTGCTGCGGTGCATGCGTGGACACCCCGATCAACTGCTCCGGCCCCGCCAGTCTGCGAACGTCCGTGACAGGAATCTCAGACTGACCGACATGTGTTCCGTGAGCCCCGGAAAGAATCGCAAGTTCCGGCCGATCGTTCACGATAAACATGGCCCCGTGGGCTTCGCACGCATCGCGCATCCACCGACATCGAGACAGCAGTTCTCGGTCGTTCAACGTTTTCTCACGCAGTTGCAGAATGTCGGCCCCGCCAACCAACGCCTGCTCCACCACAACCTGCCATGGCAGCTGACACATCGCTTCCGTGATCAGGACATACACACGCGATCGCTCCAGTCGCGTCGCACGGCTGGACTGCGGCTCAGTCGTTGACGTGGTCGAAAGAAACAGGTGCTGTTCGACGCTGTAACTGCGATATCGCAGTTGCTTCACTATCGCGGCGAACTCCGGTGACACCAGTTTTCCAAATTCCTCCAGACTGCGCAGAGATTCCTGCACTCGTCGACAATTGGCAGTCACAAGATCCCGCAGGCTTTCACGTGTCCCTTCATGGTCGAGAGTAATCTTCGTACCCACGTCCTGCATCGTATCCCTTGCCGACAGCAGCGTCCTGATTCCTCGATGCGGAGCTCTGCGAAACAGCAACTGCTCCGCCTCAGTCAACTCGTGACGAATCTCCTTGAGCGTTCTGCTGCTGTGTTCGCAGTTGAGCACAAACCGGGCGTAGTCCTCGAGGACCCGCAAACCCTCACGCCCACGATTCATGCAGGCATCCAGAATGCGATCGATGGCCGGTGACGCTTGGGCCGGCACCGCATCCGGGGAGGCAACTGTCGCGTCCTGTGTCATCAGGCCGGCGATCTGCAGCGGCTCGTCAATCGCCAGAGGAGTTGAATCCCTCTGATCCTCAGGAAACAGGAATCCACAGAGCGACTCCGGCGTCGCGCCCAGGGTCGCCAGCCTTGAGCGAAGCAGCGCATTCTGGTCGACTAAGGCCAGTAACAGGACTCCGCTGGAAATTGCCCCCTCCGTTGTATACCGCCGGGCGAGCGCCCGCGCACGTTCCAGCAGTCGAATCCAGGCAACCGGATCTTCCGCCGCGGTCAGTGTTTCTCCGCGTCCGCAACGACTGCCCTCCGCATCACCAATCACCACGGGCTGCATCATCAGCGCCCGCAATTCGTCAGCGTCGGTCGTTCCCTGCTGCAACCATGCCTCGGTCACCCCGAATTGCCTCAAACAGGCTGCAGCCAGACTCTCGTCCTGCAGCAGAGTTCGCAGCAAACTGGCCGCCCAGACATTCGCGCTGGCAGACCCCGCGGCCAGGCGCCGACAGCATTGAACGGTGCGTTCCGCCGCCGGGGTGAATCCCCAGTCACCTGCCTGAGTCATGGCGTACCCCCGGCAGGGCCAGCCGTTTGTCCCATCGAGCGTTCAAAACTGTTCCGCAGATCATCAGGAATCCGACACACCCGTTGCAGAGTGTAGTCAAACACCACAATCACCGACTTCCCCTCCGCCACAATTTCGCCCTGAGCCCCGCTGACGATGGCGTGGCCAATATCCGCACTGGACCGGCCAATCCGTGTGATACGCGATCCCACAAATACCCAATCCGGAAATCGCAATTGCCGGCGAAAATCGCACTGGACAGATGCCAGAATCGGCCCCGGCCCCGTACCACTCATGCTGACCGTGGATGGACACACTTTCAATAAGTCCACCCGTGCCGATTCCAGCCAGCGGATGTAGACCACATTATTCACGTGCCCAAACGCATCCTGATCGCCCCACTGCACCGGAAGGGCGGTGATCGTGTGATAATCGCGCAGCTTTTCCTGGACGGCAATCGGCACACTTCCCATTGCAGGGAAACCAGAGCCCTCTGGCCGGTTTCCTGTGGAATTCAACGGTGCGACGTGATCCATAAAAGCTCCTGTCGTAAGTTCAGTTCCCGGCGTTCCAGAGCAACTTGTGACACGCAGACGGTCTGCATGGTTTACCACCTGCATTCACCACTGACCAGCGTTCCGCTATTGGTCAACAAGCACAAGTCACCAGCAGCCCCGCAGTTCGCAGTGCATACCACCAGCCAGTCTCAGATGGAAATATTGACCACAGGAAACTCGCCTCCCGCACTGTCGATCACAATCGCAGGTCGGTCGAGGGACGCCAGTCTGAGAATCGCCAGACCAGTCCATGCCTGTGATGACAAGCGTACGAGCGATGTGATGGTCCCGAGTACTGTACCATTGTCATGCTGCACAACCATGTTTTCGCCGGGCTCTGTTCCGGGGTCCACCTGAGCAGTCACACAGCGCAGTCCGCGGTTGATGTGTCCCAGCGCATCGATGCGGGCAATCGGCTCCTGCCCCAGATAGCAGCCCTTCTTAAAGGAGATCGCCGTCGCATTGCGGTCAGCCTCAGGCGCCAGATGCTCACTGGTCAGATCCACGCCCACAATTGGAAAGCGTTCGCGAATGCGCAGCGTCTGCATCTGTGTCGCCGAAAGCTTAATAGACGCAAGGTCGGCAGTGAGACTTTGCAGCACCGCTTCTGAACCGCACAGCACACACAACGCCGTCTGAAACCAACGGATCGACAGGGCTGTCAGACGACCTTCCGACAAAGAGTATGAACAACACTGGCCGGACTGATCAGGCACCTGGGACAATGGCGTGATCAGCCGCTGCAAGGCGTGCTCTTGCGTCAAAAAATATGTTTCGCTGGAGGCGACAATTTCGAGCTGCACGTCTTCGGTGATGATGTAACGCTCCAGGTGCCTGCGAAGCGGTTCGGTGTCCGCAGACAGCAGCAGAATTTCATGATGGTCTGCAAACGCCAGCACATAGCCGTGTGCCAGAACACGAGCTTTTACGTCCGTAAAAAACGCTTCGACCGCCTGGCCGGCAGGCAAACCGACCACGTCGTTGGTACAGAAATTGTGTAGAAATCGGGCACGATCCCGACCTGTGACGAAGAGTCTGTTGAACGCAGGCATGCCGGGTAACCCTGAGAAAAACGAGGGAGCTGCAAAAATGGGGGAACCCTGAAGTCCATCAACAACTTCACAGACAGTTTTTTGGGTATCAATCCCCATCGGCCACCGCCAAAACGGTACCAGATCGGGTTCGTGCTGTCGTTTTTGCTCAACAGCGGCTAGATTATAGCGTGCCCGGGAACTGAGACTGTTCACGCGGGCCGCGGGAGTCGCATGATTGTCGAATTCGGTAGTCCGGGTTGGTCAGGTGTCCGAATTCACGTCCCTGTGGCGTCCCGGAACAGACTGAAGACCCTGCCATCGGAACACTACGCAGACTGGGCGTTCTTATGCATGACCTTTCGCGCCGCCACTTTTTGTCCTCGACCGGCCTTGGCTTCGGTGCACTGGCCATGCAGGCCATGATCGCTCAGGCGGCCCCCGACGCGACGCCGCAACGCGATCCGCTGCGTCCGCTTCAATCCCGGATCTCCGCGATCCTGCCCCGCTGTCGTCAGGTCATTTTTCTGTTTCAGTACGGCGGCCCCAGCACCTTTGACCTGCTGGATTACAAGCCCGAACTGATCCGACAACATGGCCAGGCAGTACCGGCGTCATTGCGCGAACAGCAGGATCGTGTCGGTGGTGTTTTTCAGCACTGTAAAGACGAACTGATGGCTGGCCCCTGGAAATGGCGGCAGCATGGTGAATGCGGTCAGTGGGTTTCAGAACTGCTGCCCCACACAGCGACTCAGATTGACCGTCTCTGTCAGGTCCGGTCCATGTTCAGTGAAAGTTCGAATCATGCACCAGCCACCTATCTGATGAACACAGGTGCCATTCTCGGCGGTAAACCTTCACTGGGCTCGTGGATCACCTACGGTCTCGGTACAGAAAATCAGAACCTGCCCGGGTATGTGCTGTTGTATAAAGTCGGAGGCCTGGGAGGATCTGCCAACTGGAGCAATGCATTTCTGCCGGCAGCCTACCAGGGAACTCAGTTTCGTCACGAAGGTGATCCCGTACTGAATCTGCGGCCCGCCGACGAATTCGCCGCGACGCAGCGTGACACACTCAACCTGACTCAGGCACTGAACCAGCGTCATGCCGCCACTCGAGCCGGAAATGCCGCGCTGGAGGGACGCATCGCCGCGTACGAGCTGGCTTATCGAATGCAGTCGGCCGCACTGGACGTGGGCGAAATCGCTCAGGAAACCAGAGAAACTCAGGAGGCCTACGGGCTGCATGACGTGAACACCGGCAAGGCCCTCTATGGACGGATGTGCCTGCTGTCTCGTCGACTGATTGAAAAAGGTGTCCGTTTTGTGCAGCTTTACAATGCCATCGACAAACTGGGCTGGGACGGTCACGAGAACAATACGGATTACAACCGCCGCAATGCGGAACAGACCGACCAGCCCGTAGCAGCCCTGCTGCAGGATCTGGCCCAGCGCGGACTGCTGGATTCCACACTGGTCATCTGGGCTGGTGAATTCGGCAGAACACCGATGATGCAGGGAAACGCGGGGCGAAATCACAACCCCTATGGATTTTCCATCTGGATGGCCGGAGGCGGTGTTGCGGCCGGAACAACCATCGGTGCCACTGACGAATTCGGGCTGCGGGCCGTAGAGTCTCCTCAATCCGTGCGCAACCTGCACGCCACCATCCTCACGGCGCTGGGGATTGCCCCCGATGATCTGTACTTCGAACATCTCGGACGACAGGAACGCCTGACAGGAGTTGCCCAGAGCTGGAATCTGATTCCCGGCGTGCTTTCCTGAGGGCCCTCAAGTTCCTCAATCCGCGGTGCCCTGCACGGCACGCACCGGGCGGCACGCAATCTCGCGAAACAAACACGTGCCATCGACGGCGAACGCGGCTCGCCTGCACCACGGCGGTTCCACGCTCCGGCACCGTCCCCGAATGCCCTCTTTCCGAGGATTCCGGAAAAATCCTGCGAATTCAGCCAGGCATTTTCTTCGGGCGGCGAATGACATCCCCATTCTGCGAAAACCGCAGCCTTTCAGGTCAGTTTTCCAACGGGAGGAATGGTCATGTTGAAGAAAATCGTCACGGGAGCAGCCACGGTGGCCGTCGCCGGAAGTCTGATTCTGGGTGCGGATGCCCTGAGCTATCTGCGCACTGTCGGGTCCAACGTCCGCCAGGCCGTCAAAAAGGAAATCTCCGTTGAATTCGAGCTCGATCGGATTCGGAATGAAGTGCAGGACCTCATGCCGGAAATCCGCCGACATCTGGAAACCGTCGCCGAACAATCTGTTGATGTGAAAGATCTGCAGCGTGTTCTGGCAGAACGGCAGAGCGACCTCGCCACACAGAAAAACTCAATTCTGACGCTGCGGAAGGACCTGGAATCTGATCGGCAGACATTCGTCTACCGCACTGTTTCCTGGAGCCGTTCTGAAGTGGAAGCGGATCTGGCCCATCGCTTTGCAGCTTTCTGCACAGCCGAAGAATGTGTGAAGCGGGATCAACAGATTCTTTCTGCGTTGAAGGACACACTCCAGGCGAATCAACGCAAACTGGATACGATGCTGATTCGCAAACAGGATCTTGTCGTCAAAGTTGCACAGCTGGAAGCCCGACTCAAGCAGGTGCAGGCGGCCGAAACTGTCAACTCGATGGAAGTCGACGACACTCAACTGGCCCGAGTGGAAAAGCTGATTCATGACATGAATCACGCACTGGACGTCCGGGAATCAGTGATGGAGGCTGAGGGAAATCTGCAGGGACGTATCCCGGTGGAACAGTCATCAGCGCCGGCTCCGGATGATGTGCTCGGGAAAATCGACAGTCACTTCAGTCTGAAGATGGAATCCCCGGCACCAGCAGCGTCGGAGGCACTCACCAGCACTGCGACACCCTGAATACCCGTGGGTACCCCGTCAAACTCCGCCAGCAGCTGCGGACTGCTGGCGGAATTCCGGGGGCTTTTCCCATTCCCAGGGCTCCCTGGCACTGCCCAGAAGCCAGTCGCACAGTATAGAATGGGGCAGAGTGAGACTCATCGTGAAGCATGTTCGGTATCGGGAAGTGGCCTGCGCCTCCGCAACCGTGCTCAGCAGATATTTCCGACTCCGCAGCCCAGTCCGCGGGTCAGAGACCAGCAGTCCCGGTGATAAGGTGCAACGTGGCAGATGGAGCGTGTGAGCGGTGGATGCTCTGGATTGATGGGGTCGGAGCGTGGTTACTGTGTTGTGGCACGTCAATCGACATCGGGGGGCCCTCGCAGGCCGACGATGCGGCCGACCTGCGACTGATGGGACCACTATCAAGACGTCACGCCACGTTCCAGTACCTCGACGACGCCTGGTTTCTGAATCCGCATCAGCCGTGCTGCGTCGGAAAGACGCGGCTCTCAGCTCCGCGGTGTCTGTACCACAACGATCAGATTATTCTGGGTGAAAAAGTGCAGTTGAGATTTCAGCGGCCCAGTGTGCTGTCTGCATCAGCGGTGCTGCAACTGGAAAGCTTTCATCAGCCGGCACAGTCCGTGCAGGGAATTCTGCTGGTGGTGGATTCAATACTGCTTGGCAGCCGGGCCGACCATCATGTGCACTGCGCAGACTGGCCGGAACGCCTGATTCTGTTTCGCCGGGACGGACGATTCTACTGCCGCTCAGAAATGTCGCTGCAATTGAATCAGCAACCACTGACAAGTGAACAGGAACTGGGCGATGGAGCGATTGTCAGCGGTACAGATCTGTGTTTTCGACTTCAGAAACTTTGACCTTCGTTAAGAAACATGTCCACGCTCAAACAGCAAACGGAACGATCGAACGACAGTAGCGATACACCCTGCAGACGTGCATCAGCGGGTCCGTTTCGCCACTCGCCAGGCAATACATATTAATGAGTGTCAGGCATTCCACGCCAGGACTGAAATCAGTCGCCTGCGGAAGGGTCTCATGAGATTTACATTTGTCCCGGAATCGCGCCCACTCGAGGGCTACACCATCAAACGTGCCATCCATCGGGGTGGCTTCGGCGAGGTGTATTACGCGTTGAGCGATGCCGGCAAGGAAGTCGCTCTGAAACTGCTGCACAACAACATGGAGGTGGAACTCCGCGGCGTCTCACAATGCCTGAACCTCAAGCATCCCAACCTCGTCACAATCTTTGATATCCGCCAGGACTCTGAACAGGAGCACTGGATTGTGATGGAGTATGTGGGTGGTCAAAGCCTGTATGACGTCCTCTGCAAACATCCGTCCGGCATGCCATTGTCTGAGATTCTCACGTGGCTCGATGGCATGACAGCGGGACTCTCCTTTCTGCACGATCGAGGACTTGTCCATCGTGACCTGAAACCCGCCAACATCTTCAGTGACGCCGGAATCGTCAAGATTGGCGACGTGGGACTGTCCAAATACATCTCCGACAGTCGACGCAGCGCACAAACTCAGAGCGTCGGGACCGTCTACTACATGGCTCCGGAGGTGGCTCGCGGACGCTATGGCCGTGAAGTCGATGTGTATTCAATGGGGATCATGCTGTGCGAAATGATGACGGGGCACGTTCCGTTTGAAGGCGAAACCACGGCCGAAATTCTGATGAAACATCTCACAGCCGAGCCGGATCTGACGCGGCTGCCCCACGCGGTGCGAACGGTTCTCGCTGCCGCTCTCGAAAAAGATCCCGCACAACGCATTCCCAGTGTGGACCTGCTGCGTCAGCAATTTGTCGAGGCGATCACGAATCCGCAATCAGCGAATCGCCCCAAAGTACCGGCCACACCGCCGCCAACGGCAACACAGACTCACGTGAGCAACTCGGCTGCAACGTCCAGTTCCAGACCAGATGGCGAATTCCCGCCCGCACAACTCACGACGATGGCCCGGCTGCAGCAGTTCTTCGACGACCGCATTCCCTATTCAGTGAAATGGATGCTGTCGATTGCCTTCCTCACACTCCTTATAAATTCCGGAACAACCGGTCCCCGAAATACCATTCCGGAGATCCTGGTCATCTCCATCATCCTTGGCGCCCTGGGTGCCTGGTTGCTGCCTTCCGCAAAGTCCAGACTCAGGACAGCCGTTGACCACATGCGGTCGCGTGGCCCTGCCACGTCAAATGTTCCACCCGTGATCGCATCGTCCGATCCAGCGGTGCCAGCGCGTGGCAATGCAATTCACCAGCGGCCGAAAGCATCCCCAGTCATCCTGCGCAACGCGTCTCCCACAACAGTGCGCATTATTCCTGTCAGCCAGCGTCTGGTGACAATGACGTCCTCAATGGCCCTCTCATTGTCTTCTGTGCTGGTCGTTTCCCTATTGCTGTACTTCGCCACGCCCGTGTTACCGTCCGAGGCCGATGCGTTGTTTTTCGCGATCGCGACTCTGCTGGTCACCTGGGCCGTCATCATCCCGTCGCGTCTGATGGAAGGCACCCGCATCGAACCATGGTACCGCCGCATCATACTTGGCGGTTTTGGAGCAAGTGCCGGACTGGTGGTCGGCAAAATGGCCCGATTTCTGATGCTTGAAGAATCCACCATGCTGAAAAGTTCAGGTCGCGGATACCTGGAACGTCTGAGCAGTCTGTCCACCGAAACCAACACCCCAACCGTTGCTGGATTCGTGATCTTTCTGACTTTGCTGTTTTTCGTTCGTCGCTGGTGGTGGCAGGCGGACAGTTTTCGCAAACAACGCCTGCGGATTGCTTCAGCCCTCGCCACAGCATTTATCGCTATGCTGCTGGCCAGACTGACAGCCTTTCCGGTGACGTTTGCCGGCACACTGGCACTGGCGGTGTCCGTCGTCGTTCAACTGTCCTCAGCCTGGACTCCAATCGACCAGCGGTTCCTCAGCGTCGGTTCTGCGGAAACGGGCGGGCGACGCTGAACGGGATTGTCAGAAACATCAGCAGGCCACCCAAATCTGTTCAACAACCCTCCGTCTGCTTTCTGATGGACAACACGCAGACAATTCCAGGCGTTGCCAATGGCAACCACAGTCACTGATTATTAAAACTGACAACAACACCAGATTCTCCCGGGCGACACAACAAACATCACCGTGCCGCCACACGGGGCTGTCCTGAAGGAACTTCCCATGATTCAACCACGGAGCAGGTCCTGATGCAAGATTCTCCTGTCACCAGTGTCCAGGCAACTTTCGTGTGGGGTCCCGTCCTTCTGCTGGGTATCGGGCTGTTACTCTTTATGTTCCTCGTACTGCGCCTTCTCCGACCCAACTGGCGTTTGCCGGTGGTGATCGTTTCGACAGCGCTGCTACTCGCCGTTGTCAACTTTTTCACTCTGCGTAGAAGCGTCGTCGTCCCACCGCCTCCAGAGGTCGTACAGTCCGGCCTCAGTAGTCAGGACTGGCAGCGATTGCTCAATTCGGCAGGTTCTTCGCAAACCGAGGGCCCGCAAACGGTGCCGCAGTCGACGTCGGAAGGTGGCGAACCCCTGTTCGCTACCAGGCCGGACAATCCATCACCGGACAGCGTCGCCAACCCCGGGACTGGCAGTGCGAAATTTCAGGATCCCGGCGTCTCACCGCAGACATCTGAGCCCACGGAAGAACGGCCCGATCGCCGCAAACAGCTGGCGGAATTCGCCGGTCGACTCGGCCAGCTCGTGCGTTCTCAACTGGAAAGCCCCGCGACGGCAAGTCCCGCCACCAATCCCGCCGCCAGTTCCGCAGGAGAATCGGCTAACGGTGATGTTGTCGTCTTTCAGTTGTCCGAAGAGATGCTCCGCCAGCTCCTCGGAGATTCCGCCACAGAAATGTTGCAGACATTCAATGCCCAACTGCCGGGAGGCATTCGTCAGACGTACGCACTGATTCCCCTGTCCTCACCGGTTGGCGCGACAGTTCCGCAGGTGCAGCCCTTGCTCGCCGCCAGCGGACTCAGCACACTGGCCGATTCGCTGGTTTCACTCCTGATGAACGACGACGCGGGACAATCCACAACAACCGCCGAAAACAACACCGCGTCTGCACCGAAAGATACGACTCCAGCCGCTGAAGAACCACTGCCGGAATGGGTCAACACACCGCGTCCCGATCAGATGGTTGCGCAAACATCACCCCAGTTTTCGGGAGCAGACGAAAAAGCCGCACTGAATACGGCCGTCAGTAACACAGCCCTGAAGTTTGTCCTGCTGAAACATGCCGGGAAACTTCCTGAAGTGCAAAACGGCGCATGGGACAGCCAACTGCAGCTGTCCACCAGTCTCGCTGAACAATGCATCGCCAGCCGCTATGTCCGTTCCGAATCAATCGACACCGGTGTTGAAGGACAAAAGTCTTTCCGAGTGCACTACGCCCTCGTGGAAGTTCCCGCGGCGGTTGAGCAGAAGATCCTTGCGGCCATCACTTCCGAACTGCGAACGGGCCGCGCGGTTGTGCTGACCGCGGTCGTCGCCGGACTGTGGCTCACCATCACCATCACCGCCGCGGGACTGCGCTGCGTTACAGCCACTGTCCGCAGTCGCCGCCGGCTGGGCTGGCCTCTGCTGACCCTGTCTCTGCCCATGGCACTAATGCTGCTGATCGCCCTGACGACGCTGCTGTCGGGGAGAACCCCGCGACCTCAGTCTCCACTCGTCAGTTGGGCCCACGGACCGGCCCAACTGACGGTGAATGAATAAAAAAGGGGTCAGGTCTCTTTTTGCCAAACTGAAAAAGTAGAATGTCCCCTTTTGCGATTTGTGGCCAGCAACTAGTGCGTCACAGGCACATGCTTGCCGGTCACTCGCACCGTGCTGGCCTGAGGGCCCTTGTCACCGTCCTGCTGCACAAACGTGACTTCGGAATCCAGATCCAGCTCGTCAAAGCGGCCGTCAAGAACTGCGTTGCGATGGAAGTACACGCGTAAACCTTCCGGAGTCACCAGGAATCCGTAATCCTCCAGCGGAAACAACTCAGAAACCACACCGCGTGGTTCGGGCACGTGAAACTTGGTATTCCCCCGGATCTCGCGTGAGTAATCTTCCAGCTGGCGGCGCATCGCTCGAAACGCATCCCGAATGGCCACATGTGCATCTTCATGGGCGGCGTTCTTTTCCTGCGGACGATGAGCAATCAGTTCCTTCCGCGGAACCTCAACTCGAATGATCACCTCGTATCGCTTTCCCTGATGTGCGTGATGATGAGGAAGGGTCAGCGTGACATGGCAACTGGTAATGCGATCACAGAATCTCTCCAGCGCATCAACGTGTTGACGAATTTCAGCCTCCACAGCCTCAGAATGATCGAGCCCCCGAAATGTGATTTCCAGTGGAACCTGCATGGTGTTCATACTCCCGAACCGGAGACAGTCGTGGATCAGGTGTGCCCGCTGGCACCCCTATGCAACACCACTCAGCAATCATCGTTCCATACGCAGTGAATCAGCCGTCGCTCACGACCGCTGGCCGCCAGCTCGAAGGTCGACTTTATAGTGGTCATCCCCATTGTGCATTCACGATGGCACCTCAAACCGCAAGACGACGGCAAGGCGGCCGCAGGCAATCTGTTTCGCTCTGCAGCAGCAGCGATCTCGCTGATTTTTCTCGCTCCCGTGAAACGGATCGTAGTCAGCAAAGTCAACGAAAAAAGGCCTGTCGGATTTCAAACAATCCGCAGGCCTTTTTCAGGATGGTAAGGTCTCTCAGGCACTCACCATTGTGGCAAGCTCGGCTCTCAGGCGAGCTGCGTCTCTCTCTCCAAAACTCCGCGGCTTTCTCAAGGCAGCGGTTGGGCTTCAGGATCTCACTCTGAGCCCGCGTCTCTTTCATATCAATCACAATGCAAGCAGCATGCCAAAACCAGCAATCGAGATCACCCGACGACACAACCGAACCACAAGAAAAACCACAAGTCCAATCAAATCAACACCTTACACACACAGTGGACTCATGAAAATCATCCTGAACGTTACACACACTGGCATTCCATCCCCGCGGAATTGAAATTCTTACACCGGAAAACTCCTTGTAATTGTTACAAACCCAGTCGGGCCCCGAATCGTACCAAAGTGCCTTTGCACTGTGTCAATTCGTCACATTGTGTGCGAATCCGGACCATGCAGGGGTCAGTGGGATCTTCAGGACTTCCATGGAACTCGGCGTCAGCAGTCGCAACAACCGTTTCGTCTGAAGGGATTTGATGTCCCGGAGCGTTTCTATGCTCAGGGGCGCCACGTTAAAGCGGTGCGAGCGGGCGATGCGAGAATTTCCCTCAGACAGGCTGGGCGGCAAACGCCGGCACTCAGGGCTCAGCAACCAGTTCGCGATATTCTCCCTGGCATTGCGCGGCCAGCTTCTGCAGCCAGGTAATCGAGCGATCCGTGTAGGCGCCATTGCCGAATCGAATCACATGCACCGTGATCGCTCCTGCGACATGGCGAATGTCCCGCAGATCGGCTTCCGTCAACGCGGGTTCATCGCCGTCCGTCAGAAAATAGACGACATCCGGTTTCAGACTGAAGGCTTCCAGCAAGGCCGGCTTGTGATCCGTGCCATGGTCTGATGCGATGCGATCAATCTCCTGGGCCGCGAGCTGCTTATTAACTTCCGTCGCAAAGTACAGAGGCTGTTCCGCCTGTCGTCGCAGCTTCAGACGTTCGCGGTATTCACTGTAAAGAATGACGGCGAACTGCTGATTTGGCTGCAGTAACCGGAGACTGGCTTTTAACTGCGACCGCGCCATTCTCAGACGGGGACCATCCATACTGCTGCTGGTGTCGATCACGTAGACGAAAGATTTTCCGTGACCAACAATGTTCATGAACGTCGTTTCACCGGGCCCTCCCACGCCGCCGATTCGCCGGGCCCCACCTTGTTGGGATGGTTGAATCAGCGAACGACTGCCGGATGCCGCGCCGCCCGCAAGGCCGTTCAACGGTGTTCCGGGCCCGATCAAACCGGGAAACGGCTGATTGTCTTCTCCTGTGGCATCGGCGGCCTGAGCACCACTGGCGAGACTGCCGATGTCCGGGACCTCAGTGGGAAGTCGACTGTCAGACTGCTGTGGATCGGGGACTGCCGTATCGTCGCTTTGGCCTGGCGACGGGGAATTCTCGCCGACCTGCGTCGTATCGGCATCTCCAGCGCCAGGTAACGTCCCGGCATCACGCGTCCCGTCGTCTGTTCCGTCCACAGGAAACAGCCCGACTTCGCGGAAGACTTCGCCGCCGGGATTCCCGGGACTGCCCTGCTGGCAACCCCGAAACAACACGACAGCCAGCAGCAGCACTGCCATATGCAACAGCAGTGAAATCGCCGTCCCGGCAAGAAACGAGCGCAACGATGGCCCTGAAGTCGAGTTGGGTGACTTGAGAGCCGCGTCGCTCAAGGAAAGCTACTCCCACGCATAAAACGCCCGAAGCACGACAGCCGGCGCTAATTCTCTGACGTCATCAGGTGCCTCCGATCGGCATGATGGCCCCTGGGAATTGTCGGGACTGCGAGTCCTTTGTGTGGGTCCAGTATTCGAAAATGCTGACGATTCGTCAAGATCCAACGCTCAGCGCAGCCTGCGGCCCCACGAGGCACACGAGCAGACGCGACAAGGGCCGGGATGAGATGTCAGTCGGGTTCCTGCGCTGAAGATTCCATTCTGAGAATGGCTTCCAGAGACGATTCCCCGTGGATGCGGGATAGCGTAGGAGGGGATCGCCACGTTACACTGTGTTCCAGAAATGCCCCCGGCTTCTCCCAACCCGTTGTCGTGTCTTCAGGACAGGGTCTGTTGAATCATTGGGTTGGTGCATCAATCAGGTTCACAGGAAAACCAAATATGGCCAACGGCAAACATTCACCGCTGAAGCATCGTGACATCGAGATCAAGGAAGATCATTCGTATTCCCGAGCCCCGGGCATGCTGCCGGGCAAGCACAAGCGCTACCACGCCAAAGTCGGCGGTCGTACTGTTAAGGGTTCGCTGGACGAAGTGAAAGCGGCGATCGATCATCACGTCGACAACAAATCGGGGACCTGAACAACTTAGCCTGATTTCTCCGCTGGGGAAGAAAAGTCTGGGGAAGGACGAGTGCACCCGTTGAGACGCATGACTAAACTGGCTCAGGCGGTAACTTCGCTGGTGCGTCATGCTCGCGGCTCAGGTCGAACTTCGCCCTCCCAGTCAATCCCAGGCTATCTTTGTTCATTCGTGACTCTGCGGCTACTGCAAGAGTCAGGCTGGGTATCGACCGACGGGACGTAAAACGCCAGCCGCACAGGTTTCAGGATGGGCACCAGGTAATTCAACGCCGTCACAACTCGAACAGCGGAGTGGAACGATGGAATCGGGTGTCACTGCAGGCTGTGGACCTGACGTCAACGATCGTTACGGAATTCCGCAGTGTGTGGCCTCAGGGCAGCGTCATACGGGATTGCTGGCGCATCAGTTTGGACCGGAAGCTCAACCTGTCGTGCGTGCCGGGCGACGGCGCTGGATCCTGCAGACCGGACTGGCGGGCCTTGGAGGGCTCACGCTGCCGATGTGGCTGCAGGCAACGACAGCGGCTGGTCCACAACAGGCTCCGCTTTCGCGTCCCGTCCGTTCCGTCATTCAGATCTGGCTTTCGGGCGGGCCGAGTCAGCTGGATATGTGGGACATGAAACCGGACCAGCCTGTGGAGATTCGGGGGCCATTCCGTCCCATTTCCACCTGCGTTCCGGGCGTGCAGATCTGTGAACACCTGCCGCTGCAGGCCGCGATGCAGGACCGTTTTGCCATTGTACGTTCGATGGACGCCACCGCCAGCAATCATACTCCGATCACCTTTCAGGCGGGCAACCCGAAAGCGCAGCGGACGGAGACTGGACGACAGGGCGGTGGCTATCCATCCATGGGGGCAGTGGCGGCGCGGTTTCGCGGGCCGAATCAGCCCGGCATGCCACCGTGGGTCGCGCTCGCCAACAGTCTGGCGGCGGACATTTATGGAGCGGGCGATCTGGGGCAGGCCTATGAGCCTCTGGATGGCGTGCGTATCAACGGACGATTTTCGCTTCCGAAGGGGATCGAAGTCCCGCGTCTGCAGGATCGCGATGGGTTACGACGCGAGCTGGATCGATTCCGCAAATCGCTGGACACATCGATTGGCTACCAGCAGCAGGACCAATACACCCAGGCGGCCTATGACCTGGTCCTCGGCGGCGCTGCTCAGCAAGCATTTGACCTGACGCAGGAACCTGACAGCATCCGCAATCGGTATGGGAGGGATTCACTGGGTGAAAAGGCACTGCTCGCGCGTCGACTGGTGGAAGCCGGAGTCACATTTGTGACGCTCAGCGACGCATGGGGACACTGGGACCATCACGGCGATGAAGTGCAATGGGGCGGTATTGTGAAAGGCCTGACGCCGATGCTTCCGGTTCTGGATCGGGGCATTACGGCGCTCGTCAGCGATCTGGAAACTCGCGGACTTCTGGAATCAACACTGGTGATTGTCATTGGAGAATTTGGGCGTAGTCCGGTGATGACCAAAACGGCTGGTCGGGACCACTGGCCATCGGTGATGTCCTTCCTGATGGCCGGAGGTGGCGTGCAGGGCGGACAGGTGATCGGGGCCACGGACCGCCGCGGCGGTGCCATTCAGGAAAACCCATTGGGCCCCGGGGACCTTGCCGCGACCGTCTTTGAGCACCTGGGTATTGACCCATCCGGACACTGGACCAATCCCGCCGGCCGCCCAGTGCCACTTGTCGAACAGGGCCGCTCGATCCTGCAGCGGAGCTGACGCACGGTCGGGACGGGGGGCGATCACGCCGAGCCGCCCCTATGCGTGCTCAGCACAGCGGTGCCCGTGCCCGTGCTCGTGCTCAAAGTCACACGATCCGCGCATTGTTCTCTCCATGCGTGCAAATCGCAATTGGCTGCGACCGCATGGCCGCCTGAAAAACGCAGATCAGGCGGAATTTAATTATTTCCCATCTATCTGTGCCTCCCCGTGTGAATCCGTGGTGTCAAACTCGCCCTCGTCAACAAAACGCGGCACAGATGGGACCTCGCCCGCCCCTCTTTCAGGCCTTGCTCCCGCCATTCTTTCCCTGGTGGACGTCAGAATCCACTTGTGGTCGCGGCTCGCTTTTTCCCGACGGCCATATGACGGTCATCTATGGTGTTGTCCTGTGCAATTTCTGCAAGGCGTTCCAGAGCCTCGGTGGCCTGGACAAACGCCGGGTCGGGGAACAACCGCGTCAGCGTCGCAGCATCGTACTCATGCGCGTGCAGCGGCCCGTCCACCCACCGCTCCAACCCATTGGCCTTCGCAAGCTCTCGCTCCGGCAAATTACACCATCCCAGTTCCACAGTGTGAACTTCCAGTGTGCCGGTAAGACACCGCCCGTTGTCATGATCGATCAGCCGAAAAGCGTAATGCATTCGAGCGGAATCTTCCCGGAGCCGACCTTCCCGCAGACAAATGGCGTAGACGGGTTTCAGCTGTTGGTAATCATCCCCGGCCCGCATCTGGTCTGCATAAATTTCGCAGCCATAGAAGACGAGGCGATGCATGAGGCCGCGGCAATTCGACATCTGCGTTTCGATGTCATAAATCGCTCCAGGCTGGTCTACGGCCCGGATATCCGGAACGGACAACTTGTCATCCTCAAACTCCTGCCTGTTGAACGGGTTCTGCAGCATGACCTCCACAATCGCCTGGGGAAGCTGCAGATGGCATTGAGGAGGCTTGTTTATGCCAGCGTGTTGCCCGGTGATCCGAACGATTTCAGAAAGGCAGAATCATTCGCAGGGCGAACACCATGCCGATTCATAATCAATCCACCCAAAGTGGTATCCAATAAATTGCCACAAATCGTCTTTCAAAATGGTCGCTTGTGTGAGATTGATTCCTTTACCGACCACAATCAGGCGAAGACACAGAAAATGCCGTGAAAACTCGAAAAATCCAGATTTTTTTTCAACTCAACCCGCGCCCCCACGGACATCCCAGAGCCGAAACCTCGAAGTTCCTCGGCACTTCACACACCGACGCAACGGACGACGCTCGGTCCGCACAGGGCTTCTGCTGTTTCCGGCAGCGTCTTCGACGTTTGCATCAGGCAAATCGGCGACCGATCGAAACGGCCTCGTCAACAGAACTCGAATTTCCTGGCTGCTGCGTGGCGAGGTGTGGCGATCAACTACGTTCGGGAATGCTGACTCAACGCAGGCTCGGACGACTTCCCGCCACGCTCTGCTGAAATCGCTCTGAAAAAGAAGGCGATTCGCATGACATACGGCTGGATTTTGAGGAAACTGTGGCAGGATCCCCGACCGCGGGGATGAGCCGGTAGCCTGCTGTCCATTGAAAGATGGCCAATCGTTCGTTGGTCGATTGGTCAAGAAGACGCTTCGGATTCTCGAAGCGAGCTACGTCTGTGTTTTCCAGCCGAGAGAGTCTGTTTTATGGCGAAAGCCGCTTTTTCTACACTGGCGATTCTTCTGGCTTTGCTGGGGTCCTGTGGCCGTTTCACGGAAGTTCGCGGTCAGGACGACGATCAGGTACTCAGTGACCTCGCCGGGCCGACCCAGGACTTTTCACCTGCGGGATTCTTTCAGGGACCGATCCAGATTCCTGAGATCGTACGATTTCGCAAATTGCCGCATCGTATGCACTATGAACCGTTTATTTCTGACCCGATTCGGATTTACGAACTGGGGCAGGACTACGTTCCGATGTGTGTGCGTGTTCTGGGAGAGTCGACGGATCCTGAGGTGATCGAGGTGGCGGCCCTACAGCTGTATCGGTTTGCGCGAGAAAAGCTCAGCGATATCTCATCAGCGGAAAGTGTTCTGAAGTCTGTCCTCACCACGACCCGCAGCGCGCGAGTGCGTACGGCCTGTGCTCTGGCGATTGCCGCTGGAGACCTGAAAACGCTCGCCCCGGAACTGCTCACCTACACGGCGACGGCAGCGGATACTGAGCGCGTCATTCTGGAATCAGCGTTGGCGTCATGGAAGTATGCACCCGCCAGGGAGCTCTGGAGAAAACGGATCGCCTCATTACCGGAATCCGCCACGGCCGTGCGACTGGCGTGTGAAGGTCTGGCGGCTTTAAATGACACAGAATCTGCTGCACAATTGCAGAAGATGGCGACCGACAGCACGATGGACTATCTCAAACGCATGTCTGCGGCTGCTGCGTCTGCGCGCCTGAATCCAGCCGAGTCCACAGTGCAGGCGGCGGGATTACTGCAGAGAAGTGAGACGGAGCGATTGATTGGAGTGGCGTTTCTGGATAGCCAGGACCCGAAGGGACTGGAAACAGCCGTTCAGTTGTGCAGTGACCCTGAGGATGCAGTCGCGGCGGCTGCATGGCAGGTCGTGTATCGCCAGAATTCGCAGTTGCTGCAGCCATTACTGGACAACGGGCGCAGGCACAACGATGCGGTGGTGCGAATGACAGCGGCGCGGGTCATGCGACAGTTTCCGGACGCTCAGCGAGTCAGCTGGCTGCATCAGCAGTTGAGTGACATTCACATTCAGGTGCGCAATGTGGCGCGACAGCAATTGCGACTCGTGGCGATTGAGAAAACGGAACTCAAAGATCAGATCATTGGTCTGTGTGCGGACAGTCTGAAGCCTGAGTCCTCGGACTGGCAGGGGATTGAACAGTGTTTGATCCTGCTGGGTCAATTGCGAGCCTCTGCGTTCTCTGCCCAGTGTGTGGCACTGCTGAATTACCCTCGAAATGAAGTGATGGTCTCTGCTGGGTGGCTGATTCATCTGTATCCTGACGTCGCCGTGCGGGAACTGGTGTTGAAGGGGGCGCTGGACGCGGAGGCACGGCTGTCAGATCCTGCGGAAGAGGGACGCGAACATGGGCTGAAGCAGGCATTTTTGTTTCAGTACCTGGGAATCATGCGTGTGCGGGAAATTGAAGAGACGCTCGCGAAGAATTTCAGCAAGGGGGTTCCGGGACCACAGGAGCGGCGCGGGGCTTCGATGTGGGCGCTGGGGTTGCTGCACGAGAAGGTGCCGGATCCAGCGCTCGCGGCACGCTTCCATGAGCGTATCCAGGACCGATCCTCGCCCAATCCCGAACGCGCGATCGTGCGTCGATTTTCACTGATCGCCCTGGGCATGATGCGTTCGACAGCTTCGCAGCCGATCGTGCAGGAGTCGTGGCAGATAGATGATGCATCTGATGGCTTGAGAGGTGCGGCACGCTGGACTCATCCTCTCGTGGGCCTGGAGCTTCCGGAACCTATCGCGCCCTATCTGTATGCGATCGGTGGCTGGCGTCTGAATCCGTTTGAAGATTGAGCGTCGAACAGAAATCAGACTGGCCGAACTGGAACCTCGCCGCGAAAACTGAGTGTGCGAATGATTCTGTGTATCCGTAACGGGCAACTGCTGCGCGATCCCGGCCGGAAAACGCGTGTGTGATTTGTGTGAAGTGTGATGTTATATGTCGACGAATGAGCCTCGCAATCTGTTGATTTCACCCCGCTGGCAGGCGCATGAGTTAGGTGCTCCTATGCCGGATTCAGTGCATGCGGCATCAGCGTGTCTGCCATTGTGGGAACACAACGTGCGATATGAGGAGGGGGATCCTGAGGTCGTGGGGAGACTACAGGCTGCCTATCCGCGGTTTTGTCTGCATCCGCTGGTGCGTCAGTTGTGTGCTCGGGTGCTTGGGGCGGGAGCCCATGGACTGATCTTTCCGTCGGCTTCCAGTGCAGCTCGGGCAGTCCGGCATGTACTGCATCGGGGGGGGCAGGTGCTGCGGCAGATTATGCTTCCCGGGACGCAGGCGATGGCGGTGGAAACGTCGGCTGAGGACTTTCCGAAACTGAAGGAGTACTGGCAGCACGCCGGAGAGATTGTGAGTTCGCGAGCGGCTGAAAGACTGCTGGCAGGACAGCCCGCCGAGATCACTGAGTCCGCGCTGAGGAGCACTCTGCGGCAGCGGGTGGCGGAGTTCGGAGGATGTGAAGCGAACGATGTCTGGCTATTTCCCAGTGGCATGGCGGCGATTGCGTGTGTCTGGCGGGCGATTCGCCGGCTGGATGGAATTCGACCGACTCTGCAGTTTGGATTTCCCTACGTTGATACGTTGAAGATTCAGCAGCGTTTCGCACCGTCGGCATGGAAATTTCTGCCTATGGGGGACAGTCGGGATCTGGAGCAGTTGCGGGGGATCGTACAGCGGGAGCCTGTGTGTGCGGTCTTCTGTGAGACACCAACCAACCCGCTGCTGACGACTCCGGATCTGGCGGGGTTGCGAAAGCTGGCAGACGAATATGGCTTTCTGCTGGTGGTTGACGATACTCTGGCAGCGATTATCAACGAGAATCCGCTTCGATTTGCTGATGTCGTGGTGACCAGCCTGACCAAGTACTTCAGTGGGCAGGGAGATGTGCTGGCCGGAAGTGCACGTCTGAATCCCGACAGTGCGAGAGCTGCTGAACTTCGTGTGGCCCTGCGGGCCGAATTTGAAGAGCAATTGTGTGACGCGGATGTCGAGGTGCTGGAGAGGAATTCGCGCGATGTTCGCGAGCGAGTCACTGTGATCAACAGGAACGCAGAGCAGCTGGTTGAGCGACTTCGGCAGCATCCGGCTGTGGAGCGGGTTCACTATCCGGAAGCGGGTTCTGAAATATCGCCGGATGGTGGAAAGCAGCCGTCGGGGCGTGGCGGACTGCTGTCGATTGTGCTCCGTGATGCACCATCAAGAACTCCAATCGTGTTTGATCGCCTGCAGGTTTGCAAAGGGCCCAACCTGGGAACCAGTTTCACCCTGTGTTGCCCCTACACACTGCTGGCGCATTACACAGAGCTGGACGAAGTTGAGCGATACGGCGTGTCACGCTGGTTACTGCGCATCAGCGTGGGAACAGAGCCGCTGGAAGAGTTGTGGAAACGATTTTCCGATGCACTGCAGCCATGATCACAGTTGATCTCAATTGTGATCTGGGTGAGGTAGAAGGAGAGGCGGGAGAACATCTCGACGCCCGACTTATACCGCTGATCACGTCGGCCAATGTTGCCTGTGGCGGCCATGCAGGGGACCTTTTCCGGCTGATACGGACTGCCGAGCTCTGTCGTATCCATAACGTTGCATTCGGAGCTCATCCCTCGTGGCCTGACCGAGAGGGTTTTGGGCGGCGCGACATGGAACTGCTGGCCGGCGAACTGCGGGCCAGTCTGTGTCAGCAGTTGCAGTTGGCGTTACAGGCCGCGAATGCCGTTGGGCTGCCCCTCGCCCACGTGAAGCCTCACGGAGCCCTGTACAACTCTGCGGCCAGCTCGCCCGCCTTGTCTGATCTGCTGATTGAGGTGATTGGCGAAACCGTGCCCGGGGCTGTTGTGATGGGATTGTCCGGCTGTTGCCTGCTCAGCCGAGCGGCGGCCGCCGGGTTGGCGGTCTGTCATGAGGTTTTCGCGGATCGGCAGTACTCCCAGACAGGAACACTGCTGCCGCGGAGTCATCCACAGGCCGTGATTCATTGTGCTGACACAGCGTCAGCTCGTCTGCTTTCGATCCTGCGGACGCGAACGGTGTTAACCGTTGAAGGTGGCCGTCTGGCGGTACAACCGGAAACGATCTGTGTGCACAGTGACACGAGTGAAGCCCTGATGTTGCTGGAGGCGATTCATCGCACGTTGAACGAGGCGGGCATCCCGATACGTCGCCGAGAGACAATCGGGACCGGAATGCCCGACGCATTGGGTGGGGAGCACAGCGCTGCTGGTGACCGGAAGTGGCAGGATTCCTCAGGGCTCTGACTGGCTGATACTCGACATGAGTCACAGGCCGTATCGGACCGCATGGGAATGCGATTACCAGGGGACTTCCATGAGATCGACGATGCTGGCTGCAAGTCGACTGGCCGCTTCCTGCTGAGCTGTTGCGAGGGACTGCCCAACTTCGGGGGCGAAGGTCACGCTGCTGATCTGCGGCGTCAGTTCATTCCCGATGGGAAAGGTTTTCTGACTCAGAATCTGTCCGCTCCGTCGATCCAGCCATGTGATCTCTGCTCCGACAGTCAGTTGCAGTTCACGGGGGTCATCAAACCGAGTTTCGCTGAGCGGAGATTTTCGGATATCCACAATTCGACCTCGCAGAATGGTATCGGCGATGTCGGCCTCTTCGAGGCGATAGAGGCCTCGATTCCGGACTTCCTTCTGGACGGCTTCCGTCAGCAGGTAATCTGTATTGCGACGAAAAGACTGGGATTCGAAGACGGCCACATGCACGCTGCGTACGCCCTGTACAGCCTGACCGCCCAGCATGTAACCGCAGCCACTGAGCACAGTGACGCAGAGCAGGAGCAGGAGTGAGCAGCGGCGATGCATGACGATTACAATCTGGCGCGTCCGGCGTTTGCCGGCTGACTGACCGATTTGACGGGAGATCCGGAGCGATTTTCGGGGACAGGGGCCGGGGCTGACTTTGGCAGCGAATCGAGGAATTCGGTGACTTCCGGAAGTCCGGCGAGTTCTTTGCGATCGATGCCACGCAGGATTCGACGAGCCTCTGCGGCGTAGCCGGTGTCGGGGAATTCGGAGACAAGTTTGACGCAGGCGATCGCAATGGCTCGCGGGCGATTCTTCATACGATAATATTCAACCATTGCCCAGAGTCGTTCGGCTTCCTGCAGGTAGAGGGCGTCGAGATCTTTACGCAGCTGAGTCTGATGCTGAGACGCCGGGAACAGCTGGCGTGACTGCTCCTTCAGACGACGGGCTCCGACAAGGTCCTCGCCTTCATAGTACGGCCCCTGGTAGCTCATCTGCTTCACGTGGGCCCCGAGTACGAAGGCGGACTCAAGATGCCGGCTGTCGGGATACTCTTCCCGCAGAATTTCGTAGTATCGATCGGCTTCAACATAATTGAGATGTCTCTGGTAGTGTGCTGCGGTCAGCATCAGAGAGTCATCGGCGAGCGGGCCTGTGGGATCGTTCATCCAGATTGCCTTGAGGCACTGCAGAGCGCGTCCCTGAGTATCGAAAATGGGGCGAGAGCGATCATGGAAGTTCGGCAGAATGCGAACTCGGAGTGTCGGATCGCTCGGCTTCTCCTCGGATTTTGATTCAACGATTCGTTCGGCGCTGACGGTGCGAATTTCGCTTTTCACAGCGGGTTCCGCGATTTCGAGCCACGTCTGGGCAATGGAAAACAGTCGACGAGTGGCCGGTTCGACGTAACGGGTCGAGGGATAGTCTGCGAAGAGTTGATCATATCCATCCTGAGCTTTGGCGTAGCGGCCGAGGGCAAACCAGGATTCGGCAAGGTAGAACTGGGCTTCTTCACCCAGTGAAGATTCTTTGAATTTCTTTGCTGCTTTGCGACAGCGTTTGATAGCGTCTTCGTACTGTCCGCGTTCGTAACTCAGGCGACAGACTTCGACTTCGCGTCGTTCGGCGGCCGAGAATCTGCGGCCCATTTCCAGCGGAGATTCGTCGTCATTGCCCATCATGCGGTCAATTCGGCTGCGAATCTTCGACACGCCAAACATACCGGACAGGCCGGAATTCGACTGCCGCGAAGACTGCGCACAACCACCCAGCATCAGGGTGATCAGGCCCGCGATGACACAGCAACGAGCGAACGTCAGGTTCGATCGTTGGATGGATACCGAATCGCGTCGGCAGTTTCGCATCCCAGGCTGAGTCATTGTTCGGATCCGGAAACAACAGTGCCCTGAATGGTTCAGGGGGTGAACTGCAGATACCGCAGGGTTTGTGGGCGACGACCGAGAGCACCGGTAATCGCGGACACGGCCAGCTTATGGCATTCCTCGGCCTGAGAGCCTGTGAGACGAATCCGTCCAGCCAGTTCCGCCGAGCTCTCCGTCATGCGACGCAGTATCTCGATGGCACCAGTGGACACGGAGTTGCCGGCGTATTCTTCACGTCGGCAGGACTGACACAGGAGTCCGCCCTGGCTGACCCAGTGCACAAAACGCGCATTCTGTTCGACTGGACAACCGCAGACAGCACATTCAAACAGGTTTGGAAGGAGACCAATCTGCTGGAGAAGAGAGATTTCGAAATGGATGATCACGGACGAGGTCTGGCAGTCTGGCGTGGAAAGTGACTTCAGCGTGGCTGTTGTCAATTCGTAAAGTTCAGGTGCCGGATCAAAGTCTTCTGTCAGGCCATTCAGCAGTTCCGCAAGGTAATACCCGGCGTACAGTCGATTGAGTCCGTCAGAGATTCCCTGCTGCTGCGGCTGAAATCTGGCCATGAGGCGAGATTCCGTGAGCAGATTCAGGGTGCCGTGAGTCTTCCTAATGAAGACTACGCGACATTCGGAAAGCAGGTCAAGCCCAGCCTCAAACGGGCCTTTCAGACGTTTTGCACCCTTGGCGAGGGCCCCGAATTTGCCGAATTCACGGCTAAAAAACGTGATAACGCGGCTGGATTCACTGAAATCCACCTGGCGAATAACGATGGCATCGGCCTTCTCCAGCGACACACGGACTCCCTTCGCGCCATCAGAATGATAATAACGAGTGATTGGATCGGCAGGAATCCCCGGAGGTGATCAGCGTTGGGGGCCGGTATGTTCCGCAACCGCGGGTGCCGCGGATGGCTGCGTGCTGCCACACTGTGGCCGGTTCGATCTGTCTGTTCCTCTGTGTTGCGGGAACAAGATGGCGACTATCGGTCTTTGTCACGGAGGTAATCGTGGCAGGCGATGCAGTTGGCTGTGAGTTGCTGCTGGAACCATGCGGCCCCGGCCAGTCGTTTTTCGGCGGCTTCCTCTTCGATGCGGGCGCAAAGTCGCTGGAATTCCAGCCGGAAGTGTTCGTAGATTTCGTCGTCCCCGGGCTTGCGTTTCCAGTGCGACGGGGCGTCAAGGCTGAGCAGTTTCATGGATTCTGCGGCCTTCTGAACAGCCTCGAAGTCCTGCGTAACGAGGCCTCGCAGCAATGCGTCAGCGCCCTTGAGCTTGGTCTCCATGACCGACTTGAGGCGATCATCGGTCGTGTCTGGACTTTGAGATGTGGAGATGGCTGACACTGGCGTGAGCAGCCAAAAGGCGGCGATCGCCACGATTCCTGCCACAATCGGAATCAGGAAACCTTGTGGGCTTGAGAGTTTCATCATTGAGCACCATCCGTTTCTGCCCTGCACTCAGCCTGACACCTTCCGGTGTGACGGCCTGTCATCAGGTTTCCTGCGGCGCGGGGAACATGAAGGACCGACGAAACTCGGAGGGAAATTCAATGACTGAGAGACATCCTGTTTGCTGAACGTTCAACCATCTGCATGTGAGCAATGTTGTCAAACCAAAGGCTGAAACTCTGTCACAAGCGTCCTCTGACGAAATCCCAGCCGGGCGGTTTGGGTTTATGCGTTTCGAGATGCCGGACTGGCGACTGGTGCATAAGTCTCGCTTGCGTGGGCCAGATGCAGGTAAGGCTGGCTGAGCGAAGCTGGTATCACTGTCAGCCCCCGTTCACGAAGTGTATCCGCGGGGGTAACCCGCGAGAAGTGTTCTTCGGGGACGGTATCGCGAACGAGTCTGCCGGGAATCAGTACTCGCGACGTTGACGCGAGCTGGGGATCTTCATCTGTTTGCGGTATTTGGTGATTGTACGTCGGGCCAGCTTGATGCCTTGTGCGGCCAGTGCGTCGACCAGCGCATCATCACTGAGCGGATCCTGTTTGTTCTCGTTGTCAATCAGCTCCTGCAGTTTGATGCGAATGGTGTCCCATGCCACTTCTTCACCGTCTGCTGTTTGCGTGCCGCCTCCGAAGAAACGTTTCAGTGGAAACAGCCCGCGGGGAGTCTGAATCCACTTTTCGTCAACGGCTCGGGATACTGTGGTGACGTGAACTCCGACGCGATCTGCGATCTGCTGCATCTTCAGCGGGTGAATGTACTCGGGGCCATCGTCAAGGAACATCTGCTGGTGATCGATAATTTCCTGAGCGACTTTGCGGAGTGTGTTGTAGCGCTGTTCAATGGATTCAATCAACCAGCGAGCGGACTCAATCTTGCGACGAATCCAGTCCCGGGTTTCCTGCGTGGGGCTGTCTCGCAGCATCTGCTGGTAGCGGGGGCTGATTCGGAGTTCCGGAATGTATTCATCGAGAATGCGGACGACGTAGCGACCGTTGTCATCCCGCTCGACAGCAAGGTCCGGGGTCACGCGCTGGACCGGGCGCTGCTCGAAGCCTCGCCCCGGATACGGGTTCAGCGTCTGAATCTGTTCAATCCCGATTTTGATGAGTTCGAGTGAGTAGCCAGTGGCTTTCTGGATCAGCGGCAGGCGATTGTAAGCCACATCTTCGAGATGATCGCGGATGAGAGTTTCCACGACATCGTGGAACGGCATGTGATCATTGAGCTGCAACAGCAGCATTTCCCGATGGTCTCGGGCGCCGACACCTGGCGGGTCCAGGTGCTGAATGAGTTTCAGAACGGTATCGGCCTGCGGCATCGTCACCTGGTGTTCGTAGAGTCGATTAAACTGCTGCAGGATTTCCGGCAGCATACTCTGCAGGCGGCCATTGTGATCCAGGTGCTGAATGAGGTACTCGCCAAACTGACGTTCGTCATCGACCAGGGAGTAGAAGGAGAACTGTTCCAGCAGGTATTCATGGATGGATTGCGGCCGGGCCAGCATGTTGGACATGACATCGTGCTGGCGATCCATGTCATCGCTGATCTGGTTGGACGAAGGGCGTGCCCCGCCGAATCCAACATTGTCTTCGGGCCATTCCGACGAGATTTCCAGCAGGCGTTCGAAGTCCGACTCGTTATTCGTTTCCTTGCCGATAACAAGTTCCCGGTTCTCCACGTCCTTCTGAAGTTCGCGTGCTTCCCGGGAATCGGCTGTTGTGGTGAGGAACTCAGATTCGGAATCGCCGGGGGCTCCGGGACCATCGGCATCTTTTTCTTCACGCTCCAGAGTGACGTTTTCGACCAGTTCCTGCTCGATCCGTTCATTCAGCGCCATCATGTTTAACTGCAGAATCTCCATCGACTGGATCATCCGCGGTGCCAGCTTCATCTGCTGGCTCATCTTCATTTGCTGTGAAATGTTCAGATGCATGATGGGAAATCGAATCGCCGTATTCTGGAAAACACTTTTTGACGCTGCCGGTATGGTAGACCGAGAAATCGCTGTGAGTCGACAGGATTCTGGCACTGTTCTTGCAAACTACACACCTTCGCTGAAAAAACCAGAAAAAAACACCCAAATTGCCTACACACGGTGGCGGGTTGTTTCTGCACAGAACTTATTTTCTGGAAAATTCCGCAAATTTTTCTGATTCAGAAAAATCCGGCGGCGAATGTCCGGAATCCAATTGACTCGGCGGACTTTTATGGGGTGGTACTATTTTTGCTGGGTTTACCGGCGATCTGCATGCTGGTGTGGGGCGGCGAGAGATTGAAAACGGCCTTGCCTGCTGTTCGGGGCGTTTCTGCGGGCAGGCTTGACACGGGCACCGGAGTGTCCGACAAGTCGTCGGGAGCAACTTCGCGGTGCGAAGTCACGTGGCGGGGCAGCACTGCGGTGCCACTCCAGAGATCCTGCGGCGAAATCCCGGATGATGAAGAAGACCTGGCCTGGAGGAAGATGCGGTGGAGTTGAACCAGACACGTCGATTGGGCAGGGATGTGCGCGGATGGATTCAGGCTGGCGTCTGGCTGATCGTGGCGATGCAATGGATGTCGGCAGCGGGGAATGCGCAGCAAGTGACGGCGGCTGCCGAGTTGCGGGTGATGAGTTTTAACATTCGCTACGGAACGGCGAATGACGGGGCGGATGCGTGGCCCAGGCGACGTCAGCTGGTGGTGCAGACGATCCGGCAGTTTGATCCGGATCTGTTGGGGACGCAGGAGACGCTTCCTTTTCAGGCCACCTATCTGACTCAGGAGTTGTCCGGATATCAGTATCTTGGATGGTCACGGGACGAGTCCGCACAGGGCGAACAGTGTGGATTGCTGGTGCGGAGTGCGCGGTTTGAAGTGCTGGAGTCCGGGCAATTCTGGCTGAGTGAGCGGCCTGACGAAAAGTTCAGCCGCAGTTGGGATGCGGCGCTTCCCCGAGTCGCCACGTGGGCTCGCCTTCGCGAACGTTCGGATCAGGCGAAGCCGTTTGTGTTTATCAATACGCATTTTGATCATCGAGGTGAAGAGGCGCGACGGCAATCGGCCCTGGTGCTGCGTGAGCGGTTGTTGAAGATCGCCGGAGAGCAGCCCGTCATTCTCACCGGCGACTTCAATTGTGGCGAGACTTCACCGCCGTACACCACGTTGCTGGAGGGCGGTGGGCTGCGTGACACATGGCTGCAGTCTGCAACAAACCGCACTGCGGAAAGTGGAACTTTTCATGGATTTAGTGGCAAGGCTGGTGCGGAGCGAATTGACTGGATTCTGGTGAGTCCAGCCTGGGGCGTTCGTTCGGCTACGATTGACCGGACGAATGCCGATGGCCGCTATCCGTCGGATCACTTTCCGGTCACTGCTGTTCTGGGTGAGCCGGACCGGAATGCCCGGGAGTAGGATTCCGGCGTTGAATGTGTGCCGGGATCTGTGCCATGGCGGGTGGCACGAGTGTGATCAACAACGTCAACACGGGTCTGAGGTAGACGCATGCAACGGAGACCGGATCGTGTGACCGTGATTCTGCTGATTGTGTCGGCACTGGGGATTGGTCTGGTGATCGCCTGGCCAGGGCTTGCGTCCGTATGGCGATGCGTTGGAGCCTTGCTGGCACTGGCGCCACTGGCGTGGCGGATCCTGTTTTCAGGACAATCTCGGCTGGATGATTCTGAGCTTCAGGCGTGGCGCGGGAAACTGCAACAGCAGCAGCACGACTTACTGCAGCGGCAGGATGAACTGGATCAGCTGCGGCAGACACTGCAGATGGAATTCGAGCGTCGGGAGAACGATCTGGTCCAGAGAGAGCAGCATCTGGCGACGCGTTTTGCACGGTTTCATGAGTTTCTGGAATACCCGGATACTGATTCGGGGACGGCAGAGAATGCGGATCAGTTGCGGCGCCTGGGTGAGCAGGATCGGGAGGTTCGCAAGCTGCTGGAAGCGGAGGCCGAGCGTGTTTATGAGAAGATTCGCGGAAACGGCTACATGGTCGATGGCAAGCTCGACCTGATCTTAATCAGGGATGAGGCCTTGTCTCTGATCCAGCGGGTTGCGGGAATCTATCGGCCGGACAGTGCGGCGCCGCTGATGGAAGCCAGTCTGGAGCAATTGGCACGTGCGGCGAGTCGGATCTGGCTGCATTTGCTGGTGCTGCTGGAACAATTGCCACTGGGCGTACAGCAGTACAGTATCGGTACCTTGTACGGATACATCCGGAAGGCCGTGATAGGATATGGAGTGTATCAGAAGGCCAGTCCGTGGCTGACCTATGCCACGCGAGGACTTTATGCGGGGCGACTTGTGGCCGCGAGCAATCCGGCGGCGCTGGGGGCCTGGTGGCTGGCGACAGAGATTGGCCGCCAGGGCGCAAAAAAGCTGATGGAGAAGACACTGGATCGGCAGGCCGTGGGACTACTGCAGCAGGTGATCACGGTGATTGGCGTGGAGGCTGCCGGAATCTATGGGACGGGTTTTCGGCAGCGTGATCCCGCGTGGATTCTGGGGGCAGAGCTGGTTGAGCTGATTGCTGCTTTTCCGCCATCAGGTTTGAGTCTTCGGCATGGTCTGCAGAAGGTGACGTCGTTGCCTTTGTTGAGCGAATACGATCGAATTTATCTGTACCGATGCCTTGCCAGTCATCGGACTGCGGGACTGGTTCTGGCCGATTCGGCAATGCTGACGCGTGAGCAGCGAGAACACATTGTCCGGGAGTTGGAACAGTTTTTTGCGGAGTACATTCACGGGGCGACTGACGCGGCTGTGCGAACGTGGCGCAGCGGAGTGGAGTCCCGATTTGATTTGCGACTGAAGTTGTGTGCGGTTCAGCCGCAGTTGACATCGTCCCGTGCGGATTTGCTGCAGGAGACGGCGGCTTCGCTGCGCAGATTTGTGGAACGGGTGGTCTGTCCGGAACCGGGACAAGTCATCGGAATTCTGATGGGGCTGCGGATTATCGGGCAGATGACGGAACGTCAGCGGATGGAATTTCAGGCCGGCCTCGCACTGGAAGATGGCGGGCACTTTGAACCACCAATGCTGGATCCGACATCGGACCTTGTGGAGCTCTACCTTCGAGATCTTGCGACTTGTGCGATCGATGGTCAGGAACCGATGGACGAGACGGAGCAGTTTGTTGTCGAAGCGGGGGCCTGGTTTCGTCGATCGGAGTCGGACATTCGACGATGGCTGGACGAAGAGTGGCGGGGGCGACTGAAGAGGGCGAGTGGAGACGAATCACTGAGTCGAGACTGTGAGGTGGGGGTAGCACGGCTGTTTTTCGTGCACCGCCGGGGGCAGGAAAAACCGGTCTTTCGATATGGAGAACTGCTGCAAGTCGTGCGTGGTGTGACGGAATCGCTGCCGGGGGCGTGGCTTCTGGGATACGAGGAATCCGGGCGGGTGCGTTTGGTGATTGCAGCTCCGGATAGAGAAGAACCGTACTGGGTGGCGGAATCACCGTTGCGGATGGAGCGAATTTCCGGGGTGTTTCTGGACGACTTGCGACTGTGTGGTGGCGCATGGGCTGCGGCGATCCCTGAGAAAAATGAAGAGTCATACGTACAGATTCGGGGGAATCTCAGGGGCGGTCGTTTTTCCAGTTATTTTTCGAGTTTGCTGAGGTGGGGGCAGGTGTGATTTTCGGGAAAGTGCGGAGACTGCGGGGCTCCAGTGACGGTGTGGAAACTTCGGGGGGCCGTCTCGAAACAGGGACGCCGGTTTCGCGGGTGGACGAGAGCGGGTCGCGGCATTTGGAAGGAATCCGGCGGGCCGGTTTGAAAAAGTGCGATCATTTCGCCGTTCAATTGGGAATGGTCACAGATTTTCGTTACTCTGTATCCGTCTGTTGTGTCTGCGTTTTTGCGGACCGTTCAAAGTTGGTAACAGGACACTGCCTGGTCATGAAATGCTGCGTGCCTCGTGAGAATCCGATCTGCGCGGAGGGGAATTGCACGGGCAGTGAATTTTGTCGGGAGTGATGTGGTGAGCATTGAGGCGAAACTGGAACAACTGGGAATCACACTGCCACCTCCACCGCCGCCGGGCGGCGTTTACACGCCGGTGGTTGTGGTGGATCGGATGGGATATGTCAGCGGTCAGGTGCCGTATGGACCGGACGGGAAGTTGATCACCGGCCGAGTTGGCGCGGACCTGACGGAAGAAGAAGGTGCCGCTGCCGCCCGCGTTGTGGCCTTGACAATGCTGGCGACAATTAAGGCCAGTCTGGGAAGTCTGGACCGCGTGAAGCGGATTGTGAAAGTTCTGGGGATGGTCAATTCTACTGCGGACTTTCAGCGTCATCCGGCCGTGATGAACGGGTTCAGCAATACGATGGTGGAGATTTTTGGAGAGGCCGGAAAAGCGGCGCGAAGTGCGGTGGGGATGGGATCACTGCCCTACAATGTGCCTGTGGAAGTGGAAGCGATTTTAGAATTGCACTGAGACTTCGTTGTCGGTGTCGGTTCGTTATTTAACTGATCGCGGTCACCTGAACATTCGGACGGGTTTCCGCGAGCGGAGTTTTGCAGGTCAGGGATACAACGGATGATGCGGGAATGGATTATCATCATGGCAGCTGCCAACCGGGCCGGGATTCTGGCCGCGGTGACTCGCGCTATGGCGGAACTGGGTGGCGACCTTCGAGAAGCCAGTCAGACCGTTGTGCGGGGCTACTTTACGATGATTTTCTCGGCTGACTTTCCCGGCACGATGGACCAGAATCTGATCCGCGATCATCTGCAGGATGCCTGTCGACCATTTGGCATCGAGCTGACAATCCGTGACCCCTCGTCCCAGATTCCTGTGCATGTCGCGGCCGCTGCAGAAACGCGTCAGTATCGCTTGCGGATTGGTGGACGCAATGAGCCAGGTATCCTGAGAAGTCTGAGCCAGATTGTGGCTCGTTATGGAATTGACATTACCGGGATGCATGCGGTGCGAACTGAAGAGGGCCGTGCTTTTGAAATGATTCTGCGTCTGGCACTGCCCGTCAGTTTCCCGGCAGATGAACTGCTGCAGGAAATTGAAAACGCGGGACAGACTGTGGGTGTCACCGCAGACCTTCGACCGGCGGGCTGACCAATGACTGAACCGTTATCATTTATGATGGGACAGTATCAGGCGCTGTTTCCCATTGATCGGCAGTATTCCCGGCGCCATCTGTGGCTGCAGTCTGCAGGAGCTGATCGGTGGCGAGTGGGGTTCACTGCCTATTCCGTGCGATTGCTGCAGGATGTCTATTTTCTGGAATGGTCAATTGATGAGGGAGCGAGAGTCCGGGATCGTCAGGAGATTGGCGAGATTGAAAGTGCCAAGGCGGTCTCTGCCATGTTTCCTCCGGGTGCCGGGACAGTGATTCGGTTCAATCCAGCGCTCCTGAATGACCCGTCGGGAATCAATGCGGATCCGTATGGAACCGGCTGGCTGTATGAGTTTGCTCCGGATGAAGAACTGCTCTCCGCTGCAGAGTACCTTGAGTATCTGCGGTCGGCGTGGGAAGACGCCCAACGCACGATCAAGGGCCAGATGAATGAGGGTTGACGCCCTGTCTTGTCGCTGTTTGACGACCGAAAATTATGGAACCCATTCTCGCTGACCCCGGCGGTTCAAAGCTTATGTCGCAGCACCAACTCACTGTCGTGATCTCTCAGGCTCAGGGACGCAATCCGTCAAAGCGGCGTCTGGAGGAAGACATCGCTGCAGCATTGATCGGTGAACCGGGGATCTCGGTGACGCTGGTCCCGCACCTCTACGATATGGCTCCCAATCATTCAGGTCTGCAACTGCTTCGCGAAGTGCGGGGCCCGTTGCTGGTGATGGGCTGGCTGTACGAACGCGCCATTCGGTGGACACTGGATCGTGCAGGTGTGCGCGGTCACGAAGGCGTGACGTTGCTGAAGGCCGCGGAAGACGCAGACGACGATGAGGACTCCGACGAAGACTCGGCGGAACAGCGGGCCGCTGGCGGAATCGGTAGTCTTGAGATCCCGGATCGCTCTGTCTGGTGCCTGGATCTGCGAGTTTCTGAGAGTGCCGCAGAGTTTGTCCGCGAGATTCGGCGCGTACGAGACGAGCTGAACACGGACGATGGCAGCACTGCGGATTTGATGTCCTGGATTCAGGGGACTCCTTCTGCCGCGCAGCTACAGCGGTACCTCCAGCCGGAACGCCTGCTTGAGGCACGGAGGGCTTTTGACAGCGGGACGGCTACGCTGGAAGACAAGGCGCTGCTGCCCGAGGATACGGGACGTCGCTGGTATCCCGTGATCGATTACAGTCGCTGTACGAACTGCATGGAGTGTATCGATTTCTGTCTGTTTGGCGTCTACGGAGTCGATGCGCTCGACAGGATTCTGGTGGAGCAGCAGGACAGTTGTAAAAAGGGGTGTCCTGCGTGTAGTCGAGTGTGTCCGGCGAATGCGATTATCTTTCCGCACCATAAGACGGCTGCCATTGCTGGAGCTGAGGGTGAAGTCAGTGGCTTGAAAATTGACCTGACGAAACTCTTCGGAGGCGATGAGGGCGAGTCCGCGATTGAGATGGCTGTCAGGGAACGGGACCGTGAATTGCTCCTGGATGGCCGTGAAGCCGTTGGCATGTCAGTGGGGATTCGCCAGAAGCATCGGGATGAAATGGACCAGTTGCTGGCCGACCTTGACGCCCTGCAATTCTGAAAACTCGTGACGATAATGACGTCCGAGGCTGGTCAAATCAGCGACGGCTGCCACAGACTCGATGTCTGCAGCCGGGTCGCAGCAAACTGACGAATCACGCAAGCCGACGCGGAGAACCGTCTTGGATTTTGCATCTGGCGGATGTCTGGATTCTCTGTTCGAACACCCGGAAGTCGGGCAGATTTCTACGAAATCGGAGGCTGCGGCAGCGACAACATGGCGAGCGCGATATTTGAAAGATTGAACAGGAAGTGCACCAGCATCACCGCCACGTAGCTGCGACGACGCATGTAAGCGTAACCGAGCAGAAATGAAAGTGGCAGCAGCGCCAGGGAATCCGGGAACCCGTGCGCCATGGCGAACAGTGCAGATGAAAAGAGCCATGCAACCTGCGGACGCCCGGCCTGAAGCAGCCCTCCCAGCAACACAACGCGAAACTGGAGTTCCTCAGCGATGGGGGCCACAACCACTGCGGTCAATGCGATCAGGAGCATCAATTCCTGTCCCGGACCGGAACGCAGCAGTTCCAGTAATGGATTGCTTTCCGGGACTTCACCCGTCACCTGCGAAATCAGCTCGACCAGCAGGAAACGCAGGAACATGGTCGGAAACCACGCCACCAGGAAGACCTCGATCGCATAGACCAGCTCAGCTCGGAAAGAGAAGGGTTCCGGATCCGGATCCGTGGCGGAGCCTGACGAGTCGAGCGATACGGGGAATTCTGTGGAGGGGGAGTTGACGAGTGATCGATCCGGAATGACGGATGCGTCCGAAGGACTTGAGGACAACGGCAAGTCTGTCAGGGACGAATACCGGTCGGTTTCTGAAGCCGATGTGGGATCTGCAGTCTGCTCGTTGTTGTTCAGCGACGAGGTGTGCGTTTGAATTCGTGATCGGGACCGTAGAGTGGCGATCAGCACTGAGATCCCAAGTCCAGTGGTCAGGATGGCATTCATCTGGAGAATCGCGAAGATGTTGCCCCGGGCGTCCCGAAGTTGCTCATCCTGATTTTTGGTGCTTACCGGGGCCGATTCGGATTGCGAATCGACCGGTGGTGTTTCACCTTCGATGCCAGTTTCGGTGGCAACGTCCGCAGGTTTCTCTGCGGGGCTGAAACTGACGGCCAGTTGCGCGGCCACCCAGACCAGGGAAAGCATGGCCGTAAACCAGGTAACGGTGGGAGGCACAGTCAGGAAGGGGCGTCGTGCCAATGGCAGAGTATTTCCCTGACGGAAGTAACGCTGTCCCCAGCGCACCAGCATCGTCAGGCTGGAAACGAAGATGAACAGGGCCAGTGAAGCGGCCAGAGCCTGTCCCGTTGTGATCTGGGCGTCAGGTACTGCCTGGGCCAGCAGTGTGTCTGACAGACGGTTCACCAAACAGGATCCGGCGGGACAGTAGTTCATTCGAGTACGGTTTTCGTTTTGGAGCGACTGGGTGAATTGGCTGTCTGTTTCCCTGGCCACCGGGAATTTTCCCGGTTGGCTCGACCCGATTGCATTCGGGCTTTACCATCTTCCGGTGAATATCAAAACGTGGAGAGCGGGCCTTGTCGACCATTTTAGACCAAATCATCGAACAGAAACGTCGGGAAGTTGCTGTCGGGTACCAGCAAATCTCCCTTGAAACTCTTGAATCTCAGTTCTGCGATGCTCCGCCGCCGCGTGGGTTTCTGCAGGCCCTGCGTCAGGCCGATCAGCCGGCCTTGATTGCTGAAGTCAAGAAAGCGTCACCGTCAGCTGGCCTGATTCGCCCTGATTTTGATCCTGTCTCGATTGCGCTTGATTATCAGGCCGCTGGTGCAGCCTGCCTCAGTGTTCTCACGGATGAAAAGTACTTCCAGGGACACCTCAGCTATCTCCGGCAGGTGCGCCAGCAGGTGCAGATTCCCGTGATGCGGAAAGAATTCATTATCGATCGCTATCAGATTGCTGAGGCGAGGGTGGCAGGTGCTGACTGTGTCCTGCTGATTGCCGAGTGCCTTGATGATGTTGCTCTCAATGATCTGTACCAGTACGCACATTCCCTGGGCATGGATGTCTTAATCGAACTGTATGATCTGCCCAACATTCCGCGGGTACTGGCCACGGGAACGGAACTTCTGGGAATCAACAATCGCGACCTGAGGACATTCCGCACGTCACTGGAACACACGTTTCTCGTGAAACAACAGATTCCCGACAGTACCCTGCTGGTCAGCGAAAGTGGCATCTCGTCCCATGCCGACATTCAACGTCTGCGTGCCGCGGGCGTTGGTGCTGTGCTGGTTGGCGAATCACTGATGCGGCAGACGGACATTCAGCAAGCCGTTCGGAATCTCATGCAGGGGTCATCCGTCTGAGCTGCTGTCACGCCCTGCCGGCCTGGCCCCTGGGGTCATCGGGGAACGTGTGATGCCGTGTCAGATTCCAGTGACGGGGATCACCGCTGCTCAGGTGATACAGAAAACCGGATCGGGTATCCGTGCCAGCGTGGGTCTGCTGTGACTGCTGCAGCAAAGGGGGCTGCTGCGGCTGCTGTCTGAGTTTCCAGTTGTGTGCGTTGTGCCGCCAGTACCGGGAGTACCTCAAGCGGAAGAGTTCGAGTGAGATTGAGGATTGAC
The DNA here is from genome assembly GCA_039796955.1 of Planctomycetota bacterium. Classification (GTDB taxonomy): domain Bacteria; phylum Planctomycetota; class Planctomycetia; order Planctomycetales; family Planctomycetaceae; genus SXXK01. Next base: position 48,045 of record JBDKIW010000039.1, read on the forward strand.
GGGGTGTTCTCCGGCGTGAAGACTAGTTCCGGCAGGACGAGCAAAGCAGCCGGAGGCTCAAAAAGAGACGCCAGCAGCACATGGACTTCCGTACCGGGGGCAGCCTCGACGGTTAGCTTCTGCAGGCGGGGACAATGCTGACGCAGCATCTGTAGTGCGCGACGTACATCCCAGACTCGCATACCATCCAGTGTCATCCCCAGCAACTGGAAGCGTCTGGCGATCTGCACTTGCTTTGCTGCGTCCCCTTTCCACGGCCCCTGAGCTCCCGGACGTACCGTCAGGCAAGCCTCACTGAACGGGCTTTGGGAATCTGTCAGGTTCTGATCGTCAGAGTCCATGGAAATCCGCAGGCGGATGTCCGTGAGCTCATTGAGTGGTGTGGATGACGGAGAACGAACATCCAGTTGCAGTGGTACGAATGGCTGACTGTCAAATCTGATCTGCGTCACCTGAAAAGGCAGTCCGTCCACAGCTGCGGCCGGAGCGACCGTGAGCTGACATTCCTCAGAGATTTCGTCGGACGGTGGCCACGCGCGAAAACATCGGTCTGCCAGTCGTCGCACAGCATCACCTGCCAGGATCTGCTGCTGGTCAAGTGCGGTGGCCGCGGATAACGCAGTCGCCGCAGGCACGAACAGCTCATCAACTCGCGTATTCACCTCGTCGATCGGCAGTGTTGCGAAGACTTTCAGCTGACTGGGGGGAAAGAATTTGACGGCAGTCTTTTCGATCAGCGACTTATCATTTCGCAGGAAACGATTGAACCAGCGAAACGCGTGCAGATGCAGTTCCTGAGTATCTTCATGCGGGCCTTCAGTAATCTGCAGTCCCAGCTGGGCGTCAGCATCCAGCAGTCGATAGATATGGCGGACCTGACGATGAATATCAACCACGCCTTCAAGAGGAAAAATGGGATCCTTATCGGTGTTGGAAATCAGGAGTGGTCGTGGGGCGACAAGTGCTGCCACCTTCGCGAAGTCCCATCGAAATGTATTCACCATGAACATACAGTCGCAGTGCCCTTCGATGCAGCCGTGCACCACATGATCACGAAGTGAAGTGATCCCCGCCACCGGGACCGCACAGCGAATTCGATCGTCAAGTGCGGCGATCCACCAGCTGTAGGCTCCACCGCCGGAACGCCCGGTAACACCCAGTTGGTTCGCGTCGACCTCGGACCGAGTCTGCAGATAATCCAGCGCCCGAATACAGTTCCATGCTTCCACACCGGCCGGAGTATAGCCCCGGGAATTCCACCACCAGCGATTCATGCGGTAGGTACCATGGTGGATACCTTCAATCTCACCAAGTTGCAGCGTGTCGATGGTCAGACACACATAGCCGTTCCGGGCAAACCAGCCGCCATGATGCTGGTAATGTGTCTTGTTGCCAAAACTGACACCGTCCTGTTTCACCTGTCCATGACCGCACACATAAAGGATGGCCGGCAGGGGGTGTTGCTGTTCTCGAGGTCGGTAGAGATTGCCAGTGACATAGAGTCCCGGGAGTGACTGAAAATGCAGTTTCTCCACAATGAATTCCGGGTGCTCGGTGACACCTGTCACAGTGGCCTGCAGCGGAAGACTGGCCGGACGCGGGCTGAGTCCCAGCATATCGAACAGCTCTTCACGCAGCGCGGGGCGCGCTGCTTCCCATTCTTCACGGGTGCGATAGTTCGTCAGGTCATTGGCCTGCTCCAGACGAACAACTTCCCGCTGAAAGAAGCTCTCCAGCTGTGGGTTATCGGCAAGTGATCGCCCTTGTGCCTGGACCGAATCCATCAGGGGATTCTGAGGCAGCATGATCAGGAGCCCAAAGATCAGGAAAGCCTTGCGCATATTGTGAAGTCCGGCAAATGAGGACTGCTGGGCGGGACATTTGATTGCCCGGCAGTTTACGTTTGCCGACTGTAACGTGCCACCGCTGGCTGGACTTCACCAGGCACAAGGTTCTGACAACGCGAAAGATATTGGCGACAAGTCTGTCGGCAACTTGTTTGGGCCGGAGCATTCAGAGTGGTCACGAGAACCTCGTGAGTTGTCATGGACCAAAAAGGAAACCTGTTAATCGGATGATTTCGCCGGGCCGACAAGTCGGTCGAAGATGGGTGACGCTATCAGGGTTGTAATGATGGCCATAATGACCAGCATCGCAAATAATTCATCGGAAATGAGGCCCTTTTCGCGTCCGATGTTGATAATGATCAATTCCATCAGTCCGCGAGCATTCATCAGAATACCGATCCCCATCGCCTCTCGATTCGGGATCCCGGTGGCACGTGCTGCCAGCCAGCAGGAAACTCCCTTACCAAGCATGGCCACTGTCAGCACAGCCATGCTCATGATCCAGCCCTCCAGCGTGTTCAGCAGTCCAATGCGAGTGTTGAGTCCACTGAAGGTGAAGAACATTGGCAGCAGCAGCGCGACGGTCATCGGTTCCACGCGTTTCGTCACCTGGTGGGTCATGATACCGCGGGGAATTGCGGTTCCCATCAGAAACCCGCCGAACACCGCGTGCAGGCCAAGTCGATCCGTGGCAAAGGCGGACAACGACATCAAGGCGAGGCAGACCACCAACCCGGGCTCAGTCAGAGAATCATCGGCGACCAGCCATTTCTGAAGTCTCAACAGCGCAGGGCGGATGACAAGAGAAATGAGAATGACCAGCAGGATGCCCCCGCCAATGCTCCGAATTGCCGCCGAGGGACTTTTCTCCAGACTGGATAACACAACGGCCAGCAGGCACCATGCACAGGCATCGTCCATGGCCCCGGCTCCAATGGCCACCGTCCCCATACGCGTTCCATTCAGCCCCTTGAAGTGGATGATGCGAGCCAGCATGGGAAATGCTGTGATGCACATCGATGACCCGAGGAACACCGACGAACCCCAGACGCTGGAGCCCTCAGGGAACAGCGAGGTGTAGTTATGAAAGTACCAGCCGAGTCCCGCACCGAGCACAAAGGGACTGATCATGCCTGCAAGAGACACCGCTACCGCACTGCGCCACTGTGATCGTACGATGTCCAGACGAAACTCCATCCCCACAATGAACATGTACAGGGCCAGCCCGAGTTGTGAGACCGGATACAGATAGCTCTGTGTATCACGCGTCAGTTTGTCCCAGGGGAAAATTGCCTTCTGAAGCTCTGGAAAGAACAGCCCCAGCAAAGAGGGGCCCATACACACCCCGGCGATCATTTCTGCAACGACCTGCGGTTGCCCCATCCGACGAGCGAGAATTCCGACACCCCGGCAAACCAGCAGAATGATCGCGATCTGCAGGAAAAATTGCTCGGCAAGGGCACTGTTGGTCATGGAACTGAGTTCCTGCGTAAACAAGAAGTGATACCGGGGGGACTCGCGCGGCCATAAGATACGTGCAGCCTGCAGTCTTGTCAAAACAATAAATGTTTAAACAAGTGACAGCTCGGCGAGAGGTGCCGAATTCCTCGGCAGTACAGTCATCATCGCCCGGAAAAACGCGTCTCCGGGCCGTTCAGCGGACGCGTCCGACAGCGAAAATCGCGGCTGTGCATTTGGCGAAGAAGCGTCAGGCTGGTTTTCGCGAGTCAGCTTTTGTGGGCGGAGGGTTGTTTTCCGCTGCATCAGGCTTCTGTTCCGAAGGTGTTCGCTTTGAGCTGTCCAGATTCGGGGCAGCGGGTGCTTCCTGCAATTGTTCTGCGGTGATTTCGGCGTTTCGCCGCAGACGTTGCAGGCCGGTGGCGATGACCTGATCGTCTATCGCCAACCCGCTTCTGATGACCCGCAGGGCGCCGACCATGGGACCGAGCTCGATGTAACGCGCGGCGGCAATGGTCCGCCCCGCATCACTTGCCACCACATAAACAAGTGGCCGCCCCTGGTCTGAGGCGAGGCACTCTTCCGGAATCAGCAGTGACGATTGCGGAGATCCCACGGGGTATTTCAGTCGGACAAACAGGCCTGGTGACAGAAGTCCACCGGCATTGTCGACAGTCGCGCGGATTCTCAGCGTTCCGGTTGATGGGTCAATCTCATTGTCCTGGAAATCCACCACCCCAGTGATGGAGAATTCTTCTGAATCCGCGAGTGCAATCCTGATGGTCACCGGTTCATCAAGGGCGGTCTGTCTTGCTCCGGGCTGCTGCATGCGGCGGAGTCGCAGTACGGTGCGTTCGTCCATGTCGAAGTGCACGTACAAGCGGTCGGTAGGTACGATGGTGGCCAGTAGTGTCTGGTCCGCAACCACCAGGTTGCCGCGGTCCACCTGCCGCTGCCCGATCGTCCCCGCCACTGGTGCTCTGACTTCTGTGAATTCCAGATTCAGTCTGGCCGTTTCATGAGACGCCATGGCTGCTTTCCATGAGGCCTGAGCTTCGGTCAGTTCATACTTGATCGCTTCGTATTCCTCTTCGGACATCGCCCGTTTTTCAAACAGTGAACGAGCTCGTGATTCCTGGCTTTCCAGTCGTCTGGCACGTGCTTCAAACTGGCTGACGGCAGCGGCAGTCCGCTTTTCCTCGGCAAGGAACGGACGATTGTCAATTCGAAACAGGACCTGATTGCTGGTGACGGGCTTACCTTCTGCGAAGTCCAGTTCCTGCAGGTAGCCACTGACACGAGCCCGTAATTCGATGCGTTCAGTCGCCGCCATACGGCCTGTGAATTCTTCTTCTTCAGTGACTTCCTGTGTCACGGGCTTTACGTAGAAGACCTTCAGGGGCTTCACAGGAATCGGAGCTGGATTTGATCGGCTGCAGCCACTGACAATCAGCAGCAGAAGAAGTGACAGGGGAATGCAGGAAGGCTGGCGGTAGTACATCGGGCCGGGATCCGGGGAACACTGAGGAAATGAGAATTCGTTCCGTACGGAACTCACTGAAGTCGGCTACACATGCAGATCCGACTTCGTCAGGAGAGATTCGTCGAGGACGATGGAGAAATTTGCGGAAAGGAACCATCACCCCGGGCTGCTGTGTTCAATGGCCCGCAGCCTGGGTCTCTGTTCGTTCCGCGTCGAATCTTCGGACACTGACATCAATCCGGTCGTTGACAGCCGTCATCAGCCCGGGATGAATGCCGAAGGGGGGGGTGACCAGCCATTCAACGTTCGGGTGCTGCCGGGCTGCTTCGTGCACCAGTTCGGGAATGTCCTCGGTCCAGTGTCGTCCGGGTGACAGGAACCAGGGAAATACAACGACGCGCTGCGCCCCCCTGCTGACGCAGCGATCGAAGGCCTGCCGGATACTGGGTTCAGCCAACTCCATGTGGGCCGGTTCAACAATTGAGTACTGAGATTGTTTTTCGAACCGGCGTGCTGCATCGTGCAGCAACTGATTGCTTTCAGCTCGGCGCGATCCGTGATCAACGATCAGGATCGCGGTGACTGGAGGGGAGATGTCCTGCTGCATGGATGATCCTCGCTGCCGAGCACCTTCCGGGGCTTCGGTGATCGGTCTACGAATCCCTGGAATCAGTCCTGTTTCTTTCGACCCTTTCGGTCATTGCGGCCTTTCTGACTTTCCGCCTGTTTCTGTGCTTCAGCGGCCGCATCAAGCAGCCTCTGCAGAAATCCAGCGGGCTTCGTCGGACCATTGACAGGTTCTGTGCTGGCTTTTGAGCCAGCGGCTGCCTTGGGGGTGTCGTCCGGAATGATCAGTTCCACATTGCCGGCGGGTGCGGGGCTGGCGGTTCCCAGCAATTTGCGTTCAGCGATGCTCCACGTGCTGGACGCAATGAAGTAGACGCAAAGGCCAGCGGGCTGATGCCAGAAAAAGATGCCCATCACCCCTGTCATGATATTCATCATCTTGTGCTGCATTTCCTGCTGTTCATCCTGAGCAGGAGGCATAAACATCTTCTGCTGAGTCAGGAACAGGGCCACAGTGCACAACGGAAGAATACTGAAGTCGTGCCCCATCCCGAATGGCAGAGCGAATGGCAGGCGAAACAACGCGTCCGGGGCGGCCAGGTTATCAATCCAGAGGAACGATTGTCCCCGCAAGTCCACTGCCGAGTTCAGGGCGGTGTAAAGTCCGACAAAGATAGGCAGTTGCAGAAACAATGGCAGGCAACCCGAGAGTGGGTTGATGTTGTGCTTGCGCCACAGATCCATCTGGGCTCGTGCAAACTTCTGCTGGTCATTGCCGCATTTCTCTTTGAGTGCTTTCAACTGCGGCTGCAGTTCTTTCTGGCGTGCAGCCATAACAGCCTGCTTCTTCGACAGAGGAAACAGACAGCCTCGCACCAGAATTGTGAGGCAAACGATGGCGAATGCATAGGGCAGACCGAGCCCGTGGAAGAAGTCCAGCAGGAAGTGCATGATGCGGGCTACGGGACCGAACCAACCGTAGTTGAGTACCTGACCGGCGGCGAAGGGCTGGGGGTCCAGCAGTTCACGACGTTTCGGTCCCACAAAGAACGAGTAGTTGTGCGAGATGGTGCCGTTTGGCTTAAGAGTCAGTGGCACGCTGGCCATTCGGAAACTGAGATCTGCGGTCCGGGGATCGACCTCGCGACCGGCAAAGGCCGTCCAGAGTCCTTTCATGATTCTGGCCACAAAAAACGGCTCAACCCGCTCCCGCAGGTCCGGTCCAATCAGCATCGGGTAGGTACGATCAATCCAGGTCACTTCAGGTGTTTCGCTGGAATCAGCTCCGGCTTGAACACCGGGGGCAACCAGTGCCGAGAAGAACTGCACGTCAACGCCAACATACCGGGGTACGGTGGTCCATTCGCGATCTTCCCGAAGTTTTTCGCGAAGTTCGGCGGGCGAAGCACGATAGCCAAGCTCTTCATCGATACGGTCACAGTAACTTTGCAGAGCTGCAATGTTCAGCGATGCCGCCTTGCTGTCTGCAAATTCCACATGGATGTCGTGGTACTTGAACGTGTGCTCTTTGTTTTCCAGCAGCAGGCCCACGGGGCCCTGCATTTCGTAGTCGAATACCTGGTCCGCCGCCGTCAGATTGACAATATCCAGAGTCAGGGTGACGGTGTACAGAGATGGATTGTCTCTCCAGGCCTGGGCAAGTTCTTTGCCGGAGAGTGTTGTTCGCGGCAGTGAATACGTTTTGCGTAAACGGAACCGGCCGTCGGGAGAGTCATATTCCCAGACTGCCGTTGCCGCATCGTCAGTGTTTGCAGTCTGCGCCAGTTTCCAGTCGACGGTTTCAAGAGATTTTCCCTCAGGAAGCAACAACCGGTCGACTTCAGCGATTGCCGTCGTGAAGGTCCGATCCGCTGTGCTGTTGTTGCCCACGATGCGAGCGGCTTTCTGCACATCCTGCAGATCATGAAACTGTGGTGAGGTTAAGGACACACTTTCTACCGCAGCACCAGCGGATGTCAGCACGACTTCAAGTGCGTACCCACTGTCTGACTGAGTTGATCCCAGAGTGATTGTACGACTTTCATACTGCGGAATCTGAATGGCGGGTGGCTGTGCTGCCGTCTGGTCGGCTGCCGTTGCTTTCGTCGGAGTTTCTCCTGCGACGGAAGCGACGCCATTGCCGTTGGCTGTCCCGGCCGCCGCAGCGTCCGAACCTGTACTTTCATCTGCAGTGGCTTCTGCGGCAGCATCCGGTTCCGGCGGAGGCGGAGCCAGATAACTGGACCAGAGCCACAGAAAGGTCATTGTGGATAACAGGAAGATGAAAAGTCGACGGTTTTCCATAATCTTCAGGTCAGTTATAAGAGGGTGCGCCGAAGCCCACCAATGCTGTTGACAAAGAAAAGTCACCGCGGCAGAAGTTACCTGCGCAGAATGTCCCGGAGTTGGAAAAGCATACTCGATTCCTGCGGCGCCCGGTATCGACGCATTTCTGTAAGTCGATTTTCCTGGCGGATTTCCGGAATCCCGCTATTGCGGTTTACAGATCTCCCCCTGTCTTCCACGGGCGGATTCACGATTTTCCGCGGAATTCAGCCTCAACCTGAGCCCGATACGGCGGCAAAGTGCTGTGAAATCCTGTCCCTGGGGGATTTGCCAACAACTCCAGCCAAACAGCGGCCGGAAACGTGCCAGGACAGGATTCAATTCGTTCCCACGGGTTCAAATCTTCCCAGATCGCGATTCTTCCGCACTGAGTAGGGATCAAAAACCTGGCCACTCATGGCCAGCCAGACCCCACTGCCGGAATCTGACAGCAGGACTCCAAGGGCCAGACCCAGGTTAAACGTCGCGTCAGAATTCCTGAATCCCGCTGGTTGCATCGCGCCCGTTAAGACCACGCGCTTGTTCGTCAATCCGGTCAGTCGCCGCGCCGTTTCAATCATGGTGTCGGTTCCATGAGTGATCAGGATTCGGGATTCCGGGGATCGCTCGACCGCAGCCGCGACGAGGTTCCGATCTTCATCGGTCATATCGAGGCTGTCCTTGCGCATCAGTGATTCGATTTCGTATTCAAATCCCACCGGAACGTCCTGCAGGATCCGTTCGACTCCTGGTGGTCCCACCTGATACTGACTGAGTTGATCGAAGTAGACCTTGTCGATTGTTCCACCCACGGTGATAAAGCGAATCTTCATGCCGCTCTCTTGTCTATTCGAATTTCTGTGCCGCTGCAGTTCGGTGGGATTTGATCTGTGTCACGACAGTCCGCCTTCCCTGATCGCTCCGAGCCCCGGGTTTTTCGGCATTTCCTCGTCCAGCAGGTGCCTGAGTTACCTGGTGGCGTTTGGTGCCCAGGGGCATGTTCAGGTGCCTGCAAGTGCGTCCGCTGACTCTGGATTCATTTTGCACCCGAACCTGATGCTCCGCCTGTTTCGCGCTTCGCCTTCTCTACCTGCAGTTCAAGTTTGTTACTGGGTGATTTGCGAATCGTGACCCGCAGTGGACTGGTCGTGTACGACCCATATTTCGTATCGACTGGAGATCCATGGTCCGTGGTATGCCGGACCATTCCATCAAAGATCAGCATCTGCGAAACGATGGCTTTGTGATCCCCGGCACAGGCGCCGTCGGTGCTTTCCCATGTTCCCAGCACAAAGGTGCCGTCAGGCTGAATGCGCCCCGTCGCCGTCGTGCCGTGTTCTGCGGACAGCAGCTCTACCGTTCCCAGTTTAACGGGAGTGCCATCAGAAAAAACGACTCGACCATTCGCTGGGTACGCGCGAGGACGATCCTCACCGCACCCGCAGAGCGTTACCCCGGCGGAGATCATCCACAGCCATGGCCAACTGGGGGCCAACGTCTTACCGCCGCGAATCATAGTTGCTGGTCCTTCATGCTTTGCTGCGAACTGCTGCCCGCGACGTCTCAAATGCTGGAAAAAATCCCTGACGATTCGGACGCTTTGCTGTCGGTTTTCCTCAGAACAATTTCGCCATGAATCAATTCGCCAGCGCCTTCAAAACCCCTGAAACTGCAGTCCGTCAGATCGATGGCAGAGACTGGCAAGCACCTGCGTGCTGATGGAGGACGAGACGGCTTTTCCGCTGCCATCGGCCCATGCAAATTGCGCCATGTCTGCATGAGCGCTTCCGAAGGAATACATTGTGCCACGCTGATCTGTGGGACCATGCGCAATGGGGATCCCCGGACCTCCGATCCTCGCGAAATGGGTCAGGTAACGTCCCAGAAACGCAGGTCCGTTCCAGGGCGTCCTCAGAGATTCCCCCTCAGGAATGTAGGATTCCCCAACCATCAGCGTGTTACTGGTCCCGTCCCGAATGTCCGAAATTGCCACGGTGTCCATCCAGTCCTGCTGCAGGATCGGAGCGTCCTTGTCTGCTGTCTTTGGAGCCAGTACGGGACGACTGGAAATCAATACGCCCGTTCCGCGGCCTCCCCAGAAGAAATCAGTTTCTCGCCCAAACGCTCCCGGGGAATTGTCACCGTGGTTACCGGCGTAATCGCTGACGCTGCCTCCCGGGACAAACTGTCGTCCCATGACACAGCCGCAGGGTGCGATCACTTCGACCGAAATATCCTCTGCCACGGCGTTGGTCATGGCATGTCGCTCCGGGCACAGGTAGGTGGACACGGCTTTGGTTCGTACGGCCTTTGACTGAGCACCAAACGGTGTGTACAGATCCCACTCGTTGGCCAGTGCCTGTTGTTCAATATAGGGCAGAATGTGCGCCAGCCACGACGGCTCGTCCAGAGCAGGTTCAGTGCCCTTCTGATCGGTCACGTTGTCCTTGCGGTAGCTGATCAGTCTTGCCGGCGGAAACTTTCGGTGCGAATCGTGAAAGGAATGCAGAGCAATTGCGATCTGTTTCAGGTTGTTCAGGCATTGTGTTCTGCGGGCTGCAGAACGGGCCTGCTGGACGGCCGGGAGCAGGATCCCCACCAGCACGGCAATAATGCCAATCACAACCAGTAACTCGATGAGTGTGAAACCGCTCCGGTTACCACGGTTTGACTGCGATGACAGCGACAATGTTTTTCGCATGGTATGTTTTCTCTGAAAACAAGTGAGTCGTGTTGTACGGGGAAAGGCCGCCTGCCGTACTCACAGTGCTGAACACCGCCGTTTGAATTGCCAAACAGCATCGACATGATCGCAGTTGAAGAGACGCTCAATTCCGCTCATATGTCTGCGGCGAATTATCCATTTCGTACGACGCGCAGGCCAGGACACCCGCGTCGATTGTCTGTGAATAAATCGAACTCCGCCGGTATCATTTTCCGGCTTCAGGCCGTAAAAACAGTCAAAATCCGGCAGTTTTTCAAATTTTCCCGGCAGAGTTGGAACCTGGCGGCCGGGAAATCCGGGTTTTCTGATGGACAGCACGTGCCCCGACACCAGCGATCGTTGTTCGCTGTCCAGCCGTAAAGCAAGCCGGCCGGGAAGGTGAACCAGATTTCTGCCACGGTCCGGTACGACAAACGCAGCACTCCGTTCTGGTCATTTTCCAATACAGAAATGGCTGAAAATATGGTCCAGCAGGTCGTCCGTATATACCTCTCCAAGGACAATCTGCAATTCCCGCAACGTTTGACGCAGTTCCAGAGAAATCAATTCGTCTCCGCTGCGATCTACAGCCGCCTGCAGGGCCTGTGACAGGCACGTATGAGCCCTCTGCAGACTTTCCCGGCACCGAACGGCGGATGTCCCGAGCAATTCTGAGCGTGCCTGATTGCCCTTTTCGAGTGCCTGGACGAGTCGCTCTGTGAGCGCTGTCAGTCCGGCACCAGTGGCGGCGCTGATGGCAATGTCTTCCGCTGGGGCCGGGGTGGCAGTGGTTTCGAGATCACTTCGTGTTTTCACGGTCAACAGGTCAAATCCCCGGTTTTGTAACTGGCGATGCAGTTGGCATTCCGCAACGCGCTGTTCAGCGGGCAGATCGGCCGCGCGGCACCAGACGATCAGGTCTGCAGCGTCTATCTGCTCCTGACGAAACTCCTGCGCACGGCTGAGTATCGAGTCTGCGGTGTCTTCCCAGCCAGCAGTGTCGACAAGGTCTACTGTGAAATTTCCCAGGATGACGGGGGTACTGACGTAGTCCCTGGTCGTTCCGGCGGTCGGAGACACAATCGCCCGCTGCGATCCTGTGAGGCGATTGAACAGTGTGCTCTTGCCGGCATTGGGGAGTCCGGCCAGAACAATTCTGCGGCGATGGCCAGCCGGAAGTCTGGAGGCGGCATCACTGACCAGCGATTGAATCAGCAGAAGAGCCGCTCCAAGACGGCGACGAATCTCGTGGTTGCTGACGAATTCGATGTCTTCATCCACGAAATCGAGGCCGGCTTCAAGGTCACCCAGCAGGCTGATCAGGTCCGTCCTCAGCATCCGGAGATTTCCCGTGATTCCTCCGCCCAGTTGGCCGAGTGCCCGTTGCAGTTCATCGTGATCCGCGGCCTGAATCACGCCATGCACGGCTTCGGCCTGAAGCAGGTCCATACGCCCATTCAGGAAGGCCCGCATGGTGAATTCTCCACGGCGGGCGAGTCGAGCTCCTCGCCGGCACAGTTCTTCCAGCACACCCTCGAGCACTGGTTCTGAACCGGGTAAGTGCAATTCTGCCATGGTCTGGCCTGTGTAACTGCGTTGAGTTGGCCAGAAGAACAAAGCGGCGGGAAGGGGCTGACAAAAGGCAGAAATCCGCAGAGTGCCGGGCCAGCGTCGGGGAAGTGTCGCAGAGTGCCAATCACCAGTTTCCGGGGTCGCTGTGAACATTCCCGCGAGCAATTGCCGAGTCTCTGGCCCGCTGATCCGCACGATTCCGCGCAACGAAGCACCCGGCGGCGAAGCCGTGGCAGTAATCGTATCCTGCAGATCTATTGGCATGGCAGACCACGTGGTTTCGGAAGGCTGTATGATGGGGCGTTCGCAGAGGTGCTTCTGTCAGTGGATCTCGGGACGGTTTTCGGCCAGCGTACCTGGGCACGGAAAAGAATGAATCGGACCGCTGCTCAGCATCTGGTTACTTCGCCCCGTTCGTACGTCTGAGATGGCAATTTCGCCCCTGCGGTCTATAGTACCGCGACAGCTTCTGACCGGCAAACATGGTGCGTGGACGTTCGGGAATTGACGCCACTCGTCTGTTGATCTGCCGTGCTTGCCGACGTGGTCGTCCGTGCCAACGCTGCCAGAGGCTGTTTGGTGCAACGTTCGCGAGGCACCGGCAGAGGTGCCGTCAGTTCCTGATGTCCGCCACGGGTTTGTTCGCGGCTGACATGATCAGCAGAGCAAACTGGTGAAGAATGTCCGTGGGATGTGATTGTTAAGTGCCCTTTCCATTATGGCCCTGGACAGTGACAGAAGGGCCATCGAAGCCTGTCACTTGAAGCGGATTTCCTGATGACGATTCTCAGAACAGTGAACCTGAATCGTAGTTATGGGACTCGGCGCGGGATTCGGGATGTGTGCCTCGACGTGGCCGAAGGTCAGATTCTGGGTTTTCTGGGGCCCAACGGAGCGGGAAAGTCGACGACAATTCGCATCCTGATGGGGCTGCTGCGAGCTTCGTCCGGCACAGCTGAGATTTTTGGCAAGTGCTGCTGGCGGGAGGGTGCGTCGATCCGTCAGCAGGTGGGATATGTGGCAGGGGACGTGCGGCTTTATCCGTGGTTGACACTGCAACGCGGCTTGAAACTCCTGAATCAGATTCATGGCCGCGATGTGCAGACTCAGGGATTGGCACTGGCCGAAAGGTTTCTGCTGGAACCAGCACTTCCCGTCTGGAAAATGTCGCGAGGCAATCGACAGAAGGTCGCACTGATTCTGGCACTTGCGCCGCAGCCTGAGATGGTGATTCTGGATGAGCCCACGTCAGGGTTGGATCCTTTGATGCAGGACACTCTGATGCTGTGTCTTCGCGAGATGGCTCAGTCCGGCTGCACGATTCTGTTTTCCAGCCATCTGCTCAGCGAAGTGGAGTCGTTGTGTGATCGAATCGCCATAATTCGGAACGGTCAGATTGTTGAGAATTCGCGAATCACGGAGCTGAGGGCCCGCGCACCGAGGTCCATCACGATCACTCTGCACCCTGGCCAGGTTGGTCCCGCTGAGTGGCCTGCTGTAGCTCGGGCGATCTGGCAGCCCAATGGTGGGCCCATGAACACCGGGGCGCCAATGAGCTCCGCGTTGATGGCCATTCCCCCGGATCGACTTGCACGCACCTGCCTTCTGGAAATTCAGGGATCGGTCATGAGTTTTCTGGAATGGGCCTGTACTCAGGGTTTTGAGGATATCTCAGTCAGCTCACCGTCGCTCGATGCGTTGTTTCGAGGCTACTACGCCAATTCACAGGGTGTCGTCTGACCTGCGGCTGTAAGACGCCGTTGATCATCGCAAACCGTCACAAATGGAAGAGGTCCATGTTCGGACTGCTGGAAAAAATTCGCATCGAAGTCTTCTGGCCCGTGGTCTGGTTCAGCCTTGGGCTGGGACTGGATATGGGGCTGTTGACGGCCCTGTTGCCCAAGGTTCTGGGGAACATTCATGAAGTGTTCGACAAGATGCCGTTGGTCAAGCCGCTGATTGCTGCGCTGCTGGGTGTAGACCCCGGGAATCAGATTTCGTCGCAGCTCTCGCAGGCCTTTCTCTGGGTGCACCCCACAGTCCTGACGCTTCTCTGGGCGCATGAGGTGATGTATTGCTCACGGATGCCCGCAGGTGAGATTGATCGGGGAACGGCCGACTTTTTCCTGTGTCTCCCGGTGACACGAAAGGCAATTTTTCTGTCTGAAACCATCGGATGGCTGGTCTCGGGGGGCGTCATGCTGACAGCAGGCCTGCTGGGGCATCTGATTGCATCTGCGATTGTCCATGCCGAAATGCGTCTCAGCCTGGTATCGGCCGTCCTGGTCATCAGCAACCTTGCGGCGGTTTACCTCGCGATTGGCAGTTTTGTTTTTCTGGTCAGTGCACTGAGTGATCGTCGCGGTCGAGCAATCGGTATCGTTTTTTCCGTCCTGCTCGTGTCGTTCCTCCTGAACTTTCTCGCGCAATTCCAGGATTGGGCGAAGGCCATTTCATGGCTTTCGGTGATGGAATACTATCGTCCGGCCATTGTGATTCAGGAGGGACGATTTCCGGTGCGAGACGTCGTGACTCTGCTGACGCTGTCAGCCTGCTTCTGGACGGCTGCGCTGGTGACGTTTCAGCGTCGCAGTATCTGTACCGTCTGAAACGCGGGAGGCCGTCTGCTGGATCACTGTCGCAATCGCAAAGGGAAGACTGATTCAGTCCGGAGAATTGCGACAGGATCGGGGCGAAGTCGCTGTCGCTGCAAATGGTGATGGCTCCGGTGTCCGTGCAGATCCTGCTGCAGATCGTCGCTCCCAAGGATTCAATTCAGAAGTGACAGCCAGGCGACAACCGGACATCGTTGATCTCGAGCATTGTCGCGTTCAGCCGATTGGAACGAAATGGACTCAGGGTTGGTCGGAACCTGTGCCGGCTGAGGTGGTTCTGACCAATGGTTCCACCATGGAGACAATGTTGCCCTTGCTGCGAATCTGGTCGCGGACAGCCTGACGTGACTCGACTCGCTTTTCTTCCAGCAGTCGTTCCTCAATCTCTTTCTGCACGTCGGCAAAGGGCACCGTTGAGGATTCTTTTCTGTCCGCCACGTGAAAGAGTTCATAGCGGTCGTTGAGAGTCCTGACAGACGAGGTGGTGCCCGGAGAGAGTGCAAACAACAGTTCTTCAAGTTCCGGCTGTAAAGCGCCCCGTTTTATCCAGCCCATGTCTCCGCGTTTATCGCGATTGGATGCGTCGGAAAATTCAGCCGCTACGTCGCCAAAGTCGCGAGACTGGTTCAATTGTGTCATGACCTGAGCGAGGACCTGCTCGGCCTGTGACTGTCCACCATGTTTTTCGAACCGCAGCACAATCTTGGAGAATCGAATCTGCTCTTCAGACGTGTAGTCGGCCAGGTGCTCGTTGTAGTACTGCAGCAGTTCTTCCCGGTCGATCTTCTCAGGCACTTTAGCGAGGCTGGTGATGTAGCCTTCCACCATCTGGATCCGGAAGAAGTTTTCTCTGAGTTCATCAACGGAAGTGCCTTCCGATACAAGCCATTCGTCAAGCTCCTGGACCGTTGCCTTCTGCTCCTTTTTCAGGATTGAGTCGAGAACTTCCTGAAACTTTGGTTCAAGCGACTTGCGAACTTCCTCGCGGCGATCAGCCGGGATTTTTCGCTCAACTGCCTGAATGATCAACTGGTCCTCCGTGTACCGCGGCAGGCGTTTACGGAGTTCATTCAGCATGATGGCCTGGCACTGGTCCGGGGATAACTGAGGATTCTGTTCCACTTTCTGGCGAAGCCCGCCAAGGACGTCGTCCAGGAACACAGATTGTCCATTCACGATGGCCACGACACTGTTGCCCGTCAGCGGTCCCTGGCTCAGCTGCTGAAAGCCTGTTGAACGAAAGGGGACAGCGTCCGTTTCCGGCAGAGAGGCAATTCCGGCAAGACGTCGCTCTTCCTCATCGGCTGCCCGATTGACAAGCGCACGCCGTGGCGGGGCCGGGGCAAAGACCGGATTATCAACTTTCGCAGATTTTCCGGAACAACCAGGCAGAAGGCTGGATGCCAGCGCAATCGCCAGCAGGATGATCCGCCAGCCGTGGCCTGGCCATCGAAGAATTCCAGCGTCGGATTGACGGTCGGTGTATCGCACAGTATGTGGCCAATGGAGCCAAAAGGGGCTGGCAGGTTCAGGCACGCCAGCACTATAGCCCCGACGATCGAAAGAGATCAATACCGTCTGCCGTGTCACAACCCCTTATTTTGGGTGGACTTACAACGGCAGAATCTGCCGAATGCTGGAGCCTCACCGATGTTTTTTACGGGGATCTGCCAACGAAAGCATCGACAGCGGCTGCGGCGTCTCGGAACGTCGGCGAATAGCTGAGGCAGGTGCATTCTGATCTGCCGTTTCGAATCGGGCTTTTCCCGGAACGCACGTTCACCTCGGCAGCTGAGGAGCTACCCCTTTGCCGCTAACGTGGTCGAGTCAGACAGCGCGGTCGCGTAAGAATTTCATTTAACAAAACAGCCTTTCGCACATCGTTCAAGTTATGCAGCATTCCTCGGATATCCTGAACCGACTGCGGTGCCGTGGATTGTTCCGCGTCGGCCGATAACCCGGTACCAAGATGCTGTTGCACGTGCTGAGTGATATTCCGGCGTACGGAATCATCCACCTGAGAGTCGAGGTGCTGACGCACGTGGTCAATGATGTACGATTCCACGTGTTTCTGCACGCCAGCGCCCAGAGTCCGTGTGCTGTCAGTCCTTGAACGCCCCCCGGTTGAGGTCGATCGGGAAGAACGCGTCTTTCGGCCCGCCGTTGCTGGTTCACTGTTTGATCGGCGACTGCTGCTCCGTTCCCGATGCTCTCGAGGCGGGCGACCGGAATTTCCTGTCGGCACAGCGGGTGAGCCAGTGGTGGGCGGCATTGTGTCGGCCGATGTCAGCAGCGGCTCCGGGGCACTTGCCTGTCGTGCCGCTTTGGCGCTGTTGACCATTTCCACGATCTTCGAGACGGCAAAGATCACAAGGAAGATAAGGAGTTTTTCCACGGTATTGCGTCCGATTCTCTGCAAGTCTGTGAACTACAGCCCTTAACCACCGTGTATCGTACCACTTCCCAGTCCGGTTGTCGCTGTCGGGATTTTCTCCAGGATACGAGGAGTTGCCGGACAGCCGTGGGTGTCGGTCAGCCGGACGACCTGCTGAACAACGCCTCCACGAAGCCGTTGGGATCGAACAATTCCAGATCGTCGATTTGCTCACCCACACCGATGTACTTGACAGGGATCCCCATCTCCTGGCGGATGGCAACAACAATTCCACCTCGCGCAGTTCCATCCAGCTTCGCCAGTACCAGTCCCGTGCATCCTGTGGCCGCAGAGAAACTGCGAGCCTGGCTGAGCCCGTTATGACCGGTGGTCGCATCCAGGACTAACAGACTCTCATGGGGCGCGTCCGGAATAACTTTCTGCATGACGCGTCGAATCTTGCCGAGTTCGTCCATCAGGTTTTTCTGGTTCTGCAGCCGCCCGGCTGTATCAACAATCAGGTAATCAGCCCCCAGTTCAAGGGCCTTGTGAACCCCGTCCCAGGCTACGGCAGCCGGATCCGAATTGTTCTCTTTCCGGACGATCGTGCAGCCCAGCCGTTGTGACCACATATTCAATTGTTCAACAGCGGCTGCTCGAAACGTGTCACCCGCAGCCAGTACAACGGATTGACCACCTTTTTGCAGCAGATTTGCCAGCTTCGCAATTGAAGTGGTCTTTCCAACACCATTGACTCCGGCTACCAGAATCACCGTGGGACCGCTACCTGCCTTCGCCAATGGTGAAAGTGGGTTTGCAAGGTCCCAGCGAACGTCATTCCTGCCTTTCAGCAGGTCAACGAGCTCGTCGTGTACCGTTTTCCAGATGGCGTCGACGTCTACGGTTCGTCCTCCGTGATCCTTACGGAGCCGATTGATAATCTGAGTGGTTGCGGCAACGCCCATGTCCGTGCGAATCAGCCGCCCTTCGAAATCCTGCAGCAGACGTTCGTCAAGGATTTCGCCGCTTCGGAACAGATCCCGGATATCCGTCCTGAGAATCTGTCTGGTTTTTTCCAGACCACGTTTGAGTCGATCAAAGAGCCCCATGGTAGTACGGTAGTTTCTTCAGAAAGATTCAGAAAAATGATTGTTTCAGGGAACGGCGGGCCTGGAGTCACTGCTGTGCTGCTGCGTTTTTTCGAGGTTATCCAGACGAGTTGATTTTGATTGTCCTCTGAAGTCCTGTTGTATTCTCATTCAGCCGAAGTTCAGCGGCGTCATCGTCCCGTGAGTCTGCGGAACGGCGAACGGGCGTGCTACTGAATTCTCACGAAACGCTCCCACGCGTCCTGCCAGAGATCTGCGTTGACCGGGCGAAATTCCGTGATGGCTTCAGACCGCCGGACGACGTCACGGATATCGCTGAGCGAACCCAGATCCCCGGCAGCCATGGCCTGCACCAGCACATTTCCCAGAGCTGTTGCCTCAACAGGTCCGGCAATGACCGGAACGCCACAGGCATCAGCCGTGAACTGATTCAGCAGTGCATTTTGTGCGCCACCCCCAACGACATGGATCACCTTCACTTTAACTCCCGTCATCTCCTCCATCCATCCCAGCACCATGCGATATTTAAGTGCCAGACTTTCGAGGGCACATCGGACAAACTGTCCCTCCTCTTCAGGAACAGGCTGTCCGGTTCGCCGGCACTCCGCCGAAATCGCCACTGTCATATCGTCGGGTCGCAGAAACTCGGGACAATCCGGATTGACAAGTGAGCGGAACGGGATCGCTCCAGCCGCTTTGCGTGTCAGTTCGGCATAATCGGCGCGCAACCCACGCTGCTCGAACGCCAGCTTGCAGCGTTGTACCAGCCACAACCCCATGATGTTCTTCAGCAAACGATACGTGCCGTCAATGCCGCCTTCGTTGGTCACATTCCGCTGCAACGCCTGCTCAGTCAGTATTGCATTCTGAACTTCGACACCCATCAACGACCACGTGCCACTGCTGATGTAGGCCCAGTCCGGATTGCCCGTGTGCGAGGTTGGTACTGCAGCCACTGCTGAACCGGTGTCATGAGTCGCAGGGGCGACGACCTGTACGCCGCTTAACCCGGTGTAGTCGGCAACATCTCTCCGCAGAGCCCCCAGACGCGTTCCGGGATTGACAATTTCGGGAAACATCTGAGTCGGTATGTCCAGTTTACGCAGCAGGTCCGTGGCCCATGTTCGCGTCGTGGCATTCAGCATCTGAGTTGTGGTTGCGTTCGTGAATTCCACCACGCGACTGCCACACAGGCACCAGTTGAGAAAATCCGGTACCATCAGAAACTTTGTGGCTTGTGCGACCAACTCCGGATCCCGCTGACACATGGCCAGCAGCTGATACAGCGAGTTGATCTCCATAAATTGCAGGCCCGTCTGAGCAAATATCTCCGAACGCGAGACTCGCTGGAAGGCACGATTCATCATGCCTTCCGTCCGCGAATCCCGGTAGTTCCAGGGTTGCCCCAGCAACTCATCGTTGCGATTCATCAGGACGAAGTCCACGCCCCACGTGTCGACACCCACGGTGCTGATGGATGAACCATAGCGAGCATTGGCTTCACGCAGCCCGTTCTGAATTTCAGACCACAGGCCCGTCAGATTCCAGCGCAGTGTTCCCCCGAGCCGAATCGGGCCGTTACTGAATCGATGAATCTCATGCAGCGAAATGTGGCTGCCATCGAAACGACCGGCCATTACACGGCCACTTTCAGCGCCCAGATCCACCGCCAGATAGGTCTTTTCTGCCATGCGTCAACGCCCTCGGTCTGCAGATCATGTTCTGCATTCAGGAGAAAGATGCGTAAATCCCCGGCTACTTGCCTGTTGGCATCATAGCGTGACCTGCGTCCGAACAAAATCCGCAGACCGCCTCCGGAATTCGGTTTGGAAAAACCGCTCCGCAGGCCCCGTTTTGTCAGGGAAACCCGATTTTTTCGGAACGAACGGCCACCAAAAAGCGGATCCGCCTACCCACAGTCTTGCCTTGTCGCTGGAAAATCATGACCCAGACAATGGTAATCCTTCCCACCAGCCGTGTGCCTGTGACTGATTGCCCGCAATGACTTACCAGGACAACGATTGAAGCGTGCATGGTCAACGGCCAAAGCTCGCGCGTTTCTCGCTCACCGGTTCTCACTCGATCCTGCACTAAAACAAAGAAAGCGGGCGTCCCCGACCGGTGGGGAAAGCCCGCTTTTGCTGTAAAAATGAGCCATCGGCGGCGAAAGTCAACGAGCCTCGCACCCCGACGACGGTAATCCCTGCTTTTCCATCATTGTTTTGCCGAAGTGGTTGAGCAATCCGACTTCAGGTCAAAGTCCACCGTCCCCGACTCCGTGGTGATTTCCACATTCAGCTTCGATGTCGTGTTGTAGCAGTCCGGTACCAGCTCCTGCTTCCGCTCCGCAGATTTGGCTGAGCCTTCGGAAGGTGATTCTCCGGTTTCCTCACCCTCCTCGCCCCTCAGGCCGAGAATTGATCGAGTTGTACTGAGTCGCACAACCTTCCGTCCGGGTGTCACACCATCTTTCTCACTGTCGAACTGCAGGGTGTATTGTCCCGAAGCATCTGTTCGGGCGAAGGAAAAATTCCCCGTCGATGGATCTTCAAAGGTGATGACGGCGGCGGCGAGAGGCTGACCATCGAGCGTCACGGTTCCTGACACATCGACAAGTGAGACTTTGCCGTAATCGATTGAGTTGGTGGCGCTGCATCCAGCCAGCAGGATTGCCGAAATTCCCATACGTTTCATGTTACTCTGCATGAATTTCATCATTGCACCTGAAGTAAAATCAAGGATATCTACTGTACCAAAGTCGCGCGGTTCAACGCCCCCGGATCCATTCAACGGTCGCAATGACAGCCGCTGCGACATCTGAAGTCCCTGAGCACCTGAATCGGATAGCCGGCTCAGTCAGAGCCGGCACAACTTCCGGTCACCCGGCGGGACGGGCACTGAAGCTCAGAAGTCCCCCACCACTTCGCCATTTCCACGTGTGGCGAGCGACTGAAACAGCGGCAAATGAACATTCTCCGAGATGAATCGAACGGAGCCGTCACCCATCACAAACTGTGCTCCACCGACGTGATAACTGCCAAACGCCATCTCCATGAGGACGCCGCTGATGGTCGGATCCAGATTGGCATTGATTTTCGCAACGGCAGAACCCAGCCCTTCCGAATATTCGGTGCCACCCAGGCCACCGTAAACCCAGCCGCCGGTCTGTGGGCTGCCAAACTGCCAGTAGTCCATCTGCTGACCATCTTTCACGTACAACGAAGTTCGTGATTCGCCCACCATGATCGTGTTGGATGTCCCATCTGTGATATCCCGCATACGAACATTGCTGCAGCCATAGAACATGCCGTCCAGATTTGTCTGCTCCAGTGCGGTAAACTGGGCTGTGTTGTAACCGGCTGGCCGAGTCGACAGGTCGTCTGAAGCCACCAGTGCGCCGGCCACCCCGCGATAGCTGACGGGAACACGTCCCGGAATCCCTTCGTTGTCCCTCGCTTCAAGTGGCATCGATGGACAACGGAACGCGGGAATGACAGTGGCACAGGCTCGAGTATTTGGAGATCCTGCGGCATTCCAGTTACCAGCTCCGGATTCCTGCCAGATCAGTGTGGCATAGAGATTCTGCTGCTCAATCTGCGGCAAAATCATAGCGGTCCACAATGTTTCCCGCTCATCGTAACCCCAGGGGAAGACATTCACGGTGTCGTGATAGTTGTGAAGTGCCAGCCCCAGTTGCTTCAGGTTGTTTTTGCACTGAGTCCGGCGGGCAGCTTCCCTGGCCTGTTGTACGGCTGGCAGAAGCAGCGACACCAGAATCGCAATGATCGCAATCACCACCAGTAACTCAATCAGCGTGAACCCACGTTTCAGTTTCTTCATCGAAAGCCTCCTTCAGCACACGAGAAGTCTCACTACAGACACTTCGGTCACAGCCAACGAAGACAGGCTGGAACCGGGCAACGTGGCGAATTCTGGATCCCTTCATGAAGACTCCGTGAAGGAAACCTGCTGAACGGCCTTTTCCTGTGAATGAAAAACAATGCATGGTGCCTGAAGTTGAAAACGCCATGGCCGTTAGGGGACACATCCACCGTCACCTGCAAAAAAAGGCCTGAAAATGCCGATTTATCGAGATTTGGCCGGAAATTCGCCTCAAGTGGATGGAACGATTGCCTGGTGAAGGCGTTTTTCTGTCGATGAACACCGGGGAGCCCGGAATTCTGGTTTTCGGAAAACGATCCCGATGTGAGGTTAAAACCAGTTTTTTCGCGGATTCGGAGTATGCTGAGCGTGACACACCACATCCAGTGTCACGCTGCCTTGTACATGTCCGTGGTTTGAACACAACGCGGCGGTCCGTTATACTCGGCTCAGCAAAGTCGAAATGACTCGGTATCCTTCCTCCTCCAGTCCCGTTGTTCGTCAAGCGAGCGATTTTCATGTCCGACCATGCCTCCCACGAAACTGCTTCGGCCTCTGATGATGCGTCGCTGTTCACTGCGGTCGAAGTCGAACAGTTCGGTGCTGATGATGTGCAGGCCGGCGGTGATATCGGAAAGATGCTTTCCGCTTTGTTCCTCTACACCGTAATCGCCATGTCGATTGCCAGTTGGTGGACGTGGTCCAGCATTCAGGAAGCCAGTGCCAAACAGGCTGCTCCAGAGTCCAGCGAAACTGCTGAGG
>JBDKIW010000040.1:0-7719 GCA_039796955.1 Planctomycetota bacterium
GATTGCTCATCACGGCATAGCTGAGAATTTCCACAGCGAAGACCCCCGCCAGAAACTCCAGCCGCTGACGCACCCATTCTCTGCGATGTGAATAATCCTTTTTCGACAGAGGATCCCGGCCGCACAGGTTTGTCCGGCGAACACACCGGTTCACCACATGAAAGACCTGAATTTCTGAATCAGCCAGGATTTCTCGACGGTTAACGCGCGGCATGGCAGGGGCTCCGGGAAAGGATAGCCGGTATCTTAATGCGAAAGATTCTTCTGTCAAGGTGCCTGGCACCGGCAGATTTCTTGTTTGTTCAGGTTCGTTTTTTTACTGGCATGAAGCCTCGATCCTTGTCACAATGTTGTTGGATCAATTCCACGCGAGGAGATGCTGTTCGCCATGACTGTGCCTCATTCTTTACTGTCTGCTGTCTGCCCCGGGCGTCGCGAATTCCTGCAGCGGACTGGACTTGGCGTTGGGGCCGCAGCGTTGACCAGCCTGCTGTCGGGAGACGGCGCGAGGGCGGAGCGGGCTATGGCTGTTCGCGACGGGCACTTCTCACCGAAGGCAAAGCACGTCATTTACATGTTTATGGCGGGAGGCCCAAGCCAGCTTGAGCTGTTCTCACCCAAGCCCATCCTGAATGATTTTCATGGCCGAACACCCCCTGCCGAGATGACTGAGGGTCGTCGTTTTGCATTTCTTCCTGCTGACGCGAAGCTCCTTGGAACCAACAGACGGTTTGGTCGCTGGGGCGATTGCGGGATGGACATCAGCGAACTCCTGCCCTGGCATCGACAAATCAGCGACGATGTCTGCTGGCTGCGTGCAGTCGCAACCAACGTCTTTAATCATGGGCCCGCCAAACTGTTCATGAATACCGGGTTTCAGGCCCCTGGCCGTCCCAGTCTCGGGGCATGGGTCACGTACGGGCTGGGAAGTGAATCAGAAAGTCTGCCTGGGTTTGTGGTTCTGCAGTCCGGACCTCGAGGTCCAAGAGCGGGCAACACACTGTGGTCCAGTGGATTTCTCCCGACATCATTTCAGGGAGTGCCTTTCCGAAGTAAGGGCAATCCGATTCTGAATCTTGCTAATCCTCCGGGGATTTCCCGCGATTCTCAGCATGATTTCACGGCCACTGTCGGCAAGCTGAATTCACTCAGATACGACGAGGTTCGTGATCCGGAAATTCAAACCCGGATTGAGGCGTACGAGACAGCATTTGCCATGCAGATCGCCGCCCCCGAACTGACGCAGATCGAGAACGAGACGCAATCCACTCTTGATTTGTACGGCGCTGTGCCCGGGAAATCGTCATTTGCAAATAACTGCCTGCTGGCTCGTCGGATGGTCGAACGTGGTGTTCGATTTGTTCAACTTTATCATACGGACTGGGATCACCATGGTGGAAAGGGTGCTGATCTTGACACCGCGCTGGACTCCGTCTGCCGCGAAGTCGATCAGGCCTCCGCGGCCCTCATTCTGGACCTCAAGCAACGTGGCATGCTGGACGACACGCTGGTGATCTGGGGTGGCGAATTTGGTCGGACTCCGATGGGAGAACCGCGGGAAACAACCGGCCGCGACCATCATGTTGACGCCTTCACCATGTGGATGGCAGGCGGCGGGCTGCGAGCCGGGCATATTCACGGCGCAACTGACGACCTCGGCTTCGGACCCGTTGAGGGCCGTGTTCACGTCCACGACCTGCATGCGACCATCCTGCATCTGCTGGGACTTGACCACAAGCAGACGACGTTTCGTTTTCAGGGGCGAGATTTTCGCCTGACCGATGTTCACGGCGAAATTGTCAGCGAGATTCTCAGTTGAGCATCACGGCCAGCAGGATTTTCAAGCTGGCATCCGTTGCATGTCTGCTGAAATCCATCAATTGCTCGCTCGGGAAGTGCCTGGCTTCCCACTCGTGCCTACATGAACCTGTCCCATGCGACGATTCTCCCTCGGCTACAGTGACTGATGACACACCAATTCTCCGCCAGTGATCCACGCTATGAGTTTGCGTTGTCGATCGTTCGACAATTGCGAAGTGCAGGATTTCAGGCGCTCTGGGCCGGGGGATGCGTGCGGGATCAGGCCCTCGGAATCGCTCCGAAGGATTATGATGTTGCCACGGACGCCACACCGAATCAGGTAATCCAATTATTTGGTGAGCGGCACACAGTTCCGATTGGCGCCAGTTTTGGCGTCGTCCTGGTGACGGGCACAAGTCGCCGCCAGGGACAAGTCGAGGTAGCAACCTTTCGAAGTGATGGCGCCTATCTCGATGGACGTCACCCCCAGTCAGTTCGATATTGTTCAGCCCGGGAAGATGCACTCAGACGCGACTTCACCATCAATGGAATGTTTTTTGATCCCATAGCAGGAACAGTGATCGACTATGTGGAAGGTCTGGAAGATCTGAAACGAAAAACCGTGAGAGCAATCGGAAACCCTCTGGCGCGTTTCTCGGAAGATAAACTGCGAATGCTGCGCGCAGTGAGATTTGCAACCACGTTTCAGTTTCACCTCGAAGAAGCGACAACTGACGCAATACATCTGCTCAGCCACCAGATCACTCAGGTCAGCACCGAAAGAATTCTGCAGGAGCTGAAGCGTATGCTGGCACATCCTGCCCGACATCTCGCATTCACCATGCTGCATAACACCGGCCTTTTATCGGAAATTCTTCCGGAACTTTACTCCGGCCAGCACTCCATTGTTTCCGAAATGTCGGTTCTTCAGTCTGCACTGCAAAAGCTTGAATCCATACGTTTCGAACCCGCACTCGCAATCCTCCTGCAGCACCTCACCTACCACGACTCATCCCGCACTGCCGCAGCAGTCCAGCCTGTACGAGGTATCTGTCGGCGTCTGAAGATGGCCAATGAGGAAACAGATGCGGTCTGCTGGATCCTTGACTCGCTGAATCAATTGGACCACCTCGCCAGCAAGCCTCTGCATTTTCTGAAGCCCCTGCTGGCTCATCGACATGCTGCTGACCTACTATCGGTCTCCTCTGCACTCGCCGCAGCCCGAGGGCTACCCGCAGATGATGCAGATTTTGCATGGCACTATCTCAGCCGACATTCTCACTCTGAACTGTCGCCCGAACCGCTGATTAACGGCAGTGACGTGATGGCGCTCGGAATCCCGCAAGGGCCTCAGATTCGAAACCTGCTCACGATCGTACGCAATGCTCAACTGGATGAGCAGATTCAGAATCGCGACGCTGCACTCGCCCTGCTTCGTTCACTGACGACACCATGAAGTCACGGTTCAGCACCACGTTCACTCATGGAGAACACAAAGAGTATCAGGCGATTTCCAGAGCTTGTCGCAGGATTGGCTCCATGGCATCGGCATGGCGATGGAATCCCAGATCGGACGGGTGCGACCCATCTGTTGTGTCATCCCGATCGGCCCCCAAAAGGGTTTCCCCGTCCAGCCAGTAGAGTTTTCCAACTCCGGACTGCTGCAAGTGCCGGAACTGTGCCTGGAGAGCGGCACGACTGGTCTGATTCCGGGACTTCTGCCCATCCAGTAGCCACGATCCGGAATAACTGCGGTCCTCGACCAGGATTATCGGTGTCTCCGGATGGACCGCTCTGATCTGCCGCACGAGAGGCTGAGTATTGGCAGTAACTTCCTCAGCATTCATGTTCGGCAGACAGTCAATCACAAATGCCGCCGCATCAATCTCGGTCAGAAACTGCCCTACAGCAGTCTCCATGCGTCCGTTACCACTGAATCCAAGATTGATCACGGGACGATTCAGCCGCCGCCCCAGAATGGCGGGATGAGGCATTCCGGGTCGGGAAGCACAGGCCCCGTGCGTAATCGACGTCCCGTAAAATACAACGGGCTTTTCAGTTCGCGGCTGGACCGCTTCAAACTTCGAACCCATCGGCACACCCAGCTTCAGAAACTCGGTACCGTTGTAAAGCGGCAGATAGACAGCGTAGTTTCGCAGGCCGGGCCGAATTCCGGAAACAATCGACTGACGAACAGCCTGTGTTTTCGGAGCAACCACGGCAACCCACTTCCAGTGTCCATCATCATCCTGAGCATACAGATCAAGACCACTCACGCCCGTTGCCGGCATATGCGGCATCGCGAGATTCGCGGAAGTCACGGCATAGTCCACGTGGATCTCGGTGGCATCCGTCCGGAAGCGAACCTGCATGCCAGCAGAGTGCCGACTGAGATTCCAGACTGCATCCCGAACCACTCCTTTTGCCCGCGCAGGAAGTCTGTCATAAAAGGCTTCGGTCTCAGTAAACCCACGCCCCTCCACACCCCAATCGCGAACATCTGCCCAATGCAGTCCAGTGTCATCTGCCGAGATCCGTGTCGACATCACTGCAGCCGCTGCCCCGCAAGTCATCCTCAGAAAATCTCTTCGACGAACCACCATGACGGCTTCTCCTTCCGGGAACCCCACGTCTGATAACACGGAAATGCTGCCAGCCATTGAACACATGCACCAGCAACTCGGAGAGTGTAAACGGGAAGGCCTGACGGCGCAAACGGAAACTCCTGCCAGGTTCATAAATCTGACAAACACACATTCCCGAATCCCGACTTTCTGGCACAATTCCGACTCGCCGCATCGAGTCTGATGCCACGGCCGCAGGAATCATCCAGTCACCATCCACTTCACGCCCTCATCAACATCTCCAGAAAGTTCCCCGCATGGATCTCGGAATCACCGGACACACGGCTATTGTCACGGGCGGCGCCAGCGGCATCGGTGCTGCCACTGCGGCTCTGCTTCGCCATGAAGGGGCACAACCCGTTCTCTGGGATCTGCACGCCCCCTCACCAGACTCGATCGTTGCTGACATGCCCTTTGAACACGTTGACGTCTCAGACTTCAACCACGTTCAGGCCGCATGGGACAAGACGGAATCAGCATTCGGCCCCGTTAAGATCCTGGTGCACTGCGCAGCGATTGGTTCCGGATACTTTGGTTTTCCGTACACAAACGTGCCAATTTCCGCGTGGCAACAAGTCCTGCAGGTCAATATCCTCGGCATGACTCACCTCGCACACGTGGCAGGGCCCGCGATGAGCCGTCGGCAGGCAGGATCCATGGTCTTCCTGTCCAGCGTCGCCGGACAAATCGGATCTCCGACAGACCCGCCTTACAGTGCCAGCAAAGCCGCCACGATCAATTTTGCGCAGTGTATGGCGAAAGATCTTGCCCCTTCGAATGTACGCGTGAATTCAGTTTGCCCGGGAATGGTGCAGACACCCCTCAACCGATCGGTCTGGAAATCATGGAACACACAGCAGCCAGAAGATCAGAAACTTTCGTGGGAAGACTGGGCCGAAGAAAAGATTCGCAGAGTCATCCCACTGGGGCGCTGGCAAAAGGCGGAGGACGTTGCTGCCATGATCGTATTCCTAAGCAGCTGCCGTGCATCTGAGATTACCGGACAGACAATCAATGTGGATGGGGGATGTGTGATGCACTGGTAACAGGAACATTTCACAGACACTTCGGCAGAATCTGCCACCAGGCATGGACTCTT
Source organism: Planctomycetota bacterium (assembly GCA_039796955.1). Lineage (GTDB taxonomy): Bacteria > Planctomycetota > Planctomycetia > Planctomycetales > Planctomycetaceae > SXXK01. The sequence goes on from JBDKIW010000040.1 coordinate 5,524, forward strand.
CCCGGAGAAGTCAACGAGTGCTCTACTGACAATTCCAACTCAGAGTTACACTTCTGAATGCGTATGTCGAACTCAGCGCACGCACGGCCCTATTCACAGGAACTCTCCATGACCACTCGAATTCTCAGCATTTCCGGGCTCCGGGGCGTTATCGGAGATGGACTGGATCCGATCTACGTCACGAAGTTCGCCGCCGCCCTCGGAACCATGTTCTGTGGCGGACGGGTCGTCGTCGCTCGGGATGGCCGATTCACCGGTCCAATGCTGCACCACGCAGTCATCTCAGGACTAATCGCCACAGGCTGCGAAGTCCTCGATGCCGGAATCTGCACGACTCCGGGCTGCGGCGTTCTGGTAAAGCATCTCCAGGCTGCCGGAGGCCTGCAGATTACGGCCAGTCACAACCCCATCGAATGGAACGGACTGAAACCGTTCGCGCCGGATGGATCCGTATTCAATCGGGAGCTCGGGCAGCAGTTGATTCGAATCCTTGAGCAGGACGACATCGCCTGGAAGGACTGGTCGGCACTCGGCAAAGTCACCGTGCTGGAAGATCCGGCAGCCGTGCACATCCGCAAGGTCCTCGATCTGGTCGATGTCGATGCCATTCGAAAGAAAAAATTCCGAGTTGTGCTGGATTGCAATCACGGCTCCGGGGCTGTCGGAGGCCCACAATTACTGCAGGCACTCGGCTGCGACGTCGTCGTACTTGGGGGGACCCCGGATGGCCGCTTTGAACACATTCCGGAGCCCATCGAAAAGAACCTCGGCGAACTTTGTCGGCAGGTTGTCAACCACAAAGCACACGCCGGATTCGCTCAGGATCCTGATGCGGATCGCCTGGCGATTGTCGACAATGCCGGCCGATTCATCGGTGAAGAACTGACTCTGGCACTGGCGGCAGACTTTGTGCTGGAACGCCGCAAAGGTCCATTCGTGGTGAATGGATCCACCAGCCGGGTCACCGCAGACATTGCCGCTCGACATGGCTGTCAGTTTCATCGCAGCTTCGTCGGCGAGGCCCATGTCTGTGCGAAAATGAGATCCGTTCAGGCGATCCTTGGAGGTGAAGGAAACGGCGGCGTGATTGAGCCCCGGATTGGCTACGTCCGCGACAGTCTGGTTTCCATGGCTTACGTCCTCGCCGGACTGGCAGAAAAAAAGACAACGCTCGAAAAGTGGGCCGACTCACTGCCATTCTACACGATCGTGAAAGACAAGATCACCTGCCCCGCCTCTGCTGTTCCACAGGCCTGTGCCGCACTGCGCGATGCCTTTCCGGACGCTGACGCACGCGACGGAGATGGACTGCGGCTGGACTGGGCAGATCGCTGGGTGCAGGTGCGAGCCAGCAATACAGAGCCGATCATTCGAATCATTGCGGAAGCCCCCAATACCGACGATGCCGTTCGCCTGATTGACAAGGCCCTGCAGGTCGTCAAGTCGGCGGTTACCGTCACACCGTAGTGCAACGGCCGGACGATCTCACCGCAGGACAGTGCCAAAACTGGTCCCGCGTGAGCTTTTGCTCCAGTACATCCCTGAAAGCAACCGGGCGATTTTTGCCGATTCGCACCCAGCAGCAACAACCGTATCCACCGAGAGAAATGAGAAACCTGGTAATTTCGGCAGGTTGTTCTCGCTCCTCGCACTTTCCCACTTAGAATCCAGTCGCTGGCAGCAGGCTGATCATGGTGTATGGAACACGGCAGTTTCCCGAGGCTGGTGATTCTCACGTGTCCGAGAATGCCAGGCACCTGATCCATTAGTCTCCAAACGAGATCACTCGTCTCCCCTGCTCTCGGGGCTGACATCGTTTGAGGCGGCCGTGCAACTCGCCGGAAAACAACCAGAACTCCCTTCAAATGTCCCAACAGACCGCGTCATCGGCTTCGATGCCCCCTGCGGGAACCACTACCCCTGCACCGGCTACGTCGCCGGGCCCCGTGCATACCACGCAGGACTCAAACGCTCTGCTGCTGGGATTGTTCGCCGCGACGGCGTATTCCGTGGCCAACATGGCTCTGCGTGGCCTGGCCAAAGCTGATGGAGGTCCGGGCTGGGACATGTGGGTGGCGGGAACCAAAGCATTCCCGACATTTTTTGTTGCCATCACACTGATAGCGTGGCGGCGCTGGCACGGCAAAACATCGTTTGCTGAGTGGAGCTTTGTCTGGCCCATCGCCGTCGCAGCCC
>JBDKIW010000041.1:0-26810 GCA_039796955.1 Planctomycetota bacterium
GCCGGAGCCCCCGGTGTGATCTGCGGATACACCTCAGAACTGGCAATCCACAGCCGTCCATCCTCGTCGAAATTCATCTGAATCGGCTTGGCAATCGACGGATCCGCTGCGTACAGCTTGACCTCAAACCCCTCCGGAACTCGAAATGTCGCTCGCTCCAGCTCAGGATCCGGGGCCGGGATGTCTTTCAACGCCGGCGGCTGCGCCACCGCGACGGCACACCACAAAGGAAGTCCAGTTAACACACAGCGCAGGATTGGTCGGATGCTCATGGAATCAGCCGATTTTCTTCAGGTACAGGAATAATAGAAGTCGTTTAGTTTCAGGAGTTTCCCCGATGGCATTTGCCGCTCTGTCCGCTCCCGAGCAGACACGGCACCTCAGCGGGCTCGGTGTCGCAGCCTTCACGATTCACGAAGGACACCCAACCCGCTGCGCCATACGCCCTACCGCCAGTGGCTACGGCAGTGGAACCGTTTTCAGATTCTGCACATCACCGTCCCCCTGAACCAGTACCAATGCCGATTCTGAATTCAGCCGGTCCAGCTGCAGCACTCCCGCCATGGATTCCACTGTTTCAAATTTCTGCCCGGCGGTGCCACCCCCGGAAACCGGTTCTGTCAGAGCCGCTGCGGTTTTCAGACCAGTCGTCGTGATCTTCATTACTCCACGAGCACTGTTGCTCAGCAGCAAATACTCGGCCCCATCACGGGAGTACGCAATCATATCCAACGGACGATTGCGATTGCCCAGTTCCGCGACCGTCGTCGCTTTCACGCGATCTCCCGCCTTCTGCAGTTCACTCACCGGAATTCGTACCAGCGGAGTACAGACGTAGGCGCCCAGAATCGCCGGCTCACCATCGATCATCATCGGCACAAAGGTGCGCATCGCAGCGTAGTCTTCACTCTTGCCATGAGCCGCATGATAAATCTCGACCGAAATCCCCTTGTCCGCATCCGCGAACGGGAAACTCAACTCCCGCACCGTTGACGGTGACTGAGAATTGCTCAATCCGGATACCAGCAACTTGTTTTCGAAAAACGCCAGATCCGTGATCGATTCCGTGCGGCGATTCTGCGCCCGACGGCCTTCTCCCACGATCTTGTCTTCCGGTGCATCCGCCAGAGCGACCCGCGAAAATTTCACGTTCTGCAGCGACAGCACCGTCACTTTCCCCACGCCGTCAATCTGCACAATCGCCGGCTTGTCGTCCGCCGTCACAGCCACAAACGCCGCACCAGTTCGCGGATTCACCGCCAGATCATTGATGGTGACTGACTTCGCCTGCAGTTCACCCGCCAGCACGCCCGGCAGATTGTCGATGGCAATCGAAGCACTGCCCGGGTCCCCCTCCGTATTGCCCGTACCAATCGCCACGACCGCGGCCGCTTTGGCATCGCCCACAAACAGAATGTCTTCCGGACCAAAGGCCAGAGTCGTGGCGGATTGCAATTCCGGATTGCCCGCTTTCAAGCCCCAAACGTCCGCGGCCCCCGCAGTCGTGCACCAACCGGCAACAGACGCCAGAACGGCGGCCGCCAGAGCAATTCGTGTCAAACGCATTTCCAGACTCCCTGTGCGATAAACAGCCAAACAAACTCGCTGGACAGCCAGCCAGAATCCAAACTCCCTGCAGGCCGATCGGTTTCCCCGAATGTCACTTCCGGAAACCCCGAATCTCACCGAAAAACGCGAAGGAAATCAAACGAATACGCCCCACAACCCGATACCACCCCCCAAAACATTTCTGCAAACCCGTTAAAAAACAGCCAATCACTCTCCCTCCGACGCAGTTTCCATTTCGCAGGTCCGCACCCCTGTGCTACGCTGCGGCCGCACGCAGGGGCTCCTCAACCGGCGCGGGACGCAATCCCAGTGCTGCATACTTCGGCGTCTCTGTCCCCACACTGTTCCGTCCAACAACTCGCTTCAGAAACACCCGCGTTCCATGAAGGCTGCCGTTTTTGAACAGTTCCAGACGCCCCTCGTCGTTCAGGACGTCGCTGATCCCACTCCACACCCGGATTCCGCCATCATCGCGGTGCGCAGCTGCGGTCTCTGCCGCAGCGATTGGCACGGTTGGATGGGACACGACTCCGATGTCCAGCTGCCACATGTCCCAGGTCACGAACTCGCAGGAGTCATCGTGGCCATCGGGGCCAATGTTCGCCGCTGGAAACCAGACACCCGCGTGACCGTGCCGTTCTGCTGCGGCTGCGGAGACTGCCCACAGTGCTACAGCGGTAACCAGCACATCTGCGACCACTACACCCAACCCGGTTTCACGCAGTGGGGAGCCTTCGCGGAGTACGTCGAAATCCGACACGCGGATGTGAACCTCGTCGAACTCCCCGACTCCGTTGATTTCACAACCGCCGCCAGCCTCGGTTGCCGTTTCGCAACCTCGTTCCGCGGTGTTGTCGTGCAGGGACGCCTGCAGGCCGGCGAATGGCTGGCCGTCCACGGCTGCGGCGGTGTCGGCCTCTCCGCCATCATGATCGGTGCGGCCATCGGAGCCCGGGTGGTGGCGGTCGATATTCGCCCCGATCGTCTGGAACTGGCGCGCATCTGCGGAGCAACACACCTGATCGATGCCACAACCAACCCTCCCGTCGCTGCTATCCAGTCGCTCTGCGATGGCGGAGTCCACGTCTCCGTCGATGCACTCGGTAGTCACCACACCTGCCGAAATTCCATCCTGTCGCTCAGAAAACGCGGACGACACGTCCAGATCGGTCTGATGTCCGGCCCGGCTGCCGATCCTCCGCTTCCCATGGCCGCTGTGATCGGCAAGGAACTGGAGCTTCTCGGAAGTCACGGCATGCAGGCTTTCGAATACCCACGCATGCTGGCGATGATGGCTGACGGTCAACTGCAGCCGGATCGCCTGATCAGCAACCGCGTCACCCTGACAGAAGCCGCTGAACTGCTGCCGCGCATGCACCAGTTTCCCGGCAGCGGCGTCACCGTGATCGACCGCTTCGTCTGATCACAGAACGTCCCTTTGGTTCACAGGACGTCTCCTCGGACTGCCACCGGTCTGCCCCCACGACAAGCACCTGGCCGGACGTCCCCCGCCCGACTCCCTCAGGCCGGGCAACCACCGCAGGCACAGGCCCCCCGCTCGGACGCATGCTTAACAGCACCGTGCGCCAACTCAATCAGATACTCTGCCACACGCCGTGCAGCGTCGGGGCGAGCCACAGACGCCATACCCTCCGCAAGCTGCCCACGCTGCTCCGCTGACTGCACCAGTTGTGTCAGGTTCTCTGCGAGAACCGCAACGGCATCCGCTGCCTGCTCGTCCACAACCCGCGCAGCCCCCGCCTGCTGATACGCCATCGCATTCGACCACTGATGCTCGTCCACCGATGGCTTCAGCGGTACCAGAATGCTGGCCACATTCGCACAGGCCAGCTCCGCCAGAGCTCCCGCGCCCGCTCGACTGATGACCAGCGTCGCAGAGGCCAACTCGTCTTCCATGGCATGCAGAAACGATTCCACCCGCACTCGCCACGGACGACCAGCATAAAACCGACGGATCTCCTCCAGATCCGCAGGCCCCGTCTGATGCACTATCTCCCAGCCCTCAGGGAGTCCCGAAATCCGCTCCAGTACCCGCATCACCAGTTGGTTCAAACGATGCGCACCCTGGCTGCCTCCGAGGATTAACAGTCGTTGCGGTCCACCTGAACTCGAACGCTGTCGCCCCGCAAGACTCGCCACCGAACGACGTACCGGCACACCTACCGATTCCAGATGACATCGCAGGTCTTCAGCACAGCCCGATTGCAGCGGCAAACCCGTAAATGTCACTATCGCTCGCGGAGATAAGGCTGTAGTGGCTCGACCAGGTACCGTATTACTCTCCAGCAGAATCACCGGAATCCGCAGATTTGACGCCGCGATACAACCCGCAACACTGGCAGCAGCACCAAGACCAACCACCGCCACAGGTTCAATCTCCCGCAACCGACGACGCAGCCGACGATAGTTCGCCAGCAATCGCCAGGCCCCCAACAACCAGCGACGCAATCGCCCGCCGCGAATGAAATGCAAACTGGATTCCCATCGCAGACTGGGCAGCTGCAGCGCCGCCTGCTCCAGTATCAGCCGGTCCACCGGTCGGTCACTGCAGAAAAACACAACGTCGGCGAGCGGATGCAATTGTCGCAGAGCCTCAGCAACCGCCAATCCCGGAAAAAGATGACCGCCTGATCCTCCTCCGACAAACACAAACGCGTCACTCTTCATAAAACACCTCCGAGCCACGTCGATTGTACGTCGCTGCCTCCCGTGACCTATGTCACCACAGTCCCCGGCATCTACTCCCCCCGCAGGATATCACAATTATCGCCCATGATGCCAGCCGCAACCTCAATAAGTGGGTACAAAATGACCTAGTGAACGACTCATCTCTGGGTGTTTTTCCGAACCTCCCGACACTTTTCGCTGGCTCCGTTACCACCCCTGCTACACGCTCACATCTATTCGGTGCGTTCCCGCACAGGGAACAGGATCTGCCACGCAATCCGGACCTCTTCAAATATCGCGTATCCGCCGACCGGACGCAAGCGTCGGATTCTCTGGCTTCCGCAGGACTGACAGGAGATGAGACGGATGGGACCAATGGGACCAATGGGACAGATGCGACGGATGGGACCGCGAGGGCTGAATCCATGTCGTCGCTCTGTGAGCAGGCCGGTAGAGCCGGATCACCAAAAACGGATTCACTCGCAACTTGATGCTGCAAACGACAAGGCCCACGGACTGCAAATCGGTCCGTACAATTTTTTTCGCCCCGGCACAGATGACAGATGTTCGCCGCACTGCTAAGTTCTGACCACCTGCATGTGTCAATCTCCGCCGCAAAAAGGCTCTCTCCATGCGCAGTTCCATCACTCTCATGATGTCTGGTCTGAGTCTGCTTGTCCTGCTGCTGCCGACCACACGCGTGGCTGCTCAGACCACCCCGGAAATTGTCAGTCGTGGCAAGCAGGCCACAGCACTCGTCTTCGCTGAATCTCGCCGCGTTACCGGGACGGCTTTCTGTATCGATCCCGCCGGCTACTTCGTCACCAATGCCCATGTCGCTGGTAAGGCTGGTGATTCCGTCAAACTGGTGCTGCTCTCCGGGGAAGACGGCGAACAGGTCGTCAGTGGACGCGTGGTCCGCGTCGATGAGGACGCGGATCTGGCACTCCTCCACTATTCCGGCGAGACACAACTCACAGCCCTCGAACCAGGAACCGACGATGCGCTGTTTGAGACGCAGGAGGTGACGGTCTTCGGTTATCCACTGGGAACAGCCCTCGCACTTCGTAATCAGGATTATCCCAATATCACGGTCAGCGTCGGTCGCATCTCCGCCATTCGCCGCAGCCAGAATAAATCGGCAGCCATACAACTGGATGCTGTCATCAACCCCGGCAACTCCGGCGGCCCCGTGCTGGACGCCGAAGGCAAAGTGATTGGCGTCGTCGTTGCAAAAATCCGTGACACAGATCTGAACCTGGCGATTCCCGTCTCAAAGCTGACCACCTTCCTCGCCAGGCCAGATGTCGCCTTCACACCCCCCTCCATCGCTGTCTCCCAGCGACACCAGCCACTTGAACTGACCGTCCGAGTGACAACTTTTGACGGCCAGCAGCGGAACTTCAAAGTCAGGATGGAATGGAGTAGCGGGGCCGACGACCGCCGCAATCTCACACTGGAAAGCGCGGATGGCTGTACCTTCAAAACCAGTGTGATTCCGGTACCACTCGTCGCTGACCCCGACCAGCTGGAGATGGTGGCTCGCTTCGAACGCGGGGCTGTGCAGGGACTGGTCAAAGACAGCATGATTACACTCGACGAACATCAGACCACACTGCGTGAAATACGTCGGATTTCCGCCAAACCTGACGGCTATGAACTTGAATTGCCCGAAAATCGGCGTCTCAACGGCAGCAATCTGCAGGGACTCCCGACGGCCATGCAGATCGGCGATCAGATAATTACGATCCAGCTGTCGCAGGCCCGAGAACTGCTGCTGGCGCCCCCGACAGACGGCAAAGGAGCCATCACGTACACACTGGTCGTCCTTGAAGGTGACACCGAACTGCTGCGAGAAAGTGGCCGGATCATTCTGCAAAGCGACCTGACTCTGCCCGATATCGCTGGAAACAATCTGCTGCCACTGGGAGGCGAATCGCCTTTCCCGGCATTTCTCGAAGCAGGTAAGGAAACACTGTACGAATCGAATGGTCTGCGAACCAAAGACCGAAACTACGTACGCACCCGCAGCAACACACTGTTGACCAGCGATTTCACCGCTGAGGTCGTGTTCGAACTGCAGCCCGGCGAAAAGAACGACTGGGGAAATGTCGTGTTCATCGGGATCGGTACCGTGGAACGAGCGGCCTATGACGAACCACAGAACTGTGCCTACCTGAGAATCACACCTCTGCATGTCAACGGCGACGTCGGACTGTCAAACCGACCGGTGGATTCGGGAACAATCATTGGAAAATTCCGCTCCGTCGGGCCGCACCTTGCCCGAATTCGCCGCAAAGGTGAACTGGTGATTTTCGAGGTGGATGTGGACCGCGATGGCCCCTCACCCGACGACTTCTCCCGCACAATTCCCGACATCCACACGTTTGTCCCCAGCCTGCACGAAAAGAACACGCATTTCTTTTTCGGTGGAGCAGCACTGTTCAAACAGGTCTCGTTCCAGCAATCGCCCGAAACACAGCCCTAATCCCAAAAGGGGACATTCTACTTTACGCTGATTGCCTCATGCTGTCAGCCGCTTCAGAACCGCAAACCGTGCGGTCCGCAGTGCCCGCCCTGAACGGGTTTCCTGCCAGCGTCCCGGATGCCGGACCTGTGATCCGGTGATCGGCATGACCCTCGCACCACAGAGAATCCGTTTCCGCGCCACCGCCCTGATCCCAGTCCACCCAGTGGTGATTGTCATCGGCAGAAAACACAGCGGAATGAATCCGTCCGCGGATATTGATTCGACGAAGCATATGACCACAGTACGGGGACAGCAGAACGCCCCTTTATTCGATGTCGTCGAGGTACTCACTGACTCCATCAGCGGAAATCAACAGCAGACTTCGCGTCAGCGGATGATGCATCACCGCGTGGTCTTCCCGAACCTGACTGCGAATCTGCTCAATCAATTCCGGTTCATGCAACGAAACAATCACAAAGAAATCCCGATTGGGAAGCCCCAGGATCAACTGCGGACCAAAGAGCCCCCGCAGGCGGGCATGAAAACCGGGGTCCAGCAGTCGCGAACAGTTGTAAGCATCCGGGTTCAGCGGCATCATCATTTTCGGTGCTGACTCTTCCCCCACGACCGTTACTTCCAGAGGATGCTCCTCCGAGTAGCTGCGGAGGTTCTCCAGCGCAGCGGAGTGCAGCTCGTCCACCGTGATGTTCCAGGTATCCAGCATCGCCCGCTGCACATAGCGATAGGAATCGTCCTCGTCGATCACATATCCAATCGACAATCCCCCCACCCAGGGCTGCCGGACTCGTTCATCCTGTTTCGTTTCGCTCTCTGGTGACAGCATCGGCAACAGACGCGCGCGGATTTCTGCGAACTCAGGCATCAGTTGGCGAGGACTGAGCTCCTGCAGGCGCACCATGGACGTCAGGCCGGGCAACATGATCCGACGAAACTCGTCCGGCTGCTGCAGATAGCGACGGTAGAAATTCGACAGACCAATTTCACTGTGCCCCAGCCGTACCGAAAATCCACGAGCTACCGATGACTGCAGCAATGGGAAGTGATGCCGCGCTAATTCAAGTACATGCTTCAGGAAGATGTCCGGAGGCCATGCCGGACGGTCCGCAATCTCCAGCGTCTGCAACAGCCGTTCGCAAACGACTACCTGCTCCCGCGTCAGGGATTGACGATCTGTTGACTGTGTGGTCGCGACGATCATTAAACGACCATGCCGAAACGTCCACAGCTTCCACTGATAACGTGGACGTTTGCGAAAGACCCGCGCCAGCCAGCAACCTGTCAACGGTCGCCGTGATTGTCCCGTCCAGACGTCATTCTGCAGATTGCCTTTCAGCGACGGCTGTGGCTGCAGCGAAACCACCTGGGGAAATAACAGCCCCAGATCCGGAGGCTGACGGCGGTTTTCTCCACTATCCGATTCGTCCCACCATGCCACCAGCGAAAGCAACAGACTTTTTTCCTGACCGCTTCCGTCCGCTGAACTCATTAATCCCGGTGTCCACCGCAGTTCGATCAGAGTCTGATTCTGATGCACCTCAATCTCTTCAGGGCAACGAAATGTGAACCAGTTGGCCGGACCACGGCACAACTTCCACGCCCCGGGCGAAGGTGCTTCTGAATTCTCGTGAGACGTCATTCCACAGACTCCACTGCACAAACAGGATGCATGATTGTAGTCAGGCCGTGGTGGACGAAGCAAACATTTGATTCGCGGTTCCGCCGCTTTCTTTCCCCACGCCCCACATCATGCTCCGCAGAGTTCTCCCTGCCTATGCAGCCCGCCGCAACACTGCCACTGCCGCAATTCCGCCTGAAAACGCGTCCGAATGCCGCCTGCAGGCCTCCGTTACCCTTTCCAGTTGGCAGCCCGTCGCAGGCCGGTAATTACTGCTGGCTCTTCCATTTCCCCGGCAATCTGAGGATGCCCGTTGGCATTGGTTCGCGTTCACGGTAATATGTTTCCTGATGAACTCGTAATACCGCAGGCCCGGCTGTAAAGCCGCAGGAGGGTTCTGCCGGAACAACGTTCCGCTCGATCGTGGTTCCTGCAGCCCCTTCAGATCGCAGTGCCCGCAACGAGCGGCCACCTCACTGGTCGCCGCGGCCGTAAACGTGTTTTGATCAGATTCTTCAACACTGGATAATTATCCAGTCCCGATGACATTACAGCCCCGAAAAGGCGGATGTCGCTCGCAAACTGGCCACACAAAGTTTCAGGAATCCCCCCATGCAGCCACACGCGGCCCATCTGAAACAGCTTGAACACAGCACTCGCCGACACTTCCTCAATGGCTCAGGCCTCAGTCTCGGCGCCATAGCACTCTCGTCTCTGTCATCCGACGGGGTGGCCAGGGCCGATATCGCTTTCAATCAGGCACAGCCACTTCAGCAACGCAACCCACCGCTCACCGGCAAAGCCAAACGCGTCATCTACCTCCATCTGACAGGCTCGCCTCCCAACCTCGACATCTACGATTACAAACCTGCACTCGTCGCTCGGACCGGTCAGGATTGTCCTGACGAGTTCCTGAAGGGACGCACCTTTGCCTTCACGTCCGGTGTCCCCAAACTCCTCGGAACACCTCGCAAGTTTCAGCAGTGCGGCCAATCGGGCACGTGGTTGTCCGATGCTGTCCCCAATCTGCAACGCGTGGCTGATGACATCTGTTTCATTCACTCCATGAACACAGATCAATTCAATCACGCGCCTGCCGAATTGCTGCTGTATACCGGTTCACCGCGTTCCGGACGGCCGTCGATGGGTGCCTGGGTCACCTACGGACTGGGCACGGAAAACCAGGATCTGCCGGGATTTGTCGTTCTGATCAGCAACGGCGTCCAGCCAAACGGTGGCTCCAACTCCTGGGGCAGCGGTTTTCTGCCCTCCGTGTTCCAGGGCGTCCAGTGTCGCTCCAAGGGCGATCCGGTGCTCTACGTGTCCGATCCCCCGGGCATGAATCGCAGCACCCGACGCCGCTCTCTGGATGCACTCAAAGCCCTGAACGAAATGCAGGCTGCCGAACTGGGGCATCCCGAAACGACCACTCGGATAGCCCAGTATGAACTGGCGTATCGCATGCAGACTTCAGTGCCCGATGTCATGAATATCGGCCACGAAACCCAGCAGACACTGCAGGCCTATGGCGCAACCCCCGGTGAAGCCAGCTTTGCCAATAACTGCCTCCTCGCCCGACGACTGGTCGAGCAGGGCGTCCGCTTCGTCCAGCTGTTCGACTGGGGCTGGGACTTCCACGGCACCGGTCCCGGCGAGGGCCTGACCGACGGCCTGACCAACAAGTGGGCCAAAACGGATAAGCCCATCGCTGCACTCATCGAAGATCTCAAGCAACGTGGACTCTTCGAAGACACCCTGATCATCTGCGGTGGCGAATTTGGACGCACGCCATTTCGCGAAGGACGCACCGCCGGAGGAAATGTGCTGGGACGCGACCACTTCCCGGATTGCTTCACCATGTGGATGGCCGGCGGCGGTGTCCGCGGCGGCTTCAACTACGGCGAAACCGACGAACTGGGCTTCGGGGTCGTACAGAATAAGGTCACCCCGCACGATCTGCAGGCCACCATCCTGCATCTGCTGGGCTTCAATCACGAACAACTGACGTTCCGTTTCCAGGGTCGCGACTACCGTCTGACCGATGTCCACGGAACAGTCGTCGCCGATGTTCTTGCCTGATGCCCGCAGCGCCCGTTTCAAACGTGCACCGATGGTCTCACGCTACTGACCATCGGTGTCACTGCCTGCTGCGCCCGGCAACCACGTCCCGGACGGAATCCGGCATCGCGTCCCGAAAGTCCCCGGCTGGCATATAACCCAGCCGGCGGATAGCTTTATCAATGCTGTAGTCCAGATTCAGCCCCAGAAACTTCAGTCGCGCTGTGTTCAGTAACGGCGCCTGAGTTTTTCCGAGCAGCTTCCAGGTGGCTTCCATCACGGTCGCCAGTCCCCGGGCAATCACCAGCGGCACAATCTTCGTCGGTCGGCTGATCCCAGCGGCGTCGCAGACCGTCTCAATGAATTCCCGCTTCGTCACCGCTCGCGGATCCCGAATGTTGAACACCTCGCCCACCACATCGTCCCGCTCGATCGACAGCCAGATCGCCACACACAGGTTCTTCACCCACGTGTTGTTCATCAGTTTGTCAGGAACCCCAAGGTAGGCAAACTTCCCAGCTCGCAACCGCTCCAGAAGTTTTGGCAGGACCGTTCGATCCCGCGTCCCATAAATGAATCCCGGGCGCAGAACCACCGCTGGCAGGCCACGCTCACGAATTGCACGCACGATCAGTTGCTCTGACTCCACCTTGGTCAGCGTGTAACCGTCGATCCCCGTTGTGCTGGGAGGCGTTGCTTCATCGGTCCCGTAGTGATCTCGTCCCTCGTACACCCCCAGCGAACTGATCTGAACCCATCGCTTCAGTGTCCCCGCGGCCAGCGCACTTTCCACCAGCGCCGCTGTCCCCTCCACATTGATGCGTCGGTACTCCTCAGTCGGTCCCCAATCCCCGACCTTCGCCGCACAATGCACCACAACCGTCACGCCCTCCACAGCCCGCCGCAGACTCTCCGGCTGGTCCAGATCTCCTGAGACCAACTCACACCCGCATCGCTGCAGGAATGTCGTGTCAGCCGATGGACGGACCAGACAACGTACAGCCAGCCCGCGGGCACGAGCCTCCTCGGCCACATGACTCCCCACCAGCCCCGTTGCCCCCGTAACCAGAATCCGATCTGCGGTACTTAACGTCACCATCGGTTATTTCCACCCTGATAAAGTCCAGCTGACCGGTGTTCTGTTTTCCGAGCAGGAACGTGAGCCACAGGCCGACTCGGATACCTACCGAGCCACGGCCTGCAATTCGTCTGAAACCTGCTCCGCGGCTTTCAGAACTCGCAGCACATTTCCCCCCAGCAGCTTGTGAATCGCCTCTCGACTGTGTCCCCGACGCAACAACTCCTGTGTAATCCTCGGGTACGTGGCCACACTTTCGAGGTGCTCAGGCAGTCGCGGAACCCCATCAAAGTCCGAGCCAATGCCCACGTGGTCAATACCCGCCACTTTCACCACATGCTCAATATGATCCACAACGTCATAAATCGTCCCGCGGGCCAGCTTATTCGTTTTCAATTGCTCCGTCGGCACGACAAACGCAGAAAAGAAATTGATCATCACGACGCCACCGTTCTCAGCCACCAATGGCAACACGTCATCCGGAACATTCCGCGGATGATCACAAATCGCCCGAGCACTGGAATGCGAATAAATCACCGGAGCCTTTGTCACCGCCAGCGCCTGCTTCATGGTCTCTGGTGAAACATGCGACAAATCCACCAGCATCCCCAGACGATTCATCTCCTGAATCACAGCCCGCCCGAATTCCGTTAATCCGCCCGCTCTGGGCTCATCCGTGGCCGAGTCCGCCCAGGACAATGATTTCGAATGAGTCAGCGTCATGTAGCGACACCCTTCGCCATACAGCCGCTCCAGATTGCTCAGGTCCTCTTCGATACTGTATCCGCCCTCCACTCCCATCATCGAGGCGATCTTCCCCGCCTTCACAATCCGCTCAACATCCGCAGCCCGATCGGCAAATTCGAATGTCTCCGGATACCTTGCCACCATGGCCTTGACAATATTGATCTGCTGCAGAGTCTGCAGCAACGCATCTCCCGTCTCCGCCGTAGACGCCGGAACATACACCGACCAGAACTGCGCCTTCACTCCCCCTCGACGCAAACGGGGAATGTCCGTATGCAACTGCAGTTGCTCGCGCGAAATATCCAGACGATCAAACGAGGAATTGGCTTTGTCCCGGATTTCCCATGGCAAGTCGTTGTGACCATCAAACAACAGGCCGCTGAAGTGAATCTCCTCCGCTTCCGGAGTGACAATCACTGCCGGGGAAGTTGTCGCTTCCGGCGTCACAGGCTCGTCAGCCGCAACCTGAGCAACCAGCAGCAGCACGCCCAGACACCACACGCGTTCTGGTCGACTCAGCGCACGCGCAGTCAGATACTTTGTCAGCATCGTCACGGTTCTCTCCCCTCAGCAATTTCCTGAATCCGGATGTCCGATGGCTTCACTGGCCAGCGACGTTCAAGGCGCCTGACCAGGTCGCCCCCACACCTGTCACAATTTCCCAGCGTCCGTGCCCAGGTGCTTCGACGAATCAGCACGGGACTCACTACGACAAGCCCCCATTGATCTCGTCGGAATCCTTCCATTACCTCGAAAACCAACGGGCAATCGGAAGTCGTTTCCAGCGGGACTGTTCCACCGGCGGCGGTTGATCAAACTGCGGTACTGCGTCCGGTTGACCATCTGCCCCCGCATCCAGCGCCCGAAACTCTGAGCCCCCCGGCAGTGGTGACTCGCGACTGATCGGCGTCATCGCATTTCCGCCCGTCGATGAATACCGCTCCATACTCTCCACAACCGTCCGCAAATCCACCTGCTGCAGCTCTCGACCACCCGGTGGCTCCCAGACCGCCGGCTGAATACTGCAGTTTGCTTCAATCCGATTGAAGTTCAGTGTTAGTTCCGTACGAGTCTCCGGAAATGTGATTCGCACTTCATGCGGAATCAGGACGCTGCCGACCCGTCGATGATCGCCCAGCCGTGCTCGCACAAGCACTACCCCCGCATCATCCGTCAATGAATGTTCACGGGCGAAACCACTGAGTGTATCCACCGCGATCACGTGCCGCACATGCCCTCCGTCCGCCGTCTCATCCACATCCACCAGTCTCAGAGTACGAGCATCGTTGGGATCATGCTGCAACTCGTAGTCGTCGGCATGCATCGGCACCACCCCCAACAGCCCCATCAGCCAGCCCGCGTCAAGATGCGGAAGCCCGCCGGGGAGTTGACTTAATAGGTAGGAATCCTCGTGCAGCCACGTCAGCACCAGTGGCTCGCCGGGCTTGGCATAGGCCCAACAGCGTTCGTCATTGGCACCAAAGTCCGCATGCGCGACAATATTTCCGGCCACCAGCCGGAAATTAGACGGCGCGGCACAAGCCAGTGTGCCACTCAGACTCTGTGGCATCGGTAATCCCGGCATCCGCACATGCACCCGAGTTTCTCCGCTCCGCCACGATCTCAGACCTGCCGTTTGCAGGTTCAAATGCTCCACCAGCGCTGCACAACTGATCTGGCTCGACAGAACGGGCGTCTTCGGTATCGCCTTCCGCGCAAAAAACTGCGTCTGACACCCAATCAGGGCCAGCAACAGTAAAGCCGGAATCAGACGCTGACAGACACTCACAATTCACAGCTTTCCACTGGAAAATCCCTGATGATGCCCCTGAAAACGCTGAGTGGCCTCTCCTGACCCAACAGTCCCCGGATACCCCGAAACACCCACTGCCACCAACATACTACCCGCTGGCAAGGCCGTCTCATGCGGCCGTCCTGTCCACTTGAAACAGTTGCTGCTGCAGACGGGTCACTTCGTCTTCCGTTAACTCCTCTTCCGGAATATCAAACGGGCCCTCGCCGGCACTGCCGATCAGTCGCATCACCGGACGATCGTCCTGCTCCACAACCTCTTCCAGAATCAGCCGCCTTTTTCTTAATAACAGCAGGGCCAGAATATAACGATACTGCTGCTGAACACTGTTCGGTGAGTCATTCAGCTGCAGGAAATAGTCAAACAGCGAATCCGTGTCCAGCTTTGGCTTCGCCGTTTCCATCACCCCCGCCACCTGACACTTCCAGTGACCAATGGCCTCCGGTGGCGGTCCGCTCCAGTGCTCTTCCGAAATGTCCTGACGCACCACCTCACCGGATTTTTCCAGTAATACCGACCAACAGAACTCCCCCGCACGAAATGGCCGCCCCGATACGGAACAGACCTTTCCCGGTGGACGAATGTTGAACTCCATCGCGCTGTCGCCTTCACTTCCGAAGTCAGCGCAAACCTGTCCTCCATGACACGCCGCTCCAACTTCCCGCCTTTTCTGCCCCGGACTGCCGGACCGTGCAGCACGCCTTGCCTTTCCGATTCCCACCGAAAACACAGGCGACTGAAAACCTGCCGAACTCGTCACCAGACCAGAATCTGCAGGAACATTACCTGGACCGAGACTTTCCGCCAAGGCGAAGATTTTCAGTCAAGACAGGAACCCCGCAAAGACAGGGCAACCCAGGGGCCCTGGGGAGAGACCCACAGAGCGAGTGTTTCTCGCAGGGAGCCGCAGACGTCGCCTTCCCAGCGTCCTCTTTCTCAACCACAATGCCTCCCGAATTGATAATTTCCGTCGCAGAAATCCATCGCAGGGGCATTGCGTCGGTTGCGAGAAAATCCGGCAGCCACGATAGTGCAGGTTTTCCGCTGCGGCCTTCGGCAGACTGTTTTCCGACGGCCTTCGGGTTCGCGGCCCCATCACGCACGTTTCTGGCAGCCCAGGATTCCTACCATGCAAGTTGCTGTGACTGATTACTCGTTCCCCGATCTCTCCGTAGAATCCGCCATCATTCAGCAGGCCGGGTTCTCACTGCAGGCATGGAAAGAGAAAAAGGCCGCCGCAGAACTCCCTCCGCTGGTTGCTGAAGCTGATGCCGTCATCACCCAGTTTGCCCCGATCACCGCCGAGGTCATCGCGTCCATGCAGCGGGCTCGGGTCATCGTGCGTTACGGGATCGGTGTCGATAATGTGGACCTTGCCGCTGCAGCCGCGCGACGAATCCCCGTCTGCAACGTTCCCGACTACTGTATCGACGAGGTGGCGGACCACACCCTCGCCTTCATCCTCGCCACAACTCGCCAGGTGGTTCCCAATACCCTGCACGTACGCAACGGTCACTGGGGACTCGCCACGTCGCTCGAATCCCTGAAGACACTCAAGCATCTGACCGTGGGCCTGGTCGGGTTTGGGCGCATCGGACAGGAAGTCGCCTCAAGGCTGAAGGCGTTCAAATGTCGTATCCTGGTATTCGATCCCGTGGTTCCCGCAGCCACCGTCACCGCTGCCAGTGCCGTTCACGCAACGCTGGCTGACGTATTGTCACAGTCCGACGTGCTGTCTCTGCACTGCCCCTCCACCGCACAAACACGCGGGTTGCTGAATTCCGAACGTCTCAGTCAGACAAAGGCAGGAGTCGCCGTCATCAACCTTGCACGCGGTGACCTGATTGATCCCGCCGCGCTGACCAGCGCCCTGCAATCCGGCCACGTGTCCGCCGCCGCACTCGATGTGTTCAATCCCGAACCGATTCCTGCGGACCATCCAATTCGCAGCATGCCCAATGTCATCCTCGCATCCCACATCGCCTCAGCCAGTGTACCGGCAGTTAAAAAACTGAGGGAAACAGCGGCGAATCTGGCCGTCATGGCGTTGCGCGGGGAGCGGCTGCCAAATGTCGTCAACGGCGTGGAATAGCCCCGCGCCCCCTGACTCTGGCATACCACCTGGCACACCAGCTCCAGCCATCATGGCAACAGCCGCACAGCCTGCCGGATTCTCTCTGTCCGGTGCCGCCCCTGCCACCTGGAATTCCCCGTCACCAGCACTGACAAACAGCGGCGACTGACTGACGCGGGAGAAGGAATTTGTTTACAATCCGGGTGACACTCTTCCCGAAGGACACCATCATGCTGCTTCGCACTGCTCTGCTTCTCAGTCTGCTGCTCAATACGGCAATGGCCGATGAACCCCACTCCGGACTGGATCCGGATGGGTTTGACAAAACAGTTCGCCCTCAGGACGACCTGTTCCTGCACGTCAACGGACGCTGGCTGATGTCCACAGAAATCCCAGCGGACAAGTCCAACTACGGATCCTTCACCCGGCTTGATGACGAAGCCCGCGAAAACATCCGGACCATCATCGAAGAAGCTGTGAAAAATCCCTCCGACGAAATCAGCCGCAAGGTCGGTGATTTCTACAAAAGCTACATGAATGAGGAACTGATCACCGCCCGCGGTATCAGCCCGATTGCTGATTCGCTGTCCCGCGTTGATTCCCTCGGCTCTCCCGAAGATGTCGCCCGGTTCTTCGGCACCGTCGGGATCTATGGCGTGCCCGGTCCTGTCGGATTCTACGTCTCTGTTGATGACCGAAATTCCACACGCTACCTGACACACGTCATTCAAAGTGGGCTCACGCTGCCCGATCGCGACTACTACCTCGAAGATCGCGTTGATTACAAAGCCGCCCGCGAAGCACTCAAAAAATATATCGTGCGTCTGTTCGAACTCGCAGAAATTCCGGACGCCACCGTTGCAGCGGATCAAATCCTCGCCCTCGAGACTCGATTGGCAGAAATCCAGTGGTCGCGAACAGAATTGCGCGATGCTGAAAAACGCTACAACCTGATGACCACCGAAAAGCTCAAACAACTGACCCCTTCGATCCCATGGGACATTTTTCTGGATGCCTCGGGGGCCGTTGGTGTCACCGAAGTCAATGTGGTCACCCCCAGCTACTTCGAAAAACTCGACTCTGTCGCCCGCGAACTCGGTCTCGATGCATGGAAAACCTACGCCCGCTTCCGAATCCTGGATTCAGCAGCCCAGTATCTGCCCAAACCCTTCGTCGATGCCCATTTCGAGCTGCACGAAAAAACCCTCTCAGGTGTGCCCGCACAGAAGCCTCGCTGGAAAAAAGCTGTGGATGCCACGTCCGGTGCCGGGGCAGGCGACTTCGGCGTGCTGGGCGAACCACTCGGACAACTCTACGTCCGCAGATTCTTCCCGCCGGAAAATCGTCGACGAATGGACCTGCTGGTTCAGAATCTGATGAAAACCTACGAGAAAAGCATCCACGAACTCACCTGGATGACACCAACCACTAAGCAGAAAGCCCTCGAAAAGCTCAGCAAAATCACCACTAAAATTGGCTATCCTGATCAGTGGCGTGACTATTCAGAACTCCGAATCGATGCCGCAGATCTGTTCGGGAACATCCTCCGCTCTCGACGGTTTGAACATTTCCGCCAGGTCAATCGCCTCAATCAACCCGTCGATCGGAAGGAATGGGGCATGACACCACAAACCGTCAATGCCTATTACAACCCCAGCCTCAACGAAATCGTCTTCCCCGCTGCCATTCTGCAACCCCCGTTCTTCGATGTCTCCGCCGATGATGCGGTAAACTATGGCGGAATTGGTGCCGTGATCGGACACGAAATCAGCCATGGCTTCGACGACGAAGGCAGCAAGTATGATGGTGACGGCAATCTTACCAACTGGTGGACGGAAGCCGATCGCAAGGCGTTTGAAGGACTGACCTCCCGCCTTGTCGCTCAATACGAAGGCTACGAACCACTGCCCGGCCGAAAACTGAACGGAAAACTCACACTGGGAGAAAACATCGCAGACCTCAGCGGTATGGCGATCGCCTACAAGGCCTACATGCTTTCCCTCGGCGACAACAAGGGAAAGACACTCGACGGCTACACGCCAGCTCAGCGTTTCTTTCTGGGCTGGTCACAGATCTGGCGCCGCAAATACCGCGACGACGAAATGGCACGACGCCTGCTGACCGACCCCCACTCCCCGTCCGCTTTCCGTGCCAACGGGCCGGTCACCAATCTTGATGCCTTCTACGAGGCGTTCAATATTCAACCTACGGACAAACTTTACAAAGCCCCGGGCGAACGTATCCAAATCTGGTAATCCGGTACCACCGAGTGGTGGTCGAAGCGGGTCGACACTCGACCACCGCAATTGCCAGCACCGGACCTGCCGCGTTTGAAGATTCATCGTCACTCGCGGACTCTTTTTTTACCAGCCTTCCTCCAACAGTTGCCCGTGTCGTTTTACGCAGGCAACGCCCCGTTTTCCGGTTTCAGCAGAATCGCGCCGAACATGCAGACTACGCCCATCCTGCCTTCACAGTTCCAGAACTCCGTTCTCGCAGTGCCACCACTCGCGCGAAACGTTGCCGAAGCCATCTGCCCCGCACAGAACCTGAAAATCGTCAGGCACCTCGAGGCGGGTGGCGTGTCGATGCTGCTTTATGGCGGTAACGCCAATCTCTACAACATCCGTTACACCGAATACGCCCGCCTCCTCGAAATCCTCGAAGAGATCGCCGGCGAACACACTGCCGTCATCCCCTCCGTCGGGCCGGCGTACGGTTTGATGATGGATCAGGCAGACCTGCTGAAGTCAACAAAATTCCCCACAGTGATGGTGCTTCCCACAAAAGCGATTATGACCGAACCCGGGCTGATGACAGGCTTCCGACGCTTCGTGGAAACCATCGGTCGCCCCGCGGTCCTCTACATCAAGGAAGAAGGCTACATCAGCCCCGAAGGTGCTGCCGAACTGGTTCGAGACGGACTCGTCTCGTTCATCAAATACGCCATTGTACAACAGGATCCGGGGCAGGACGACTACCTCTCCCGACTCGTGACCATGGTCGATCCCAATCTCATCTGCAGCGGCATCGGTGAACAACCCGCCCTCGTTCATATGACCCGCTTCCAACTCAACGGTTACACGTCCGGCTGCGTCTGCATTAACCCGGCACTCTCACAGGAAATGCTGAAGGCCATCCTGCAGAAGAACTATGATCGCGCAGAAGCGATTCGCAGAATCTTCCTGCCACTCGAAACACTTCGCAACGAAATCAATCCCATCCGCGTCCTCCATGAAGCCGTGGCTCTGGCTGAAATTGCGGCTACCGGGCGCCAGTTTCCATTGCTCTCCGGCGTCAGTCAGACAGCGTCACAGCGGATCCAGCAAGCTGCCCTCGAATTGCTTCACGCCAGTGGCTGATAGGTCGGCACGGCCCGCCAGAGAATGCCATGACACGCACCGCAAATGTCGGCTCCCCGCGTATTCTCGGGATCGGACGCCCCGATCCCGCCTTCACCAGCGTTGCCAAGTGGCTGCAATCCAACGTCCCCATTGACCAGCTCGTGCAGGCCCCAACCATTCCCCTGGCCCTGAAATCCCCCTTCTTCTCCCGATCGCTCCCGGACCTTGTGCTTGTCTTTCGAGAGTTTCCGGACCAGTATCCGACGGTCGATATTCACAGCCTCGTTGGAGCCATGCTCTTTCGTCGTGTCATCTGCTGCGATGGGCCCCTGTGCCTCGCAGACGGACGCACCCACGGCCAATGGCCCACCATCTGCCGTGTCCCCGAAAAATCAGCCATCGCCGTCCTCCGCCAGGAACTCCATGCCCTGAAGCAGGCTCGTCCGCCTGTCTCACCCATGGCCGCCAGTGAAGATGTCTTCGCTCATCGTGTGTTCAGCTTGCCAGGCCCGACCAGCGACTGCCTCCCCCCACAACGCGCCTTCGTTGCAGCCTGTGACCCGGACTTTCGTGCAACAGTCCGCAGTGTCCTGATGCAGCATAACATCCACGCTGAGTCCGCTCATCCGGATGTCCTTAATGCACTTCAGGCAGCGGGCTCCCTCGCCCCGGACTGGCTCCTTGTCGATCTGGATGAAGATCCCGCAACTCTGATCCCGCAACTCAACACCATGCACAGGCAAGGCCTGCCAATCACGGCCCTGACCGGATTTCCCGGACAGACTCTGCCGACCTGGGCTGCGTCCCTCGTGGATAAAACCGAAATGTTTCTGCAACTCGGCGCACTGCACCAGGATCTCACCCGATGACACATGGGAAGCAACCTGCCGCCGATGAACTCCTCGTAGAAACCAGGCGGGCTGATCTCGCTCTGCGCTGCCTTGCCACCTTTCAGATACTACTCATGCTGGCGACATGGCCCCTCTGGTTTGCCCCGGGGCGATTTCCCGTCGTCCCACTGTTTTCGCAGTCACTTCCCATACCGGCAATCCCGGTGGCCTCGGTGCTCCTGTTCCTCACCTGCCTCGCCATCAGTCTGTTTCGATTTCCCACGGCTCCCACCAGCAGCATTTCAGGACGCCAACGACTCTGCAGTCTCGCACTCGTGGCAGCAGTCGTCCCCGTTATCTGCAATCAACATTGCCTTCAGGCATGGCACTGGCTGTTCATTCTGGCCATGCTCATCACCGTCACCCACACCCCGGAATCCCGCGCCCCGCAACTCAGACTGACCATCTGCACGCTTTATATCTGCTCCGGCCTTTCCAGAATCACAGCGAACCCGCAGGCTGGAATCGCCGGCCTGATTGCCCGACAGTTGCTGGAGTTCCTCCCTGGCACTCCTGATCATACCGCCAACACAGTCAACCTCGCATGCCATGCCCTCAGTGCCCTGGAAATCACCACAGGCATCCTGCTGCTGTTCAATTCTCGTCGCATTCGTTTCCCTGCGGTCGTCCTTGCTGTCCTGATGCACGCCTCACTGCTGCTGGCTCTTGGACCGACCGGCCTGAATCATCATCCGGGAGTCCTGCTCTGGAACCTGTGCTTCCCCATCCTACTCCCGCTGTTGTTCCTCAGAGGACTTCAACCAGCTGGTAAAAATCACAGTTTCGGGGCAGGGGGGCTGCTGATCTCCGTCTTCTCTGTTTCCGGACTTTTTGCACTGGCCGATAACTGGCCTGCATGGCAGCTTTACTCGGCTCGCCCGGAATCGTGGACCCTCTGGGTCCACCGAGCCGATACGCCGGAACTCCCCCAGTCTCTCCGACCGTGGCTAAGCAGCACCGTCCAGGATGACTGGGTGCCCGTCAGACTGGATCGCCTTTCGCTGCATCAAACCGGCAGCCCGTTGTATCCGGAAGACCGCTTTCAACTAGCCATCATCTCAAACACCCTGCAAAGTCTTCCCGAAACCGTCCGCTTTCGCGTCACCGTCGAGGAACCACGGCCCCTCGACTGGTGGAATCGCTCCGTCCGGCTGATTTCAACTCGAGTAGAACTGGAAAAGGAACACGGGGCATTCATTTTGAATTCCCGCGCACTGCACACGTCGAATCAGCCACCCCTCTGATCCACCGTTCCACGCTCAGGCGATCCTCTGGCCGGCAGGCACACGGCTCAGAAAACACGACAAATCAGCACCTTCAGATACTCAGTTTCCGGACAGGTCGCGCTCACAGGATGATCCGCAGGCTGCCCTCGCTGCTCCAGAATCTGAATGTCCCGCCCCGAATGTCGCGAGACCTCGGAAATAATCTCTGAAAAGTCCGCTCGGCTGACCAGCCCGGAGCAGCTGCAGGTGACAAGAATCCCCCCCGGCCGCAACACCTTCAGCCCAACTTCATTCAACCGCAGGTAGCCCGAAACTGCACGATCCAGGCCATTTCGTGTCCGCGCCATTCGCGGAGGATCAAGGATGACGGCATCAAACTGTCGGTTCTCCCCGGCCATCGCCTCAAGGGCAGGGCGGACATCTTCGTGCAGCCACTGACAACGCTCCGAAACCCCGTTCAGTTCCGCATTCGCTCTCGCGATCGTCAAAGCCGCCTCTGAAGAATCCACACCAACCACCGACGCCGCGCCACCAGCCTTCACCGCAGTAATCCCGAAGCCACCCGAAAAACAGAAGGCATCAAGCACCTTCGCCCCGCGCATGTATCGACTGGCAGCCAGACGATTGTCCCGCTGATCCAGATAACAGCCCGTCTTCTGACCACGCTGCACATCCACTCCGTAGCGAATCCCATGCTCTTCGATAAAGACAGGACCGTTCGGCTCTCGACCAGACATCAGACCATCAACAACATCCAGACCTTCCGCCTCACGCATCCCCTTTTCTGTCCGCAACCAGATTCCCTCCGGTCGCAGCTCGTCCTGCAAGGCTGACAGAATCGCCTCCCGATGCTGATACAGCGCCAGACTGGTGAATTGCACCAGCAGATACCCCCCGTAACTGTCCACAGTCAGCCCGGACAACCCATCAGACTCACTGAAGATCAGTCGCACTCCACAAGACGGCGAACGAACTTCAAACAACGCCCTTCGACTGGAAACAGCTCGCTGCACTCGCTGCCGCCAGAATTCTCCCGTCAGCCCCTCGTCCTGCTTCCATGAATACAATCGCACCAGAATTCGACTGTTCGCGTTGAACAAACCCCATGCAATAAAGTGACCATCCTGACTGACCACCCGCACCACATCACCTGGCGCAGGTCCGCCCTCGATAGAACTTTTCACGTGGTCCACGGCACCGGCAAAGACCCACGGATGCCGACCAAAAAAGGGCTGCGCACGACGACTGCGAATAACAATCTCTGAATGCCCCGGGATCTCCGAACGCTTCAGGGAAAAAGTCGAACGGCCCGCTTCCGCTTCATTCATGTCTCACCAGTTTTCCAAATGCAAATCAACCCACCGCCAGTCACGACACTCGCGCCGCGCGGTCCCCTGCAATTCCCCGGACAACGTCCCGTACGCATAGCCAGTCCCGGGCGATGCCCCCGCTGGCCACTCCGCGGGACTTCGTCACTTCGGGATTCACCGCCACGCACTCCGATACGTCAGTCTCCACCCCGCAGAATCCGATGCTCCATCTCCTGCAGATAGGCCAGCAATCGGTCTCGCTCACTTGATAAATGCCGGACCCGCAGCAACGAGCGTACCCGTGTCCTCAACTCCAGACGATTGACCGGCTTGGTCAGAAAATCGTCGCACCCCGCATTGACCGCCTTCTCAATATCTCCAGGCTCGTTCAACGCTGTGACAATTAACACAGGTATGCCACGTTGAGCCGGATCGGCTTTCAACTGAGAACAAACCTCATATCCGCTCATCCGAGGCATCATGATGTCAAGCAGGATCAGGTCGGGCTGGTGCTGAGCCACCATCTGCATCGTCTGCTGGCCATCAGCGGCCATTAAAATCTGATATCCCTCATCAACCAGATAGGCCTCCAGCAATTCCCGATTCTGCTGAATGTCATCCGCAATCAACACCCGCGACGACGAAATATCAATGTCCGAGGTATGCATAGGGTCCGCTTCCATCGTTCCTTCAACACCATCCGCCGCACGGGCACATCATTCCACTCAACCTGAACGCCGGGGTCACTTCACTGCCAATGGCGCCGCCACTGACGTCATTCACCCGACTTCCACAGTTCACCCTCAGCACACCAGCGATCCACCAGCCCCCAATGCAGGGGAGCCCGGCGATGCCAGCATTCCAACGGGCAGACCAACTGTGAAAGATACTGAGCCGCCCTGTGCTCAGCAACCGCGGTGTCTCAGGATTCGACGATTCGGGGATTGGCTGCTGCCCCCGAGCCCTCCCCATGCCACCCCGGAACTCTGAAAACGGCTGCATGCGCTACGCGCCTCCGCAAGTCGTCCATCGAAATCGCCAATTCAGCTACCAGCACGCTGGAAACAGGCTTTATCCCGACGAATTCCATTTGCCACATCTCCCCACAACACTCACAATCCGTGCGGTCAGTCTTGATTCCGGCGATTTCCTTCCCACAACCGCCCATGACCGCTATTCCCACCCTCTGAGCTCTCCTCAAACGCCACGCCCCCTGCAACGTTCCACCAATCACCCAGGAACCCCCAGATGACAGATGTCCACACCCCGGAACAACGGTCTTTCAACATGTCCCGCATCGCGTCCAAAAACACGAAACCGGAGCTGGTCGTTCGTTCCACGGTTCACCGCATGGGCTTTCGCTTCCGTCTGCATTCCCGCAACCTGCCCGGGAAACCAGATCTGGTGCTGCCCGCCCGTCGCAAGGTGATCTTCGTCCACGGCTGCTTCTGGCACTGCCACCGCTGCCGATTCGGTAAAGTCACACCCGCCACGAACTCTGAATTCTGGCGAAAAAAACGTGCCGACAACGTCGCCCGCGACCGCAGAAACCGACAACAACTCAAGGCCGCAGGCTGGTCTGTGCTTGTGGTCTGGGAGTGCTGGACACGCAATCCTGATCGCGATCTGATGCCAGTCCTGAAGAAGTTCCTGCAACCTCAGGCCCCTGGCTCACCCCACCGCAGGTCTCGCCCATCGCCCTGATCGCCCTTCAACGCGGTGACACAATTCTTCGTTTCCCATCGCCACGCTGCCCCCGCAGGATGCGTCGAGCAACCCCTTGCCAAAACCCCACGGCAGAGCCGTTGCCACACTAAAAGACGTTGCGACTTCCCGCACCACCCGATGTCGCTGACTCGAACTCAAAAACCACCAGCGTGGCCTGATCCATCGCTCGGTCCAGCGGACCCGCATCACCGCGGTCAACCAGACTCTCAGCCGAACCGACTCCCGGAGCGGCCGCTATTCCACCAGATCCGCCAACTCCAACACTTCCAGCCTTCCGCGCCATGGTCACAGCCACTTCATCAGCGGACTCAGTTGCCGCAGATTCAACTGAGGCAACTGGTCTGGCGGCGTCACGGCCTCCTGCAGCCGATGAAACGGCCACATACACTTCTCCACTCAATATCTCTGATTCCGTCGGCGATCGCAAAGACTGACGGACTGCCGCAATGATCTGCTCACGTGTCGAACTCAGAACCTCCGCAGGATTCCATTCCACTGGAGCCGTTCCAACGGCCGCTTCCACGTCCTGAATCACATTCTGCCGCGTCTCGCCAACCGATGTCAGGACAACCCCCATCCACGCAGCATCTGTGTCCTTTGCCGATGACTCCAGCTGCAGCCCATAACGCTGAAGTACCGCCCCAACCTTGTCCACAATCTGTTCCCGATCATCGCGTCCCACTCGAACCACAACAACCTTCCAGTCCGTCACTTCAGCCACAGTCCTCACTTCCCAGTCGTCAGCCTTCGCCAACCCCTGAACGTCTGACTCGGCTTCCGCGAGCCGCCTCGTCGGCGCCTCAGCCACAGAGGCGGCACCCATCGCACCACTCGCTGCCCCGGGCATCAGCAAATACCTGTCCGACGGTGCTTCGAGGCCCGCTCCCGAGGCCCCACGCTGTAGTTCCCTCACCGATTTTGAATCAGCATAACCCAGCGACTTCGATTCTCGAACCGCCGGAAGGTCCAGCATCGCCACGGCGTCGCCAGCTGGCTCCATCCCCATCGGCTGCAGACCCCGCAGGCCCCATCCAATCAACAGACTCAACGCCAGCACACTCACCAAACCTGGTACCAATCGCCCCGCACCTCGACGACGAACCGCGGCCGACTCCTCGCCTGACACCAACTCAGAGACACGAAAAACGTCCCGCTCCAGTGGCGTCCGCGGTTGCCCCTGTAATCCCCGCCGAATCCGGCTCAGCCCCGCCAGAATCTCTGAAACCTCACCAGCCCGCCCGACACACAACTCCTCAAGCTCCGCAGCCTCAGCCGCAGATAATTCGGAGTCATGCTGAGCCGATAGCAACTCCAGAAGGCGTTCCAGGGGTTCAGCGGCGGCGTATGAATTGTCCGGGGCAGTGCTCATGAAAGCGGCTTGGCAAGGAAGGAAAGATTTCAGCAGGGTGATCAAAACCGGCGGGAAATCACGAGTAGTCAGGGGGTACACAAATCCAGAAGTCACCAGACAACTGTGCCGCAACTCGCTCATTGACTCTTAGACACCCCATTAGCAGGGTTAGGCCGTTCTGAGTCACGTTGGTCTGCTGACGTAGGTACCGTGCGACAGGTTCCCGGAAAATCTGTTTTTAGTTGCTTTTTCTCGAAAACCGAGCGTTTTCCCGGAAAAATTCGCTTTTGGCAGATACTGACTTCGGAACGGCGGAAGCAATTCCAGCGGCCAATCCACGTAAAAACCAGCAGTCTCGACGAATTTCGGATGGCCAACTCTTCAATGCCCGATCGGAGTTCGAACAATTGGTAATCCGGGACATCACGGTGGAATGCCCTACTCGCGAGTTCGTTTTGTTTCAACGGTGAAGGTGACGAAAGTCCTGATTGCCTCCTGCTTCACGGCAAACAGCAACTCCTCCGCGGTTCAATGACGTTTCCGTATTCCCGGGTCAGGCCCTCCAATCCCTTCGCTCCGGATCAGATGCGGCTTTGGTCTTCGCCCTCGACTACTCACGCGGCCTGTACTTCTGAATGGCCTGGATGACAAATGGATGCACCCGCCCGTTGGTCACAGCCATCCCTTCGTTGCTGGATAATGTCGACCCCAGCCGAAAGTTACACACTCGCCCGTTGATGTCCGTGACCTGCCCCCCAGCCTCTTCGACCAGAATCACTCCGCCAGCATGATCCCAGATCTTTTCCGCATACCCCTTGCGAGTCGGCA
>JBDKIW010000042.1:0-3185 GCA_039796955.1 Planctomycetota bacterium
ACAAACCAGCCAACCAGAGTGAGCAGTGAAAAACACAGGACACTCCAGCCCAGTGCCCGAGTCCGTCCGGCCTTGTCTCCCAGCCATCCGAAACACCAGCCACCAGCCGCAGCACCCAGCATGAACGCCGCCTGATTCCAGGCAAACCAGCGAGTGATCAGAGTTTCTGTGGCATCACGTCCCAGCAGCTCCTGCATCATCTGACGATGGATCAGCACAAACAGGGCATTCACCAGCCCGGCAAACATCCACGCCAGAAATGCGGCCAGCAGGATACTGCGGCGACTGGTCAGAGACAGTTCCTGCTGCTGGTGTTCCATCGAATTTCTCGCTGTCGTGATCTGAAGTGAGCCGTCGGATTGGTGTCACGTCAGAGTTGCCAAAGCGTGCGGCACGGTTTGCCTGCGGTATTTGGTTGCAGGCCCGCAGCTGTTTCCGGGAACCGGCAGCCGTGGTGCCATTCGCTGACGATACGAGATTTTCTGCGAATATCCAGTTGAAACGGGTTTTGAGTCTTCCCGGATGCGAATTGTCACGTGGCAAAATGACGGGGGATGACGAGTGAATCTGAACCGAGCCTGTGCACCGCTTTTTTAGGGCCTCCAACATCCGCGGAAAAAGTTCCCAGTTCCCATTCTCGTACTCGTGCTCGAAATCGTGCTCGTGCTCGTGCTCGAAACCTCGATTCCTACGCAGCAACAATCCCCTGTCATCACGTCACGATGAAGTCATGAAGCAACGGCCGCTGTGAATCCCAGCGATCGATGACGAAAACGCGGACGGCGTGTTTCGAGCACGAGCACGAGCACCGCTGCGCTGAGCACGAATAAGCATACGATGTCCGCTGCCGCTGACCGGAGGGCAGCGCAACAGACTGCAGTCCTGTGAATAAAGGACTGTTTGTCGATCGTCGGCAAAGTCAGGCCTGTGGAGTTCGCGTGGCGATGTCGCTGAGTTGCAGATGGCCGGAGGCCAGTCGTTGCTGCAGTTCCGGCGCATCAAGCGCCTGCAGTGGGCTGATTTCCACGACGCTGTTTGCGGGCACTGCGCAGCCGGCCTGCTGGAGCCACTGATGTCCGATGCGATTGAGTGCCGCCTGGGACGTTTCCGCAGAATCCTTCCCCGATTTGTTCTTGACGGGATTGAATTCCCGCGTGCGATCACCTTCGATGATCAGTGTGCGTGTGGCCATCGGCAGTGCATCGAAGATGAAACGTTCCAGCTTGATCGCATTCGGACGATTCGGATCGTTGGGTTGCACCAGAACACCGTCCGTGTTGACCCAGGGGACATTTTTGCGTGCCACATGCAGCGGCAGTTGGCGTCCTTTGCCGGTCAGGCCCTGCAGAAAGGCCAAATCGAAGACGTGGATTGCAGTATTCCCTGCCCAGAAGATCCACTGCCCGGAATCATCACATCGAGCGGCTTCTTCGGGAGTCAGTTCACTGTATTCGATGATCTCGGTGTGACCCTCAATGTCGACAAGGACACCCATGCGTTCGGTGGGGCTGTCTTTGCAGACCACACTGGTGGTCAGTTGAGACTGGTGCAGACAGTGGAAGCCGATGAGCGCGGGATCAGCCACGATGGCTGTGGGATTATCAACCTGATGATAGAAAAGGTGCCGCACACCTTCGTCATGCAGGCGAGTCAGCAGCCCGGCGTTCTGCAGGGCCATAATCAGTCCACCATGTCCATCGGGAGACAGGGCGAGTTCTGTGGGACTGGCCAGCAGAAGTTGTCCCGTGGCCGCATCAAGAGCGGGCAGGCTGCCCTGCTGAAAAAAGACGACGGAGTCGGGTTCAAGGCCGAAGTACGACTGGAACTCAAAGAAACGCACGGTTTCGTGGTGTGTCGCGTCACTGGTCATGATCAGCCACGGGATGGCTGCGTGATGCCGTCGTCGCCGGGCCAGAATCTGTTCGGCGAAGACCTGAAACAGAGTACGGTTCGTCACCGGCCCGATGGGAAACATGCCCTTCGGGTGTTCGAAGCCCAGACGTGTTCCCTGGCCACCAGCGACCGTGATGACGGCCACCTGACCATTCTGCAGAGCCTGTTCGCCGCCGCGGATGGCCTGCGCCCAGACGTCTGAGTCGCTGGCTGAGGTCGGTTGCCCAACCACATTCCGGGGGGCTCGAGCCTGAGCCGGGCGATGGACCGCGTGTTCGCTGGGCGTGTCTGCAAGTGCTGCCTGCCAGGTGTCGCGAAGCATCTGAAAATCGACCGTCTGGATCTGCTGCAGCAGTCGATGCTGGTCCGGGACCGGCAGTGACTGCAGAGCCTGCAGCAGCGGCTGCTGGTGAAAAGTTGTCAGGGTCTGGC
Organism: Planctomycetota bacterium; assembly: GCA_039796955.1. Classification (GTDB taxonomy): domain Bacteria; phylum Planctomycetota; class Planctomycetia; order Planctomycetales; family Planctomycetaceae; genus SXXK01. Next base: position 2,326 of record JBDKIW010000042.1, read on the forward strand.
GGATGGTTTCGGGGAGTGATGACATACCGAACGTGCTCAATGCATGTGGTGGAAAGACGGAAGTTGTGCGCATCGCACCCCGGCAACAGGTGTCGGGGAACACGGGCCACCGGCACGGGAGCCGATGATTGGTCCGAACCGAGTGCCACCTTGTCGCTCCCCAAACGGTCTCCTATGACCCTCGGGGCATCCCGTCGTGCGAGGGTGCATGGCGGGATGTTCCGGACGGGGGCGGACCTGTGGGGACCGCTGAGCGGAAAAGACGGCCACGGGGACACAGGATAAGAAAAATCCCCTAATCGCTACCAGCGGACATTTTGCGGTCGGAAGCCGGGCCACGACCCTGAAAAGTGGGGGCAGACGGGGCATTTACTGTTCACTATAGGAACCTGCGCCTCAACTTTGCCCAACATCCCCGGAATTGGCGTCGTATTCAGGCCGTAGGCGTTGAAGATTGGACCGGTTTGGGCAATTTCTGGCCGGGTCGCCATTTGTTTTTGTCAATTTGGCTGAAATCTGCAAAAATCGGCGTTTTGTGATTGCTTTCAGGACGTGACCAGGCCCGCAGGACGCAGACCAGCATTCTTCCCCGGCGGGCAATCGACGGATTGTTCCAGGTAGTTCTCTTTGGAAAGAATTCGAGTGGCTGACGACGAAAAGAACGACGACGGTTTCAGGGACGCTCCAGCAACTCCCGGGGCTGCTCTTCCAAAGAAAACCCTGTTTTCGGACGATTTTGATAATCCGGATCGTCGTGAGGACATGGATGAACTTCCGGAAGAGGAACCTCTGACCCCGGAATTGGTGGAAGAAGAGGCGATTCGTGGCGACTTCATGCTGCGCTGGGCCACGGTCTTCCT
>JBDKIW010000043.1:0-4298 GCA_039796955.1 Planctomycetota bacterium
TCACAGGTCCTCAACAACAATCTGCGAACGCCCGCGATTCATTGGCTTGATGGAGACGCCCGCAAGCGTCACCGGGGGCAGTCCGACGCTGCGGCAGACAATTTCCGGATGTTGCGTGAAAAGTTGAATCAGCCGCAGTGCCGCATCTGAGGGATGCCGAGTTCCCTGTTCCCAGCTCTGCAACGTCTTCGTGGACACACTCAGCAGTCCGGCAAAGACTGACTGTGACATGGCCGCCTGGTGCCGTAATGCCGCCAAAGTTGCCGCATCAATCTGCGGAGGATCCTCAGGCACCTCGACAGTTTTCAACGTCAACTCATCACGACAGTGAGCAACACTTTCCTGCAATCCTTTCTGCAGTCTTTCAAACAGCGATTTTCTGGTCGTCCCGTTCATGGTGGCTCTTTGCTCCTGCGGCCTGCCGCAAATCTTGCCTGCGTTTTCAGTTCTGTGGCCAACTGTGAAAGTAATCGTCGCTCTGCCGCCGAGAGGTTCTCCTGCTCGTCTTTGCTGTAGAACCCCACGATGTGATTACTCCATCAGCAAACGCTGCAGGTGGTCCTGCGACAAGGTCGCTCGCCGATTATCGCGAGGAGGAGCGACGTTGGGCAAGGGTGAGCGACCTGTTGACCGCCCCAAAGACCTCTGAGGCCACTCGGAAACCACACCCGAAGCAGCGGCAACGGAGCCCCTCAACTGGCTCAGGAAGCAACCCTGCGATTCGTGGGCGATGCAGCCTGGCGGCCCCTGCCGCGACGCCTGTCGGTCCAGCGGAAACCGGGGAGCCCGCCGGATGCCAGATGGCCCAGCGGAAGCCAAATGGCAATGTCTCCCGGAAACCGGAGGCATCTTTTCTGCCAGACCCGATCGGCATCTTTCCGGGACGTATTCCGGTCGGTTGTGGGACACCCGTGACACTCAACGGAGTTTGTGTGCCATGTTTTTGATAAAGTGGCCTAAAACTCTGCCTGTGTACCACCGCAGAATCACGTTGTTCCACCGTGCAGCGTGTGGTTGTAGTTTTGTTACTGTTTCGGCACGAAGGCAAATTTGGTGTGGCGTTTGACGATGGCGGCGTCGAAGGTGGCGAACTGGTGGCATCCCTGATTCTGGCTTGTGCTGACCAACAGTTCGTCGGACAGGTCGGCACCGCGACGCAGGGCACCGATGGCTTGTCGAATTCGATCATCGTCTTCAAACCGAAGGTTGTGAATCTGCAGAAGACGTGCGAACGTCTCGGCAATCTCACTGTGAGTCCAGTCATAGAGGCTGGACAGCACCCAGTAAGCCTCGACAAGTACAAGTTCCGCGATGAAGAATGTCGCTGATCTGCGTGTCAGCAGATTCATGGTGGCCCGATACTGTGCCTCATCATCACGTGTGAGGTATCGGACAAGAACATTTGTGTCGAGTCCGATTATCGCCGCGGTTTCCGGAATCTTTTTGCGGCACCGGACTGGACGGCGGCCTGAATCTGCTGATCAGACACCGGTTTGCGCGGACGCTTGACGGGAAAGGTCTCTGCCAGCTCTTCGAAGGTTGCCGACTTGGCTGTCAGGACAACCCTGCCCCCTGGTTCGATTTCATACATCAGCAGCGAGGACGGCTTGATCTGCAAAGCCTGAACGACAGCCTTGGGGATCGTTGTCTGATTCTTTGACGTGATTTTTGAAGTGATGCTCATTCCCGGATTCTATTCCATAACAAGGAATCGTCGATAATTAAGGTTCCATCAAAATTTCCGTGCTGATGGCAAAAGGTATTGATCGAGTCATCCGAGGCTTGCTGAACGGAGTTTAATGTCCCCTCCACCAGCCACAGAAATGCATGCGCGTCCATCAGCAGCTTCATTTGGAATAGTCCTGCATTTCTTCGAGTGGCTCATCGAAGTCGGGCGACATGAACAGGACACTGCCCTTGCCTAAACCCGGGGCCGGTCGCTTCGGCGGTTCCCCCTGCAGCCGCAGCTGCGCAACAGGACGCTGTTCCTCTGTAATGATGATTTCTTCGCCGGGGGCCAATTGCCTGATGAATTCGCGGAGGTTGGCCTGAGCTTCTTCGATCGTCACTGTGATTGCCATGCTTCATGTTTCCCGGTGTACGAGGATTCGGCAGGCGACACGCGACACGAACGCGACGCGGTAGATTCTACTGCAGCGACAGATCCGTGTCAGCCGGAAATGCTGTCGGCGCAGCCGATTAGCCGATTGGTGTCGTCTTTCCCCTCAACTGGCTCAGGAAGCAACCCTGCAATTCGTGGGCGATGCAGCCTGGCGGTCCCTGCCGCGGCTCATCGAGTAAGCCACTGCTGCCCGGGCGTGTCATCATAGCCGCACATCTGTGCCGTACGTTTATGGTGTCGTGCCTGCTGAAGTGATTTTTTGGAGTACCGCGTCAAACCACGCAGGAAGCTGACGGGCCTTAATTTCCAGAATCCGACCGTCAGTGATCTCCGCCAGCCAGGTACGTTCCTGGTTGTTGCCGGAGTTGTCAAAGACGTAAGCACGGTTTGTGAATCGGATTGCTTCAGCGAGCAGGTTAATCGACCGGCTGTATCGGCTGATGATCTTGTCTTCAGGGACGGAATGACCGCCCTGTTTCACGCGATTCCGGACTCGTGAAATGTTGATCTCCGCGTCGTCAGTAGCGATGAAGTACAAATAGGTGCGAAATCCCAGCAACTGGGCCTGCTTAAGAAGCTGGACCTTATCCGGGGACGACATCACAGTCTCAAGGGTTAACGAGGCTCGCTGTTTCATCAACTGCTGCCGGAGATATGCCGCCACGACAGATGCAAAATACGAATTCACTGCCACATCACTGAAGTCCAGCCGGCCGTTGCTGCATCTCAGCCTGCTGGCCGCAGATTTGAATCCAGCCTCTGACAGAAATTGGGATTGCTGAAGGAAATGGAGCAATTCATTGTCTGTTCCGGGAGTGACTGCGAGGCCGAACTCGTCGACACTGAGGAATCCGTCCCGACGAATGCGGGCTTCGATTTCGTCCGGATTCAGATATACGCCCAGCAGATCGTTTGGAAGCACCGTCTTGAGCGTACTCTTGCCAGAGCCGTTGGGGCCAGCGAACATCCGCAGCCGAGGAGACACCGTGGTCATCGGATCGAGAACTTCTGACCTGGTTCAGCGGGTATTGGCGGAGGAATCTCTTTCACGAACTGCCGACTCCCGTCAGGAGAGACCTGGAAGATCGCACCGTTCTCGGACACCAGCACGTCGAGCCCAGCGGCCACTGCCTGTTGAAATGCCATCGAGAAGGCGACACCGGACGCCGCCGGAAAGCTCGACTCCAGCAGATCGAGCTGCTGTTCGTTAATCGGAGGATCGGGATTCGCCATGTGTCCACCATCGTTGTTGAGTGCGCAATAGGAGTTCAGCCGCGCGAACGAATGTCCTGCAGTATCCACAATGCGGCCAAAATACGCAAATCTGTGGACGAGAGAGCCCGAGATCAGCCAGCACTTCCATTCGCCGCAGTCAGCAGAGATGGAGTCGCGACTGTCGTCCACCACGAGCTGAAGTCGAGGGTGTCGCAATGCCCACGACCTGAGCCAGGCCCCGAAATCACGGGAACTGGTATTCGCCGGTTGAGCAGATGCCACGTCAGGCTGCAAATGTTCTGCAATCAGTTGACTAACGTCTGTATCAACACATTCGCCGCTTGCGGCGACATGCCGCCGCAAGGCTTCGACGTATTCGTCTGGAAGTTGAAGGTGAACATCGCGTGTCATTTTGGCTCCGTCGATACACATTTTAACTCGGGAAACGACGTAAGTCACTATTTTTCTCCCTGCCTCCACGATCGTAAGCATGGCCCGAGCGTACAACGGCCTTGCTGCTCACCGTCCCCGACGCCAGCGGCCGCAACGTGAAAATCCTGCACCGCCTGCCTGACCCGCATGCAACTGCTGCCCACGCTCACCCCCGTGCCGATCGCAAACCGGGGTTCAAGCTTCAGTTCAAGCTTCGGCACTGGCCCCATGGCACTTTGATTGTCGCCTTTCGCTCCGCGAAAGGAACTAAAACTCTTCGCCGAGCGAAGGTCGACGAGCGCCGCCGCGCACGGCGACGGTCAGTACTATCGCTGGTTGCCCCAATCGCACTCACCCCGTGTCGTTCCGCTGCAATCTCAGTCCGCCGCCGGTCTTCCCGCAGGATCGAAGTGCTCCATGTCGTGGAAAAATTCGTCCGCTGAGGGGGCGGGTCAGGCAACACGCCGCCACGGCCAGAGTCGCCGGGTGTTTTTTCATACGTGAGCGCTGTTTGCTGAGGGTCGCCCAC
>JBDKIW010000044.1:0-13986 GCA_039796955.1 Planctomycetota bacterium
CGCCGGTGCAGCTGGAAGCAAAGCCGAGCAAGTCTCGGGAAACACAGGGGGCTCGGCGTGCCAGCGACAAGGGCTGTCTGTCGATGTCTCTGGATCAGTACCTGCAATTGCTGGACTGGACCGGTCGTCAGTTGCGTCGGGACAAACCGGGTGTGATTTCCGGCGACCTGAAACCGATACTGGAACGACTGGACTGTACTGTGGAATCCTGGATGGATCTCGTGCGCAACTTCCGCAGGCGATTTCGAACTGAGGCTGGTAAGCCGGATGTGCTCGCTGGAGTCAGTGGATTACGTCGAGGCAATCGTTCCGCGAGCCTGCGCGGCTAATATGAATTTCAGGGAGGGAATTCTCCATCCTCCTAATTCAGACTCGCTGAGTCTTTCCGATGACAATCTGCGTCCTGCACCGCCTTTGAAGAGGTGTTGCGTGATGGTCGCTGCGGATTGCCGGTGCTGCACGTGAGGTTGCTGACTGAATTATTGAGGCAACACGGATCATTCAGGTGATCTGCTCGCATATTTTCTTCGGATTCATGGCACCTAAGGTGCTTACCTCCGGCAAAAACGAAGTCTGAAGAAGAATTCCCGGAACCGAAAAACGCCGGGTGTTTGGGGATCTATTAAGGTGCATGGCACCTGTGAGGTGCGGGCAGAAAAAAAGCCGCGATTAAATACCGCGGCTTTTGTGAGTGTGTTGTCAGTTCCCTTTCAGGACTGTGGCGATGGTGTCTTTCAGTACGTTGGCGCTCTGGATCAGGGCTGTTTTTTCCTTTGCCCAGAGTTCCACTTCGATGTGACTCTTCACACCTGAACGCCCCATGACTGTGGGGATTGAGAAGCAGACGTCGCGGACGCCATAGGCACCGTTCATGAGACTGCTGACGGGATGAATGCGATTGTCATCCAGTGCGATGCTGTGGACAACATCTGCGATGGAGACACCCACTGCGAATCCGGCTCCGCCCTTTTTGCGGATGACTTCGGCCCCGCTGCCACGGGTCTTTTTCTCGACTTCTGCAATCAGTGTCTGGTTCACGCCGGGGTATTTTTCCAGCGGCATGTTGGCCACCTGGGCCATCGACCAGATCGGCACCATGCTGTCTCCGTGTTCGCCGAAGATTGTCACGCTGACCTGTGTTGGAGGCACGTTGAGTCGTTGTGCCAGCATGCTTCTGAGTCGGGTGGTGTCGAGGACGGTGCCCAACCCAATCACCTGTGAAGCTGGAAGTCCGAGTTCCTTCACGGCGAGGTAAGTAAGCACGTCGACAGGGTTAGAAACCACGAAGACGATGGCATCCTTTTTCAAGCCATGTTTTTTCACATCGGCAAGGATGGTTCGGAATAAGGCTACGTTGCGATTGATCAGATCAAGGCGGCTTTCGTCAGGCTTGCGACGAAGTCCTGCGGTGATCACGACAACATCGCTGTCCTTCACCGCTTCGGTGCCGGCGGCAGTGATGCGTTGCGGTGCCATCAGGGACGCACCATGCAGCAGGTCCAGTGCCTGACCTTCGCACAGGTCCTTGTTGACATCCACGAGTACGATGTCACTGACAATCTTTCCTGCCTGAAGGGCGAATCCTGCACAGGAGCCCACCAGTCCCCCACCACCAATAATGCTGACTTTCATCGTTGTTGTCCCGTTTGTCTGTGAATTCACCTAGGATTAATTCGCAACCCCGCGTCATCTCAACGGGAACAGCCTGAGGGGCCAATTCAGCCCCCCGGGCGTTCCGGAGGCAATCCGATTCTCAACCCTTGCCCATGGCGGCAAGAACCTGCTGTGTGATCATTTTCACGAGATTTTCGTCCACTTCTGTCGGCTTAGCCTCGCAGGGCTCGCCACAGGGCTTCTGCAGGTATCCCGGGTAGTCGGGTGCCGGATCAAAGGCGCGCTGAACGGGAATGTTTTCCTTGTAGCCTTCGCGAAACGCGCTGTTGCCGCACAGGTCGCAGTTTTCATTGTGGAAGCGAGGATCGTCAAAGCCCCACTTCTTCTTGAGGTCCAGCAACTCGCGGCTCTTGTCTTCGCTGAGATACATCGGCTGGCCAATCTGTTTTGCCAGCAGCAGAATTCTGCAGTAGGCGTCGAGGATTTCCGTTTTCCAGTAGGCGTCTTCGAGGCTCTTTCCGAAGGATACGGTGCCGTGGTTCTTCAGAATGATGGTGTTGGTGGCCTTGAGGAATGGCACAACTGTGCTGGCGAATCGCTGGTCACCGGGAGTTTCGTAGGGCGCGATCGGCACTTCGCCCATGAACACTTCCACTTCGGGAAGAATGCACTGCGGAATCGGTTCGCCGGCGACAGCAAAGGCTGTGGCATGTGGCGGATGACAATGCACCACCGATTTCACATCCGGGCGATTCTTCATGATCGCAAGGTGCAGCAGAACTTCGCTGGTACGCTTCCGCTTTCCTGCGATCTGATTGCCTTCCATGTCCACGGCACAGATATCATCAGGCTTCATGAAGCCTTTGCAGATCATCGTCGGCGTACAGAGCACTTCATTTTCACCAACGCGAATACTGATGTTGCCATCATTTGCGGCAGCAAATCCTTTGTCATACACGCGTCGACCGATTTCGCAGATTTCTTCCTTCAGTGCCCGGTCGTTGATTCCACTGTTCCATTTGTTCGCCATGTCAGCCGCCTTTTCTGAGATTGACTCGTCAGACTTCAGTTATCGGGGAAATAAGTGTTCAGGGTTCTTCCGCCGGCGGCTCAACACTGACCGTGTCGAGTATCGCGGCGTTGTACGCATCAATTGGTTTAGTTCCGGGGTAAAAGGGAGTGGACGCTTCGGCGCTTTCCGTTACGGCCATCAAACTCCCAATCCCGGCTCCCATTTCATCCAGCAGAACGATCGGCTCCGTTCGTCCACGAGGGTCACCTGTCAATCCCGCATGCAGCAGCGGGACGGCCAGTTTCCATGACGCCCCTGTCAAAGATGGGTCCCACTTTGACAGGGTGACTCTGCCGATACATTCCATGATTCTCATCGCATCCCTCCGGGGATCAATTCCTTCCATGAATCAGGCGGACCGCTGAATGAAGACATCAGCCTCAGCAGTCGTGTGAGTTCACTGAATGACCATCCTTCACTGGACAGACACACCACATTCGGATGCATTCTGCGAATCAGTTTCTCGAATCCATCCGACCGTCCGAGGACGGCTGACCGAATGGTGGCCTCACGGTTCAGGAGACAGGCCACGATGGAAGGATCTTCAGTGACGCACATGACACGAACCGAAGCCACCGCATCGCGTGCAGCAACTGCGGCCGCCAGACTGTCTTCAACCTGCGAGACCTTCCAGCTGGCAGCCTGAGCGGCAGCCTGAGCTGTCGGAGATTTTCCAGCAATCAAAACGATCCCTCTGACGGACACTTCCGGTTCCGGCAGAATGCTGGACAGTCGCACGGCGTTTTTTCTGATGTAGTCGCGTCCTGAAGGTGTCAGTATCGCGCCTCGCATCAACGAAACCGTCTTTCCTGCGACACGCGACTCCGCCAGAACATCCTCTGTTACCACTCGACCGCGAATCACAACGACGTCGTCAGCCTTGCTGCTGCTCACCACGGTCGGCTTTGCCGCGGGGGGCTGAGCAGGCGTAGTCGGTGGAACTGCTGCGCGAGTCTGGAGCTCACGCAGCACATTCCGCACGATTTCGTCGATTTTTTCCGCGCTGAGTTTCATGGTTTGTCTTTACAGGTCTGTCCGCATCTGCTGGTTCTCTGGATCGCACGTGAGACTTCACGGCAATCCGGTCTCACCACCATCCTGCGAACTGTTCTCGTCCCTGAAGTTCCTTTACGTCCGTCCCACTGCCGAGTTCACTGTCCGGAGTTCTGATATGGTCCGGAGCGATGCCAGTGTTCCGCATCATTTGCCGGGTTACCGTTGTCTGATTGCCGGCGGGTGATCAAGAATGCCCTGAACCGAAAATCGAATCGGGCTGTCTTTTCGTTTCGTCAGCTGCTGGATGTATTTCGTATCGCTGGTGAAAAACACGTGATCGCCCTGTCGTGCGCCCAGTGGATCGATCGCCAGTTGTGGAAATTCATCCGGTTGGTTGTTGATGTCCAGTGGCTGGAGCACGATCAGCTTCCAGCCAATCATGGAGTCATGTTTGACTGTCGCCGTAGCATGCCCAAGAACTCGTGCAACCTGCATACTTCCGTCCGTTTCTGCTGATCCGTCGGTAATAAGCACGGGGGGCAGTTGATTCTGCACCCCGCTGTTTTCAGATGATCCGAAGATCGTCCACCATGACGCAGCGTCGCTGACGGGTGAACGTCATCGGACTGGTCACGCCTTCGCCGGTGGGAGTTGCAATGCTGAAGGACAGATAACCTTCGCCACCCAGTCCAAGGCCAGCCATACAGGGGCCGTTCTTTACGAACAGCGTGGTGTTCATGACGCGTCCCATCTTCGTGATGGTGTGCACATCCCGCGAGTGAATAATTGCCGTATGACCGAAGCCGTGCTCGTATTTCTTTGCCAGAGCGATCGCATGATCGCTACAGTTTGCGCGAACGAATGGTACGAACGGCATCATCTGTTCTTCCGGAACAAACGGATTGTTTTCATCCGTCTCACCGTAAAGGATCAATGTTTCGGCGGGAATGCTGAGTCCGATCTGAGCTGCCAGCCATGCCGCATCTTTTCCGATGAAATCCCGATTAAGGACATGGTGTCCACCTGGTTCTTTTGGCGGACCAAAGGCTTTTGCCGTGAAGGCTGCAACCTGAGCCGCATTGAGTCGGTAGCCACCGTGGCTGGCCACGGCCGTCATCAACTGATCGAAGATTTCCTTCACGGCGAAGACTTCCTTTTCGCCGATGCACAACAGGTTGTTATCGAATGCCGCTCCTGCCACGATCGATTTTGCAGCATTGTCGATGTCAGCGGTTGCGTCGACAACGACCGGTGGGTTTCCCGGTCCTGCCACAATGGCTCGTTTCGGGCTTTTCAGAGCCGCTCGGGCCACGGCAGGGCCACCGGTTACGACGAGGAGTTTCACTCCACGATGATCAAAGACCTGCTGGGCCGATTCGATGGTGGGACTACCAATGATCGTGACGAGATTTTCAAGGCCGGTGGCGGCATGAATCGCTTTGTTGAAGCGACGGACACCTTCGCTGGCGATTTTTGCACCACTTGGGTGGGGATTGCAGACAATCGTATTGCCTGCCGCCACCATATTGACGAAGTTTCCGGCAAGTGTGGGCAGTGAGTGCGTGACGGGGGTGATGGCTCCGATGACGCCGAAAGGAGCGTACTCGGTAATCATCAGCCCGTGAGATCCGCTGATGGCGTCGGTCCGCAGAAACTCGACCCCGGGCACTGTCTGAATCGCCTTCAGTTTTGCGATCTTGTGCTCGAGCCGGCCGATTTTTGTCTCTTCAAATTCAAGCCGTCCCAGTTCTTCCGCCTGCTCGTCACACATGCGTTTGACGATGTTAATCGCGGTCTTCCGCTGCTCCAGCGAAGCGCGAGTCAACTGCTCGAAGCCCTTTTGCGCTGCTGCAACCGCTTCATCAACGGAATCGAAGACACCCCAGCGATTGCCGGTCGTGTTCGCATTTCCCTGACGGCCGGCCAACTGGGTCAGCACTTCCTGAACGACCTGTCGAATTGTTTGTTCTGTGGACTGCACCTGAGTAATCTCTCTGCACCGCGATATCTCCCATCGCACTCTGTGAATCGCGTCATCCGTTCGCGATATGTGTGATTTCGTCCCGTTCAATATTTCTGATTCGAGGTGTTGCCGGGTTGGCAGTCATCCTCTGTTCACTCATTCACTCTGTCTGCATACTCATCTGCTGCAGGCGATCCTGAATCCACCATTCAAGAGTCATCCGGCCTGGAATACTCAGTGAGATCAGAATCAACAGCACCACCACCGAAATCAGTGAAACAACACTCTCTTCCTGAAGCAGAACGACACCATTCAGCATCGCCGCTCCTTCCAGCATGGCCACTTTTGTGAGCCAGCCGGATAACCATAAAAACGCCAGAGCAGATTCCTTTTCCGCTGCGTTCTGCTTTAACAAACCAGCCTTCATGGCCTGCTGCAGCCGAGTCCTGATGATTCGTTCGGGAATGACAAAGTGCCCGACGATCATCAGCACACACACCACAACTCCTGCGGCGGTCAAGGTGCCGGCATTGCCATCCCAGCTCTTGTTCAGAACACCGAGTATCACCGCCAGAAACATCAGTACACTCGCCTGCATTGCCCAGCCAATTGTTTTTGCTGTGCGAAGCACGGAGTCCACGGATCCACTGGCTATTGTTTGTCCCCGATTGTCAGATTCTGCAGACACTGGTGAGTCCTTGTCCCGGGATGCCCACTCGGAATATTCCTGCCCGACTGTCCCTGGAAGCTCTATTCACCAGCCTTGAAGATGGTCTTTGCCTTCACCTGCACCGTATCCACGATGCCGATAATGGCTGCGTCGATCGGCAGTTCCTTTGTTCCGGCTGTGAACCGGGCGCTGGATCCCTGCACACACAACACGACTTCGCCTTCGCCCGCTCCGACGGTATCGACCACGACAAATGACCGACCCGTTGGCTTCAGACTCTGCTGATCCTTTTCATCCACCCGCAGCGGTTCGACCAGCAACAACTTCTGACCGACCAGAGCCTCGACCTTCTGAGTCGAAACCAGACTGCCTGTGATCTTTGCCAGAAACATGATGCCTGTCCTTGGCAACCGGCCTGATCCTCAGCACCAGTTGCTTTCTGAAACTTCGAATATCGCTGCCACATCGGATGACAGGGAATTTCTATGGACATGGGGTGATGACCCCTGCCGACACAGATCAGCCCTGTCCACTAATCGCTGCGGCTGTCTGCCGAGCGACAACAATTTCTTCGTTGGTCGGGATTGTCCAGATCTGCACCCGACTATCGTCTGTGCTGATACGACATTCGCCCCGGACTGCGGCATTTCTGTCCGCACAGAGCTTCATGCCGGCCCACTCCATATCCCGACAGACGTTGGTACGAATGCGTTCGCTGTTCTCACCGATTCCACCGGTGAATACGACAACGTCCGCGCCGCCCAGCAGTGCCATCCATGCTCCGGTGTAGGAACGGATAGAGGCCTCGAACAGCTTCAACGCCTTCTCTGCCCGTTCATGACCCCCGGCAGATGCTTCCTCAAGGTCGCGGCAATCTCCGCTCAGCCCACTGATACCCAGCAGACCGCCTTTGGAGGACATCTCGGCCAGCACCTGTTCAAAGGTCATTCCAGTCGCCTTCATGATGACCGGAATCGCATACGCATCGAAATCCCCGACGCGATTGTTGTTTGGCAACCCTCCCTGAGGACTCATTCCCATCGATGCCGCGACACTGGCCCCGTTACGGATGGCACAGATCGAGGCACTGCCGCCCAGGTGACAACTGATGATCTTCAGGTCCGTGCGTCCGAGAATTTCGGCAACCCGTCCGGCGATGAAGCGATGACTGGCTCCGTGGAATCCCCAGCGTCGAATCTCGAGGTCAGTGTACCATTCGTAAGGCACGGCGTACGCGCGATGTTCGAATGGGATCGTCTCGTGAAAACCGGTTTCGAGTGCCGCGACGAGCGGAATCTTCGGGAACGCTGCCTGTAGCTGACGCATCGCCCGAACGTAGGGCGGGTTGTGAGCGGGGGCGATGTCCGAAAGAGCTTCCATTTTCTGCAGCAGCGCTTCGTTGACGATTCGCACGCCACTCAGACTACCGGCAAAAACGGCTTTAAAACCAATTCCACCAACCTCATCGACTGAATCGAGGCATCCATGCTGAGGATCTGTCAGTTGCTGCAGGCAGATGCTGACAGCAGCCGCATGATTCGGGACCACCTGCTTCAGTTCAGACCGCTGTCCGTTGATCTCGACGAAACAGGAGCTGACGGCGTCCGGCTGACCAATTCGGTCAATACCCCCGCGTGCGAGCTGAGTTTCGTTGGACAGATCGAACAGACGGTATTTGAAACTTGTGGATCCCAGATTGGCGACGAGAACCTTCATACCACCACTTTCCCTGCTGTTCACGGCCCGCGATGGAGGAAATCATCGGGACCGCAATTCTCCTGAGTACTTGCTACCGTTCCGGCAGACTCTTTCTGCCGGAATTCACTTTCGACAGGCCCGAATGAGCTGTCTGGTCCATCTTCGGATCGTCGAACGATTGCTCGTTCCCGTCAATACGACTCAGACAGCTTCCCGGACCGTCTGCCGGAAAGCCGGCTCTGCTTCACAGGACCGATTCCAGCAGTGACGCTTCCGGCCGTGGAATCAGGTGTGCACAGACGAGTTCACCGGACTGAGATGCGGCAGCGGCGCCGGCATCCACAGCAGCCCGAACCGAACCCACATCACCCTTGATGATCGTGGTGATGAAGGCGGCTCCGATATTCAGCTGCTTCACCAGAGTGACGTTGGCAGCCTTCAGCATGGCATCAGAGGCATGGACTGCAGAGACCAGGCCCTTCGTTTCAATCATTCCAATTGCTTCATTCATCGTTCTGACTTCCGAAAAAAGTTCCAGTTGAATCGGGTTCATGAGATCTCCGAGCAGAAAAGTCAGCCCGGTCAGGCATTGGCTGGAAGCAGGAGGATTCCCGGCTTCCACGGCACCCAGTCGTTCCACAGGACCGACCAGTGATGCCGCCCATTCCTTCGGTGATGTATTCCGCAGAACATTTCACACCGACGGAACAGGACTCAGCCCTTATTTCTTAGCCACAGCCGGAGCCGCTTTGGCCTTCGGCAGAACAGCGGCCAGTTCCTCGTGCGGACGAGGAATGACTTCTGCGCTGATGACCGTGCCCAGTCGTGATGCCGCTGCTGAACCTGCGTCCAGAGCAGCCTTCACGGCAGCCACGTCACCGGAGATGAATGCAGTGACCAGACCACTGCCAATCTTGTCCCATGACACCAGCTGCACGTTGGCAGCCTTCAGCATTGAATCGATGGCTTCGAGCATGCACACGAAACCCTTCGTTTCAATCATTCCAAGCGCTTCCACAGACTTCGCCATTTCAGATCACTCCAGCCTCATTCACACGAGCTCCGCGTGTGTGTTCGGCAATAAAAAACAACGACATTCCCTTGTCGCCAGCGTTCAAACCCCAGTTCTGCACAGCTGGTGTGAATTCTCTGCATCCCGAGGAATTCACAACCTGCTGAATGTCAACCCACACCCTTCGACTCAATGATGGCACTGGCAGGGTTCAGCCTTGACCAGTTCGACCTGAGTCGCCTTTTCGAGATTCACGGCATTGCCTTCGTCCGTGTCCAGATGCACCTCCAGCTTGATGCCCTTACCAGCACGCACAGCCAGATCTTCAAGAACGGTGGTGCAGCCAGGAGACTCGATTCGCAGATGAATCAGGTCCCCGTCTTTCACGCCGTAATATTCCAGATCCTCGGGACCCATGTGCACATGCCGCATGGCCCGAATCACTCCCTGTTTCAGTTCGACAACACCGTGTGGTCCCATCAGCACACAGCCGGGTGTCCCCTTCACATCGCCACTGATCCGCACTGGCAGGTCAATTCCCAGTGAAATCCCGTCGGTGAATGCCAGTTCCACCTGCGAATCGGGTCGACAGGGGCCAAGCACGCGGACATTCGGCAGCATGCGCCGCCGCGGTCCAACCACCGCAACCGTTTCTTTGGCGGCATAATAGCCGTCCTGATACAGGTCCTTTTCAGGCGTCAGTTTGGCGCCAGGGCCAAACAGCACCTCCACATGCTCCTGCGTCAGGTGCACGTGCCGAGCGGAAATGTTCACCACCAGAGGATTTCGTTTGGCCCCGGCAGACGCCTTCGCCACGGTCTGCTCCACGACCGATCGCAGCACCGGAATCCCACCCGACGATGAGTCGGCTGCTGCCGGACTGTTACGCAGATGACGTGTCAATACGTCACGCACCACTCGTTCCACATCCGCCGGATTTGGCATTGTTGTTGTCATCGTTTCACTACCCCCGCACAATGTCGAGCAGTTGCATGGTCTGCACACTGCCCTGTCGTGTTCCCATAAGAGTTACTTCACCACGCCAGGGAAGTTCTGTTTCCCGAAGCGCTTCCGCTGAGACTCACCAGACAACTTTGCTTCCGTGATTTCTGGCTATCCCTGCCGACCGGTTCCACCCGCCACGTCCAGCCGAATATCAGCCCGTTCCAGAACCTGCCACCACTCCTCGGCCACTCCTTCGTCCGTGACAATTTCATCCACAACTTCCAGCGGGCACAGATGTGACAGCGCACGCTGACCGAACTTGCTGCTGTCTGCCACCAGCGTGACCCGATCCGCAGCACGAATCATCTGCCGTTCCGTCTCTACAAGTAACGCATTGCTGTTGAACAAGCCGTCAGCCGTGATCCCACCAGTACTCATGACCAGTCGTGTTGCGTGCAGACGTTTCAGTGCCTCAACGGATTGCTCACCCAGTGCAACACCCGTCCTGGGATACACATAGCCACCGATAAAGATCAGTTCGATTTCCGGGCGGTTCATCAGCAACGCGGCAATCGGCAATGAGTTCGTCAGGACCTGCAGGGACTTGCCTACGAGGTACCGCGCGACTTCGAGCGTCGTTGTGCCGCCGTCCAGCAGAACCGTCTCACCTTCGGAGATTAATTCCACGGTGCGGCGAGCGATGCGTTGCTTTTCAGAGGACGCCAGACGCCGACGAGTATCAAAGTCGACCTGCGAATCTCCCAGAAACGACGCGCCACCCCTCGTTCGCTGAATATGACCGGTGGAGTCAAGAAACTCCAAATCCCGTCGCACTGTCGATTCACTGGCCCCCAGCTCGCTGACAAGTCGCTGCAGCGAGACGAAGCCAAGTTCCTCGGCAATCTTCAGGATTTTTGATCGGCGTTCATCCACAATCATCATGTTTCCGCCATTTCCAAGCGAACCTATGAAAGAATATGAATGGTTCTGACTGGTTTTGCAACCGAATCCGCCTCAGTCATGAACGATTCTGACTGAAATTTATTCATTCAACGTATTTGATTTAAGTTACTCAGCCGGACGACTCTAGCACATGAACCCCAGTGTGTTTCAGAAAGTCAACGAATGTCTCGTTTCCCCACGGCCCAATTCCACTTCCCTTGGCCTAACCCGCAAATCCCCAACGCTCGGCAAAACTTCTCTTTTCGTTAGTGTACGCATGTTTACGTCTCTTTGACTTTCGAGTCGCGGGCTCGTAGACTGCAGCCTGAGGTTGTGCCAGTGCTTCGCTCGCCTGCACTGTTTTACGTGTCTGAGCGTGGCCGTCGCGAGTCCGCCTCAACCGCTGCAGCAGTCGTCGGAACTGTTCGCGAAATGATTTTCAGACTGCTGCGAGGCCCGTGACGGCGGGGATTCGGAATGACGCAACACAACTTCTCCGATTCTGCTGAGTCTTCAACGCCGGGGGTGCATGTGCCCCTGTCGGAGCGGCCGCTGGTGGCAGATGATGAGAAGACAGTGATCAGTGTCCCGGAGTCCTCACGAGTGGAGGCCCGCACTGACGTTTCTGCCGCTGTGCTGTCTGACCCGCTGAGGCAACGGCTGTTCCCGGCGAATGGATCGCCGACTGGCGATGAGTCGGGGGTCCGGCTGGCGCATTTTGAGATTCGTCAGCGTCTGGGTGCCGGGGGCATGGGGGCTGTGTTTCGTGCGGTGGATCTGGAGCTGGCCCGTGATGTGGCGCTGAAGATTCTGCACCCCGGACCTTCGCAGGACAACTCCATGGTCGCGCGCTTTCGCAACGAAGCCCGCGCCTGTGCACAACTGAGTCACGACAACATCGCCCGCGTGTTTTATGCCGGCAGCCAGGATGGGCTGTACTTTATTGCCTATGAGTTTGCGAGTGGCTGTACGATTCGTGATCTGATCATGGAACGCGGTCAGCTCAGCGTGGCGGAAACTGTCAATTACGCAATCCAGGTGACTCTGGCGCTGAATCACATTGCGGCTGCCGGAGTGGTGCATCGGGACATCAAGCCATCCAATATCATGTTGACGGACACCGGTCGCGTGAAGGTGGTGGATCTGGGACTGGCCCGACGAGAGACAGAGGACTCGATCGGCGACATTACGGTGGCCGGAACGACGCTGGGGACGTTTGATTACATTGCGCCTGAGCAGGCACGTGATCCACGCAACGCCGACGTTCGCAGCGATATTTATTCGCTCGGATGCACCATGTATCACATGCTGACAGGTCAGCCTCCGTATCCGGAGGGGACGGCTCTGCAGAAGCTCCTTGATCATCAGGGCAAGACACCTCCTGATCCTCGCGCACTGAATCCGCGTGTTCCTGAAGGTGTGGCGGCGATCATGCGGAAGATGATGGCCAACATTCCGGAGCATCGTTATCAGGCGGCGGGTTTGCTGCTGAACGATCTGATGCGCATGGCGTCAATGCTGGGGCTGCAGAGTGTTCCGGCGGAAGGAATTGTGTGGAAGAAGTTGCAACCGGCGCGCCCGGCGACTCCGATTGGGGCGATCTGGGTGTTTGCTTCGGTGGTGGCGATCTGTCTGACAGCCATTTTTCTGCAGCGCTGGCCTTTGCGTTCTGGTGAGGTGATACTGGCGGGGGGCGATGAACGTGGTGAATGGCGCGAAGTGCGTCCGGAGAACTACCCGCCGGTGGCGACCGCTGGTGAATCCGCTCAGCGTTCTCCGGCAACCGTGGAGTCCACTGCCAGGTCTGCCGATCCCGGCTCATCAGCGACGGCAGTAGACGTCGCTGCCAACACTGCTGAGGCCGGGAACGCTTCCGGGGGAACTACCGACAGTGGTTCTGCTGATCAATCCGGTAACGGCGTGGTGGAGTCCGGCCTGCCACTGTCGGCGCTGCCCGTACCGATTGCCTCGGCAGCCGGCGGAATTGCTCCGACCCTTGCGGACCTGAGTCAGCTTCCAATTCCGGCGGGTGCAGGTGACACATCGCGAAAGCCGCCGCTGGTGGCAGCCATTGAGCAGACGGGACCCTTTGTTCTGCAGCGTTCAAACGGCCCGGCACAGTCCTTCCGCACTCTGAAAGCGGCAATTGCCGATGCACAGTCCGGTGACGTGGTTCTGCTGCGTTACAACGGCTATCCGGATGATCTTCCGGCGCAACCTCCGGTGCGAATTGTCGGCATGAATCTGATTGTCCGTGCCGCGGAAGGCTACCGACCGACGCTGGAATTTGACGGTGTCGCAGAGAGTGCTCTGACGCCCGGTCAGATGTTCAGCATTCGGAATCAGGGATCACTCACGATTCGTGATCTTGATCTGCGGGTGGTGGTACGGGATGACCTGACGGCTGATCGCTGGAGTTTGTTTCACTTGTCGGGGTCCAATCGGATTCAGCTGGAAAACGTATCGATTGAAGTCGTGAATCCGGACCTTCAGCCGGCTGTGCTCTTCGATATGACAGATGATACGCAGTCTCCGGGGGAGTTACTTCGTGAGGAGCTGGAGATTGCGATGACACGCGTGATCTGCCGAGCTCAGGCGGACGCCTTTCGCGTGGCGTGTCAGCCGCGGGGGCGGATACGACTGCAGAATTGTGGTCTGGCGCTGCAGGGAAGGTTGCTGGAGCTGCGTGGCGATGCGTCGATGCAGCCAGCGCGGGGATCTCTGGAAGTGTTCACGGATCACGTGACGTGCCTGCACTCGGGGGCATTGATTCAAGCGTCCGAAAGTGATCCCGAGCAACGAGGGATGGGGCAGCGACTGTTGCCCTCCGTCTCGGTTCGGAGTGAAGCCAGTGTGTTTGCCGTCGCGATGTCGGAATCGCCGCTGCTGCGGTCCAGTGGCAGTGAATGGCTGGAAGAACTGGAGTCCCTGCTGGTCTGGAACGGTTTCACGAATCTGTATTCCGGTTACTCGGTGTTCTGGATCACCGAAGCACAATCGCTGGACTATGCCAGCCGGCGACTGGATTTCGCTCAGTGGAAGCAACTGTGGCAGAAGCGGACGGATGGTGAGGA
>JBDKIW010000045.1:0-4900 GCA_039796955.1 Planctomycetota bacterium
TCGGTGAAGACTTTGTGCTTTCGATCCACGAAGGCGCTCCGGCTCTGGATTCCGTTCGCGAACGTATCCTCAATGCCCGCGGTCGCATCCGGGAACTCCGCGCCGACTACCTGGCCTACACCATTCTTGATACTGTCATCGATAATTACTTCCCGGTCGTCGAGGACCTCGGTGATCGCCTGAATCGCATCGATGATTATCTTGAACAGGGGGCGACCGGACAGCAGCGTCTGGAACTGCGACATGTCCGGGCTGATCTGCTGCTGCTGCGAAAAACCATCTGGCCACAGCGAGATGCCATCTCGCTGCTTCTGCGCGATGATTGTCCACTCATCGCCGCCAGCACACGCACATGGCTGCGAGACTGCTATGACCACACGATTCAGTTAATGGATGTCATCGAAACCTATCGTGAGCTCTGTGCGGACCTTCGTGATTTCTACGTGGCCGATATCAATTACCGCAGCGGCGAAGTGATGAAGACGCTGACCGTGATCGCGACGCTGTTCATGCCGCTCAGTTTCATCGCCGGTTTCTATGGCATGAACTTTCAGTACATGCCGGAACTGGGGTGGCCGTGGGGTTACCCCTTTGCCATCGTCTGCATGATGTCTGTTGCCGGGACGCTGCTCTGGTTTTTTCGCCGCAAAGGCTGGATCTGATTCGCGTGATTGGGCCAACTGCGTTCCCCTGGCCCCGCTGGACCTGGTATTCTGCACGTGTTTCCGGAAACGCACCTTGATGGGCCTGCCGCGGCATGCTTCAGAAATTCCCCGGCCGCCCACTGCGATTGGGTTTTGGAAAACGCGGCGGTATCCTGTATAATTCACGAACAACTCGGGAAGTGACGTCTCTGGATGGCCGAAATGGACTTTTGGAATTGTCGAGGCGGTTGATGTCTGCTCCGGATGGCAAATTGGCTCCCGCAACTTCAAAACAACAGCCCGCGCTGGTTGTGCACGATGCTGCACCCCCCGTTTTGCCGCAGGATTCCGGATCGCATGCCCCGGCTGTCTTCACGCCTCGGCCACTCAAAACGGAACCGGCGGCCGAACAACCTGAATCTCAGGGACCGGGCTCCGTGGTTGATGTCCTCGCGTCAGCCACCGCGGTCAGCGTCATGTCGTCGCTCACCTTCCACCTGTTCCTCTGGTCACTCGCCCTCGTGCTGCTCCCACTGCTGGGGTTCGACTGGATCGAAACCCTTGTCGTGGACCAGCGACCGTTGCAGGCGGCACTCGGCGATGACAATGTTGAGGACGACACGGCCTTGTTCGAAGTCATCGTCGATCCTCAGTCCGATGCTCCGAAATCGCCCACGAACCTGGAACAACTGGCGGCTCAGCTGCAAAAATCCGATTCCGGTTGGCTGCAATCATCCATGGATGACGCCTTCCGCAGCCTCGTCGACACCGATGGTGCAGAGGCGGATCAGTTTGGTGGCGGCGTCCTGCTGAAGATTCCAGAGTCCGGGCTGGCGGTGACCAAAGGCAGTTTCACGGCCTTTACCATTCCTGCCCATCCGCAGCCCCGGCAGGCGTATTCCATCGTCATCGAAATCCGTCTGCCCAGTAGTGACAAGGTCTATCGCGTTTCTGACCTCAGTGGAAAAGTCGTTGGCACCGATGGCTACACCCAGAAACTGCCGTGGGACTCACGCACGGCCGGTGCGTCCGGCTACCCGGTTGAAGGCGGCGCGATCAAGCGACTGGACAGTAAAACTGTCCTGGATGTGGTTCGCAATCGCGTACAGATCATTATCCGCGTGCCCGGAGGAGCGCAGCTGGTCCGCGATGTCATCACGGTGCGATCCCGAAAACTGAAGGAAGAGCAGGAACTGGAGTTGGTGTTCGGAAGAAAACCGGAAGAGACAGATTCCGAATAATCTCCCAGCCATTCGCGAAAGCCACGGCCCTGAACGTTTCCAGTGGCAGCTGTTCCACTTTCATCGGTCAGCGGAATTCCGGCATCATCCTGAGCAGGGCTGATCAGTACTCGTCTCGCGTCTGGATGAACAGCGCTTTCTTCTCACCCGGAAGTGTGAAGTCAAAGCCGCAGGCCTTGAAAAAACCATCGGTTGATGTGATCGCCATTACTTCCAGCACGTTTCTCCGGACCGCAAGGTCCACGCAGCTTTGCACCAGTCGACGTCCAATGCCCTTGCCATGGTGCGCCTGGTGCACCGCCAGACTGCGTATTTCTGCCAGCTTTGCGGAATAGATTTCCAGTGCCGCAAATCCCACGATCTGCCCGTCGGATTCGGCCACAAAGCCAAAAGGCACGAGATCGCTGAGTTCATCCGTGGTACGTGGCAGCAGACGGTTGGCCTGCACGAACTGATCAATCAGGCTTTTCAGCTGAGGAATATCATCGCGGCATGCCGCGCGCACGACGTAATCACACACCTTGCCGTCGGTCATGGAATCGGTCAAATCCTTTGCAGTCAGGGTCACCAGCAATCGTCTCCAGCGGCGTATAATAATCAGAAGCGGTCCCTTCGCTTGCCTTATTTTTCGGCCAGGGGAGAAATTCCAGACAATTCCGGCAGCCAGAACGCTCTTCGTTGGGGCGAAGAATGTTCTTTTCCGGACGCCGTTTCCGGATGCCGAACATGGCCCCTGGCAAAGTCGTGCCCGGCATCTCTGTCCAGCTCGTTCCGATCCACGGTGAATCCTGCACGCAGGACATTGCCAGTCACTGTTCTCGGTCGATTCGGTCGATATAGTGAAGGGCAGGGTAAGCCACATTCACTCGGGTGCCGGGGCACCGACAAGATGCGCGGGCTCCGGCTTCAGTTTTTGATGGCATTGACCAACTGCCCCTGCTCCCACAAGTCCTGTTCGTTCCGGTCAGCAACCACCACCTCGGAGAATTGACGGATGCACCGCATCACTCGCCGAAGCCTGCAGCAATTCACTGGATTGTCACTGCTTGGCGGTTCTTTATCCGGGTGGTTGCCACTATTGGCTGCGCAGGCCCGGGATGCAGGCCAGCAGCCCAAACGTGCCTGCATCCTGCTATGGATGTCGGGCGGTCCCAGCCAGCTGGAGACGTTCGATCCCAAGGTGGGACAGGCCAATGGCGGTCCTACTCAGGCGATCGAAACTGCGGTGCCCGGCGTGCGGATCAGCGAGCACCTGCCGCAGGTGGCCACGGTCATGCAGCATCTGGCCCCGATTCGTTCGATGACCACCAAAGAAGGCGATCACACACGCGCCACCTATTATCTGCGCACCGGATATCTGCCTCAGGGCCCCGTGCAGTATCCCAGCCTCGGGGCGTTTCTCAGCCGCGAACTGCATGCTCAGGACTGCGATCTGCCGGGATTCGTCAGCATTAATCCCTTTCGCGCGTTCAATCCCGCAGCCTATGGACCGGGGTTCCTCGGCCCCGCTCTGTCGCCACTCATTGTGGAATCGGAGATGAACACCGAAAACGCGGTCTCGTTCGCGGTGAAAAACCTGAAGTCCTCCACTGCCGACAGTCCCGATCGAACCGCAACTCGCCGAAATCTGCTGGCCTCCTTCGAAAAGTCGTTCCTCGCCGAACGTCCGGATGCCCCGGGACGCAGCCACGTCCAGTCCTACGAACGCGCCATGCGCATGATGAATTCCTCTGCCGTGTCCGCGTTTCAACTGGAACAGGAGGACGCGGCGCTGCGTCAGGCATACGGCCAGAATCCGTTCGGTCAGGGCTGTCTGCTCGCTCGACGTCTCATTGAACGCGGGGTTTCCTTCGTCGAAGTCTCACTCACCGATGTCACCGGGGCCGCAGGAGCCGGCTGGGACACACACGCTGACAATTTCAATGCCGTCAAGTCGCTCTGCGGGGTGCTCGATCCAGCATGGGCCACTCTCATGAACGACCTGAAGCAACGCGGTCTGCTGGATTCCACGCTCGTCATCTGGATGGGCGAATTTGGTCGTACGCCCGTGATCAATTCCAATACCGGCCGCGACCACTGGCCCGGCAGCTGGAGCACCGTGCTGGGCGGAGGAGGAATTCGGGGTGGTCAGGTCTATGGCTCCACGGCCGACGATGGCGTGGAGATCCGTGACAATCCGGTGACCGTCCCCAATCTCATGGCCACCGTCTGCCGCGCGCTCGGGCTGGATCCGGAACACACCAATCTCAGCAACATCGGTCGCCCCATTCCCCTGGCCGACCACGGCGCTCAGCCCCTGCAGGCCCTGCTCACGGAAAACTGAACACCGACAACTGAAAACTGAAAACCGAAAACCGAAAACTTCCCACCTGCCGCCCTGCTATGTGAACCCAGATCACTGCCCGATTCGTCAACGGCTCCGAGGCATGTCCCTCGTCCACAAATCAGGCATCCAATGCCGGTGATCGCCATCCGGGCACTGGACGACACCCCCCGGACTCCTTAATCTGTTGCCATGCACGCAACCGACTTTCTTGCTGATAAAAAGCCCTTCCCCGACGTGACTCTGGTGGCCATGTTCGGGCCGGAACGTCATTTTCGCTCCGAAATTCTGCAGAAAATTCCTGGAGCCAGCGGTGACGCCGCAGAACTGTCGCTCACCCGACTTTCCGGCGAGTCGGCAGATTTCAAAACCGTCATGACTGATCTGCGTACCGTCTCCATGTTCAGCGACCGTCGGATCGTGCTGATCGACGAGGCCGATGAATTTGTGAAGGCCAACCGGGCTGCGCTGGAAAAGTATGTTGCACAGCCCTCCCGTGGTTCTCTGCTGATCCTCGATGTCAAAAACTGGCGTAAAACAGAAAAGCTCTACAAACTCGTCGACCAGCACGGCCTGAATCTGGAGTGCGGTGAACTGACAGGTGCTGCACTGCACAAATGGATGCAGAAATGCGCCAAAGACACCTACGGCAAAACCCTCGATAAAGAGTGTGCGACGCTGATCTGTACGCT
>JBDKIW010000046.1:0-19014 GCA_039796955.1 Planctomycetota bacterium
ATCTGAGTTTTCTGCAATCGTCAACCATCAATGTTTATGTTCAACATCCTTCTCAGGCATAAGGCGACTCCATGGAACCAATTCGCAGCACGCTTCAGAAAAATCTCGACAGTGTTCATCAGCAGATTTCAGCCGCATGCCAGAGGTCCGGGCGTCAGGCCGGGGAAGTGCAGGTCGTCGCCGTCACGAAATACGCTGAACCCGCGTGGATCCCTGAACTTGCCAGGCTGCATCCGACATTCGGTGAGAACCGTCCGCAGCAACTGGCGGATCGTCAGCAGCAATTGCCCAATATTCGCTGGCACCTGATCGGACAATTGCAGCGGAACAAAGTCAATCTCGCACTTCGACATGCCACTATGATCCATTCGATTGATTCATTAAAGCTACTCGAAGCGATCCGAGCTGCGTCTGACTCCACTGGTTTCAAGCCTTCCATCCTGCTCCAGGTGAACCTATCCGGCGAAGCTTCGAAGTCCGGGTTTTCGCCCATCGAACTGGTACAAAGCTGGCCTGACGTGCTGAGGATCAGCTCTGGACTTCCTGTTGAGGGACTGATGACGATGGCTGCAGAGTCGGATGACCCGGAATCTGCCCGCCCTGTATTTCGTGGTCTGAGGGAGCTGCGGGACACACTCCGTCACCGCCAGGACAGCATCGACTCAGGCCTGCAGTTGCCGCAATTGTCCATGGGAATGAGTGGTGATTTCCTGACAGCAGTCGAGGAAGGGGCGACTCTCGTCAGAATCGGCAGTCGACTCTTCTCAGGTCTACAGGCGTCAACTACGTGATGTGACAGCACACAGCAGCAAAGTCTGCCGAAAAGCACTGCTGCTGAGACCATCGTTTCAGCGGCAATCGAGTATTCGCGTTCGGGTAAATCTGTCGGAAATGCCGATTACTCCAGAGGGACCGCTGATGTCGGGCTCCCAATCGACTGAGTCCTTTGCGCCCCGCGACTTCAGGAAGTGATCATTCCCTTTGTTTTTTCGGAATTGCTGCTGGCTGTACCAGAAATGCTCGTCGGCAGGGCACGACGAGCGTCGGCAAAAGAACCTCCGATCCGAAATCGCCCCGAGGTACCGGACGTGTCCAGATTCCATCACCGGTCCTCTCTCTTTCAGATGCATGCTCAATAACCATGACACAAACTCGGAAACTGCCGGGACGATCAACGACTCGATATGGCCACGGTTCTTACTTCCGGAGGTTTGCCACTCATTTCAGCTTATTGCTCTCTCTCTGGCTCCCCTGTCTGGCAGCTGAGGAACCAACCTTTCTCAGGCTCACATCAGCCCGACTCTTTGATGCGCATTCGAGCATTGAGGACACACCTTTTATCGTCTGCTCAGACGATACGGAAGCTAACGCTGTACCTGGAGACTCTCTGCTGACAAGCCTCAGTACTGAACCGAAAGAATCTGCGGCTGCGACTGCGGATCAGACAGGTGACGTGGAATACAATCGAGATTTCACTCCTCGGACGACCTCACCTGTCGCCCCTCAGAAACGCCAGCGGAACTCGGATTGTCCACCAGACGCAGCCATCGCAAAATTTCGAAAAAGTTGCTACCAGGGCATCTCCCTGTCCAGCTTTTACATGCATGACAACACCAGCACCGGTCTGGCAATCACAGGAGTGGACCTGTCAACAACATTGGCTGTGCCGCTGGGCAGCTTTGACAATCTGCTTCTCATCACTCCCTTTTTTCGCCCGGACTTTCTCGATTCAGCAGCGTCCCTGAACCTGCCATCGGAAGTGTTTGAAACCGGGGTGCGCGGATTCTGGAAACGTTCGATTAACGAGCGACTGGGGACGATGGTCATCGTTACGCCGGGTATGCGTACAGACTTCCAGAATACGGACGGAGCCTTTCGAATCTTTGGCCTTGGATTACTCACGTGGCAGGCTGTCCCGGAAACTCTTTCATTGTCCGGAGGCGTTGTGCATACCGGGCGGGAGGACTTTCCTCTGCTCCCCGCCTTCGGATTGCTGTGGACACCGACTCCCGACTGGAGATTCGACATCCAGTTCCCGTCACCCAGAATCTCCCATCGCATACAGAAGGATGGACAGAACAGTGAAACATGGGCTTACCTGTCCGGCGTCTTCGGAGGCAACTCGTGGGCGGTGGAGCGACCGGATGGTGCCCGCGATGAAATGACACTGCGGGATTATCGTCTGATCACCGGTGTTGAACATGTGCTTGCTGGAAATCGCAGCCTGTTCGGCGAAGCAGGTCTTGTGTTCGGGCGTTCCCTTGAGTTTACCAACAGCAGCGAAACGATCGATCTCGAGGGGACATGGATGCTGCGTTGTGGCGTCACGTTCTGACGACATGCCATAAGGCACATTCGATCGGGATACCGACCCTGACCGCCGCTCGGGTGGCGCCTCATCCTCTGGGGTATGGAAGGGTACGCTAAGGCCCCGGGACAATCCTGTCCCGGGCCGCGGAGCCCTGATCGGAGCGTGACACGGCCTCCTCGGGAGCCAGCATAATTCTGGTCGCCGCCGAGGCTTCTCCGGCTTCCGTCGGGATCCCTCGACCGCCCTCCGAAATGACCAGAAACGGCTGTGGATTCGTACGCCGCGAGGTTGTGGAAGACAACGATGCTGTGACCAGCACAAACAAACCAATTCCGACCGGGATGACCGTACTCAATTCGAGGCGACGACGCCAGTAAATTACGAGCGGACGATCAGTCGATTGTCGTCGGCGCACGTGACGCATAACAGAGCCCGATTCGTGCTCCTTTGCGAAGGCCTCTGACCGCTCGATCAGAGTCGTCACCAGGCTCTCCGTACTCTGCGGAAGCTGTTCCGTATCCTCTGAACGCGGTAACGCGTCCATAAGCGAACGACTGCTGACCGCGAGTTGATCTTTCAGCCCGGAGGACTGCTGCTCGGCCGTCAGAGTCGGGTCCGTCCCACGCAGAGAAGCGACTTCACGAAGTGCCGAAACCACTGTGACGTGGTTCCGCACGTCACACTGTTCTGCCACCGGGAACAGCAGACTCGCCCGCAGTGAAAACAGATCCGCGCGGGTCTTTTCGCCCAACCAGCGCAGAGTGACCTGTGTGAGTGGACCCCGAACATCGACAGCAAGTCGGCGGCGTTCCCTGTCAAGCCAGCGAAATGTTCCATCGTCCGGCAAATCGGTAATAAGTATTCCATCGGGAATTCGGAGAATGCACTGATCCGGAAATCGAGAGCTGAAAATCACCAGATCCGACTGTCCCGGCGGAGACTGTCCCGGAGTGACCACCACCGTCGTCAAGGCAACAACCGTCAGTTCCCGGAGCGATTCCGGCGTTGACGCAGCCGGAGCAGCCGGAAGCTGTATCTGTACGGCTGAAGTTTTCTCCAGTGCTCCGGGCAGACGTAAGGCCGACAGACGTGGGCCACTCACGGTTATCGAGAGTCGATTCGCAATCGGAACAACCCAATCCGGAATCACGCCTGCCTCCAGATCCGGAAATCGGGTACGGAGATCTTCACCTGCGATAAGCAGCACATCCACCCACTGAAGCCGTTCGGAAATCACAGGCCATGGCAGGACAGAGTTTCCCTCCGAAAGGCCATTCGTCGAATTGGGAAGCGGCAGACTCCACACAACCGTAAAGTCTGTCACACCGAATAATTGTCGAACAAGATCCTGTCCGGCCGAAAATCGGTTTCCCTCCCGCGTCAGCGGCAGTACTTCCCGTTCGGTCAGCACCACTGGCTCCGAAAGCAGCCGCGCGGCCTCAGGAAACTGCATCTGCAGCGGCCCCAGACTTCCGGACCACTGAGACATCCGGACAAAGAAGACGATCCGATCAGGCGTTCGAAAGGCGACTACTTCTGCTCGGGGATCCACCGGATTCAAACGTTGAAGCACCACCGGCTTTGACTCGCCCACAATCTGAAAGCGGACTTCCTGCCCGGGTTGAAGCAAATCACCGATATTAATCGGTGGATCAGGGATGGCATCTCCCGGATCCAGAAATATGAGACCTTCGGGATGCTGATCCAGCAACGTCATGGAAGACTCAAGAATCTGGGCATCCTGAACACGCGGGCTGGAAAGCCGAATCTGCGTATCATCCGGTCGCAGTTCCTGGCTTCCGGTAAGTGTTACAACGTGCAATCCGGTCGTTCCCTCGCGCAGCAGGATCACCAGCTGATCCCCGCGGCGATGCCAGGAAGCAAGCCGATTTGCCTCACCCGCCGCAACTTTAACGTCACTGATCGAGATCTGCTCCGGCACTGTCAGCCGATGCCGAAACACCGGAAGACGCGATGTCTCAACATCCATGGAACAGTTCCACTCCACCTGTTTTTCACCAATGACGCAGGTCTGGGCCATCCGAATTTCGTGACGGCTGCGACGCGCTTCAAATGTCAACTTCAGGACTCCCAGCCCGGCGGACGCCTGATACAGGTTGTCCGATCGGCGCAGCCATTGTCCCCAACGCTCTGATAACTCCGTAAACGCAGCCGGCACTACCACGCTGCGATCCGGCACGACGGGCGCAAACACCGACGTGGTGCGTGCCGCAATCAGGACATTGGTCGCCGGAATACAGTCCGCAAACTGCTGCAGTTCACCAATCGGGATCTGTTGCTCTTCCACGGGAATCGGTTTCACAGAACGTAATTGCAGCAGCAGCACAAATTCATTCGGAACACCCGTTGGAAGCGAAATTGTGGCGGACTGATCCTGCACTGCCCACAACAACTCGCCGGACTCAAGGCCCGCAGCACCGGAAACACCCACCAACTGAAAGCCCTGAGGCATACGATACCGCACCTCCGGGCTCAGAAGATTCCAACTGCTGAAACGGCAATAGCAATTCAGAGTCTGTACACCGACGGTGTTCTCGCTGATCGCCATCACCTCCACCGCAGCCTGCCCCCGACTGCCTTTGTCCAGGCCAGACTGCAACAGACGAACATCAGCCCCCTCGGTTGTTGCCAGTCCGTTCAGGAGCACGGGGCCAACTGATGGATCCCACTGCTGTATCCCGTCCGCCGTCTGAATGCGTGCAGTAGAATACAACCCCGGCGCGGCGACAACTTCAATCCGTGCCAACGGACAGGGAAGCCCCGGTATTCGAAACTGCACGCCCGATGCCTGTCGAGTGGTCACTGGTCGCAGTCGGCACTGGACCTGATGAGCTGTGAATGCCGCTCGCTCGTCCGCAGACGCTTCAGGACTTGTCATCGTTTCAGTCACGGACAGAGGCAAACTGGACACTTCCACCGAAGGCGGAAGCAATACCCGAATGTGATCATCGCCATCTGATTCCGGCAGAACACGATTTCCATCAACCAGACATCCGACCAGACGCGATCCCTGAATCGGTAACTGCAATACCACCTCTCGACTACCACTGACAGCCGAAACACCAATACTCATGACCAACTCCACACTGCCCCCGGCATCAGCATGTATCATGGTATTCACGGACGTCACGACAGCCGATGGTCGGGAAGCCAGCACCTCAACCGCCGTCTCCCGAAGACTCTGCAGCGTTCCCGCACGAACAAACACCAGTTGATCTCCGGACACGTCCTCGCCGGGAATCAGTACTGTCGCACGATCAGCCTCTCCTGGCAGGTCCCGAGGTGGCTCCGGAGACGTTGGCTCCTGAGAAAAAGCACAGACTGAGGACAGACACCAGACCGCGACAAGCCCCGTCCAATGCCCAACGGGCAGTCGCCACCGATGCAGGTACTGCAGCACGCCACGCAGTGTAATCACCAGCAGTACGCCTGCCGCTCCGCCCCAGAATGCCCCGTCAATGGACGCTTTCACCAGCGGTGGCAGATTCCACAACCCCAACAGCGACAGCACCACCACAGGAATTGCGGCCACCTGCAAATGACGAATGATCCAACCGGTCCCCGCAAGACAAACTCCGATACACAGCAACGCGGTTCCTCCGACGACGGCAAAACGCCGCCGTATGGAACTGAGTCTGAGCTGAATCGGCTGTTGCTCAGAATTCGGGTCCACGACGGTCTGGTGGCGTGCTCCACGTGTTGTTGCCAGTCTCCAGCCGACCGCAAACGCCCGCACATCGGAGGACTCGCGACTTACCAGGGAATCCTCCTGCTGCGGAGCCCCCCCAACGCTGGCACTGCGATCAATCAGCGCCGACGGGATTTCCGGTATTCTTCCCGTCTGTTCGAGGTAACTACGGACATGTGCAAGGCTGCTCTGCAGCTCCGGCGCAACAAGTAGATGATGAACCGCGACCGGCACGCTGACTTCGCTGCCAAACAATCGCGGCAGTGCCCGCTGGACCTCTAACTGCTCCGGCGCCAGAATCGGATAGTTCCAAAGCAACACTACCCGGCACGGGACACGGCCCGCAGGCAACGGGATTTCCGCACTGACCTGCGATTCCTGAATCTTCACGCGTCGTCCGTTCACCAGCACCAGTGGCTGAAGAACCTGATCTCTTACAATCGGCAGAACGCTTCGGTCCGACCCTGTCGTCACATCCATGACGGCCATCGTCCTGTGCTCAATCCCTGTCTCACACTCCGACAACAGGTGAAACAGCGTCAGATCGGTCACCTGAATGGTTTCCGCTTCGGCATTCAGTACACGCCGGATCTGCACTGGCCGCGCAATGGTCGGCAAGCGCCATCCGGAAAGTCCCGTGGTCGACGCAATCGCAGACTCCGGCATCAGATTCTCTGCAGAAAGACCGGCCCCGTCCGTCCTGGATATCTGCAAGACACCCTGAAAAACGCCCTGATCCCGCGGAAACGCAATCATGGCCGTCCATTGATCCGCCACAGGATGACGTGTCGTGCAGGTGACAGTCAGAGCAGTGCGTTCCGCCACTTGTGCAAGCGGTATTCGATATTCTCTCCACACTGCAGCACCACCGCCATCAGAAATCACTTCGGGAGTGACTGGAAGTCCCTGCAAGAGCCAGCGAACCTCCGCGTTCTCCTCGACAGGTAACACAAAATGCAACTCCGAGGCGGTCTGCGGCATCAACAGATCAACCCGTGTCTCCTCCTGCACCGCACCATCCACCAGCCGGATTGTGTGCAGCAACCGATTTTGCTCCGCATCGTTCTCCTGTTCCGAAATTCCGGTTGGCAGCAATGATTCGCCGGGCAGACAACACTCAATCCCCGGCGTCAGAAAGTTTGAAGGAAACCAGGGATTGCGGCTCTGAAATTCTTCCTGCGAGATGCGGGCTCGGCCCTGTGTCCAGCGACGATCCAGCCGTGAACCATTGAATGATGGCCTGGCCGTCAGCAGAAACGACTGAGTTCGCTCAATCTGATCCCCGGGAAGCACCGGGAGTTGCAGTGATTCTGATGTGACCGTGGCATCCTGCTGCAACAGCAGTTCAATCACTCGCGCTGCCCCCGGCTCGAGTGTCTCCGGCAAATGAACCGTTAAAGGCACAGACAACTGATCAGCCGCAGGCGTCGGCATCTCGAAATACAGAGACCGACCATTCGAAGCATATCGGGCTGCGATGACCTGCCAGCCGCGAGCCACCTGCCAGCGGGCCTCAACAACGGCGGCATCCTCACACTGCAGATTCAGGAAGCAACGTACCGCAGCCAGTCGGCCAGTCGGCTCCAGCAATGTTACCAGAGTATCGGACAGCCGGGCCTGCGTCGTTGATGTTCGAACAATCGCCGTCGCTTCCGCCTGAAACTGAGTCAACTGAAATGTTCGCGACTGATCCGTGCCGGCCACCACATCCCGTTCCTGCAGTCCCTTCAGAATCCAGTCGTCCACATTCATGGAAGGTGGCAACGTCACAGTGACCGTGCCCGTCGGAACCAGTAGCGGGCCTCGCAGGTCGCCGGATCCCTGCTGCCATTGCAGCGGCACCAGTGCCGGCAACTCCCATGTCTCCGGATTCGCAATGACCGTCGCCGCAGATACGGTCAGAGAACCTCCGGTTCCGTTGCCCGGCAGGCGAATTCTGAGTTCCTGCGCGGCAGCAGATGCGCTGACTTCCCATTCCAGTGTGCGACGATCGTCCATCGCCACATCAGACACACGACTACCTCGTGCAAGTCGCAGATTCAGGACGCTGCCCGCTGGAATCTCCGACGACAACCCGATTGTCCAGCGTGACGTCAGAATGTCACCGTTCAGCACATGCCCACCGCCAAAGGACGTCAGGGACAGCGGCTGCTGTGCCACCGGCCCCTGAACCCGACGACAGGAAAACATCAGCTTCGTTGCATCCGACGGGTACAGCGTCCAACGTAATTCTCCGGCAGACTCGTCCGGCCCCAGCACCAACGTCCCGGCTCCGGTAACACTGATGCCCGCTGGAGTTATCAGTTGCAGTTTCGAAGTGGTCGCTTCCGGCAGCTCCAGACGAAATGAAATGGCTTCACCAGCCACCAGTCCATCCGCCGACCACTGACCACTCAGATTTCCCGAGAGTCCCGGCTTGAGCACATACAACCGGCGACGGATGTCAGCCCCCAGTGGAATTTCTCCCTGAGGATCGCGAATGGCCAATTGTCGCAAACTGGTCAGCCCCAGAAACAGCGGACCGTCCGAGACCCGATCTGAATCCGGATACAGATAGAAATCGAGGGCACCGTCGGTCAAACGTGTTCCCGATAATTTCGCTCTGTACTCCGCCGCACGAATCTGTGGCCGCGCCGGATTTCCTGAATTCTCCGCGCTGACAGCGAGCAGCCGCTGCAATTCCGCCGACGCCACTGGCTGGTATTCACCACTGGAGACCAGCGCCGGAATCTCTTCCAGCGACACACGGTCCATGGAGATCGCTTCCGCCGCTGCGGCCGGAGTGTTGACAACAGGTCGTGGTACAGAGTCTCTCTGGTCTGCAGGATCCTGCAGCATCAGCAAAGACCACGCCAGTACCAGAATCAGGCTCATTTCAACGCGCCGAACCGACAGAAAAATCACGAGGAATCGCCGCACTTCCGGATAACACTTCGCGACGATCCACAACCACAGACTCAGGCACATCCGGAAACCCGAAAATCGTTGCTCGATCCTCAGTTCCTGACAGCCCGAAAAACCGTCTTCGCCGCTCCATCAGCACCCGCTGGACCGCGACAGCAGCCAACCCCGACAGTCCACCGACCAGCACGTACGGCAGCAGCACAAACGTCCACTCGGGCGCCAGAACCCACGCAGAAAGAGCCACTGCGGGTGCCGTCAGCAGCGGCACCGCCACCGGAATTCTGCGGAACACAGAAAACACAAAAAAGACGGCGACGCAGAGCAGGGCAGTGGCCAGTACCAGAAACACCTGAGGAATCATGACCATCAGCGGATCACCGGATTCGGCGGACCCAAAACAAAGATCCACACGTCCAGGAACACTGAACCACTCTTTTAATATGTCACCCGAACCCGTTCGCAACGGTTGCGGATAAGCAGACAGAATCGCTTCCACATGCTGAGTCAACTGACCTCGCTGCCAACTGCCATACGGCAGCATCGCTGAAACACTCCCGGACAGCGAAACAAAATCATCAGAATCCGGGATGACGCGATATTCGTTCTGAGACCACACACTGAACAGCACCGGCACTGAAGCATCCTCACCCGCAATCCTCGCACGCGCAATCGCCGCTCTCCGCAACAGGCGTTCCCCTGCAGCCAGCCGGTGACGCGATCGCACTCGCAGAACCAGAGGCCCCTTGTCCAACCCCATCGCACCCGTCAGTATCTTCCAGACCACAACGCCTCGCGATGCATCCGAGACAGCCTGCAGCATCGTCTTCCCCCGCTCATCCGAAGTCAGCAGCTGACCGCGCCACTCAATGGACTCCAACTGATGATCCGCCGGGATAGCCAGCGAAATTACCTGAGGCGAAGTCTCATACCAGGCCGACGTGGTCGTGATCGCCTGCCGAGCCAGAATCTGCGTTCCCACAAGGATCATCGCCGGCTTTCCCGAGACGTCCCAGGGCTGCGCAGCCTTCCATTCCAGCGGCAGACGTAACTCCTGAATTCCCGCGCCACTGGTCGAACCCGCCGCACCCGATGTCCCGGGACGTGTGTATTGCCAGGCAGCTTCGAATTCCTCTGAGTACACCGGTTGCCAGGCATCTTCCTCCTGAATTCGCACACCACTGTACGCTGACGTGCCAGCCTGCACCTGCCAGATCCGACAGCCATCCGGCAACACCATTGGGATCTGCAGTTCGGTCCCCGCCGCACGCGTCACCTCAGGACGCGCCGGCCAGAGCCAGGTGACTTCCGCAGTCAGCGCACCTCGACTGGCCTGCGGCAGTCGAAAACTCCATTTACCGGTCGTCCCGATCAATGCTCGCAAGGGCTCTTCGCTTCCCGAAACTCGGACCACTGGCTGCACCCGCTCCGGAACCAGCAGAGTCAGCTCAGTCAGATCCCGATGGTCAATTTCAAACTGCAGAACCTCGCGCACCTCCAGCCCGTTGTCACGCGGTATCAATCCCGCCGTGATCGCCGCACGCACCAGAGGTTCCTGTCGCACCAGCGTCATTGTGAGCGGCATATCCGGGTTGTTATGCAGCCACGCGGCCGAAGCGAGCGCGGAATCCTGCTCGCCCGCCGGCAGCGAGGTGTCCGGAAGCGATGGCAGGCTTTCACCCGTCACCGCATTTTCCAGCTCAACTCGGTATTCATCAGATTCCAGAGTGCGCAAAACAACCGGTTGCCCCGTACGTGACTGAACTTGAGGACACTGAAACGATAAGGCCCCGGACACGATACTGTCCGGCTTGGCCACCGCCTGAAACTCCACCACAAACTCATCCGACTGGCGTTCCGGAAAAGTCAGAATCACCTGATCCGCATTCGCCTCCGATACCTGCGGTGTCAGAGGAATTCGATTCTTATCCGCTACCAGCCACGTTTCCGCAGGCAGAATGGTCCAGTTGCCGGCCGATACAGCGGGCCAGTCCAGTACCAGATCCAGCAATGATCCACGCAGCACATTCACGCGATACCGCGCCAGCAGCACCACCGACTGCGACTCCGGTCGAATCGTCAGCTCTGTGTCGACCGCATACTGCGCCTCAGTTTCTTCCACACGCAACTGCACAAACGATTCAGGTGATCGCAACCGAAATGCCGTCGCTGCCACACTGAGCTCAGACTCGGACGTCACCCGTTTCCGCTGAGCCCCTTCAATTCGCGTCTGCTGCACCAGCAATCCAGCTGGAAACAGAATGTCAAGATCTCCGGTCTGCACGTTGGCGTCCCGCACAACAGGAATCGCAACGCGGATATCCTGCGGAAACGCCCCCTTCATCAACTCCAGATCAAACTGCAGTGTCAGGTTGCCCTCAACGGCCGTTGTCAGTCGGACCAGCGCCTGCGAAGGACCAGCCGCCGATAACAACTCGAAATTGTTCATCACTGATGCATTGGCCGCATTCCGAGCGTTGACTTCCTTTAACTGAAAGCCCTCTGGATAGGTGACATGAACCTCAGTCAGAGGCCCGCCACTGATCTGCAGATTCTGAGTGCCCGTGAGACTGACCGGAATCGTGGTTAAGTCCAGCCGAATCCGATTCTGCACCTGGACCACGGGCTTACTGGCAACCGGAGGCGCAACTTCAGACCAGTTCAACGAAACATTTCCTGACAGCCCCCAGAATTCCACCGCACGAACTCCGCGTTCATCCCGGGTCACCTTGTCCACAGCACCGGCAGGCAATCGCTGCAGCTCGACCGTGGACGAAAATTCCGCTTCGGCATGAGACGCCGTTGCCGCGGGGAGTGTCAGATTCAACTGATACGCTCCGGGACTCACCGTTCTTGCACGCCCCACCAGCTCAAACGTTAGTGTGTGCAGTCCACGGCCACGCAAATGCCATTGACGAGTGTTCTGCTCTCCGGCTTTTAATACGGACTGTGCTTCGGTTGCAGACGACTCATGCTGAAACGTCGTCAGATAGACATCGCCAAACGCCAGGGGAACCGAAATCCACTCCCGATCCGCACGCACCTGAACTTCCATCTGCACCTTTAACGTCACCACATCGCGATCAATCTTCGCCTGCAGTTCCATCTGCGCGATCGTGTAGTCCGGCACAGACAACTGGCCAACGCTGCGCTTCAGCAGCTCGTCCACCACCCGGTCACCCAGCAGACTGCTGAGCGGAATGAATTCGCCGGTATCGGTCCGCAGCAACAATTCAGGCGACGCCGGAGGTGAACGGTCCCCGGCCGGCGTCGGTGACACCGTGGGACTTTCCGCAGCTCCAGTCTCCGGCTTGTCCGTCTGAGCCTGTGCGGGGACGCAGCAACACAGCAAAAGCAGGGTACAGAGGCGCAGAGTTCTGTCCATATTCGCGCTGTCCTTTCCTGCTAACGCGTTGTGTCAATCGCAGCTGAGTGCTGCAATGGACATGGAACGCACTTCCCTGATCAAACCTCAAAAGCCGGACATCATGCCGTCACTTCGGACACCTGCGACCCGACGCAGGCAACGCTGCCGCTGCGACGCGCTTCTGAAAGCGCGCAATCCGAACGACATAGCCCTGCGTGAGTATACTTTACGCAATCCGGGACGTCTGGAGAAGTTGCCGGAACTTTTCAGGACAGAACATTCAGCAGCTTTTCACGCAACTCACTGGTACTGGCTGCCAGCAGACTGGGAACAAAAATATCGAATGTGTCGCCTGTGAGGCTTGTGATGGATCCTCCGGCCTCCTCTAAAATCAGCGCACCGGCCGCCACATCCCACGCACTCAGACTGCTGGACCAGAAGGCGTCGATGCGGCCGCAGGCCAGAAAGGCCAGATTCAACGCCGCCGAACCACTCCGCTGCACCGTCTGCAG
Source organism: Planctomycetota bacterium (assembly GCA_039796955.1). Classification (GTDB taxonomy): domain Bacteria; phylum Planctomycetota; class Planctomycetia; order Planctomycetales; family Planctomycetaceae; genus SXXK01. Next base: position 12,801 of record JBDKIW010000046.1, read on the forward strand.
ATGCGCCAGACTTTTCAGAAATCGCTGGACCGCAGGATTCTCCCGGTCGGTCGCGACAGGCAGACTGGCCATGCCAAACGCCTGCCCCGGATCGCGCTCGCCGCTGGTCTCAATCCGCACATCATTCCGCCACGCTCCCACACCGCGAATGGCCGAAAACGTCTCCTGCCGCAATGGATCGTAAATGACGCCGACCTGCAATTGCCCCTGAACCGACAGCGCGATTGACACAGCAAAATACGGGAACCCATGGACGTAGTTAGTGGTTCCGTCAAGAGGATCAATAATCCAGAAACACTCCGTTCCGGCAGTGCGTTCGTTCAGATTTTCCTCACCCAGGAATCCGTGATCCGGAAATTTCGCTCGTAAAAATTCCACAATGGCCGCCTGGGACGCCTCATCCGCTTCCGTCACCAGATTTTTTCGACTTTTTTCGCGGACGGAAAACCGGCCCATCCAGTCTCGCAGCACAGCACCACCAATTTGCGCGGCCTCAATCGCCGCTGCAAGCCATTCCTGTTGTTTCTGCATGACCGAAACTTCTTTCTCCGGGGAAATGCTCTTCCCCGGCGACACGTACAAACCGCTGCCCATGGGCCCGTGGTCAAACCAACGCTACGGCCTTGACCGCACCAGACCAGTCCCCCTGCCGCGGAGTGTAGTCGTTCCCACAGCCCTCCGCCACACGTCGCGAGGATCGCTCAGCTGGCACCGACTCCCGGGCAACTTCCTGGTGCGCTGCGTCGCGAAAACGCCCCACGCCGTCACAATCCCTGAAATCGGATGAAGTTTCCCGGAAACCTCCTGCCTGCCAGACATCCGCAGACGTCTCCACTGGCCACATGGTCATAATCCCAGAGTGTTTTCCCCCATTCACTGCGTCCGTCCGGCGGGATCTGAATACTTGCCGCATACGACTCCAACTGGCCCGCGGGTGCCTGTGCATGGTGATCCGTGAACTGGTCTCCTCTGAGCCTGTCGCTCGGAGGTCCTTCAGTTCCCCCTCCAATGTCCACCTGATCAAGGTCGGTCCCTACGTCGGCCCGAGATCAGCCGTCATCAAGGTGTCGGCCGTACCGTCTTCCGGGACGGTCCCTACCAAAGTTTCCGTGGAAATCTAAGGAAAAACTGACGAGCCCCGGGTCGACCGGCCGAAATTGCCGAAACGTCCCGCTTCCCGGTTTCTTCGTTCTTTCAATGTCTCTGATCGCAGTGAGCAGGCCTATGGAGTCACATCGCTCCTCAACCTCCCGCCGTCGCGGAGCCATTCTGTCCATGGAACTGGTGCTGGTACTGCCCGTGTTCCTGCTGCTGATCTTTTCGATCACCGAGTTTTCTCTGCTGATGTCTGCCCTGGCACGAGTTTCCACGGCTGCCCAGAGCGGAGCGCGTCTGATGAGCCTCAGCGGTGCCCGCGAAGAAGAAGTGCGGGATCGCGTCGCTGAACTCCTGGGACCAGAGCTGGCAGCGGATTCAGAAATTCTGGTCACTCCGGGAACCAATCCCGGGGAAATTGGTACCGTCAGCGTGCGTGTTCCGATGCACAACGCCAGCCCGGATCTGCTCTGGATGATCGGATTTGGTCTGAGGGATCGCAATCTTGAATCCAGTGCTGCCATGGTGATGGAGCGGTCTGCCGATCTCGGCCCCGCTCCGATCTTCTGAGACCACCGGACCTGACACGCTGGCCAGGGGCGCCAGTCAAACCTGCTGGAACAAGGCCTGAATCAGGCCAGTCACCTGATCCTCTGCGGGCGGCCGCTGGATAAAATTTAAACATTGCCCCTTGCGGGTTAGCACTTTGACTTTCACCTCAGGAGCACCCTGTGAAACTGACACCATGGATGCTGACGGTGGCGACCTTCACAATCGTCAGTACTCTCGCAATGGGTTACCTGCTGAAACTGGCCTTCGGACGCCCACCTGCCGAAGAACCTCAGCGAACCACTCGCACGCTGCCCATGGCACTGTCGGACATTGAACCGGGAACCGTCATCACGCGCGCCCACCTGGGAAATGGTCCGTGGGATCGCAAACTGCAACTGCAGCCTGACACACTGACCAACCTCGATTCGATTCTCAATCGCATCGCCAAAGAGAGGATCACCGCTGCGACACCACTGCGCGGCTCCATGTTTTATTCACCCGGAGACTTTCCGGAACTTGAGGTGGAAGAGGGCAAACGTGCGGTCGTCGTGCAGGTCAGTCCCACCACCGCAGCACTCAATCTGAAGCTCAAGGCGGGACAATACGTCGACGTCGAAATGACGGTCGATGACGTCGATCTGTCCAGTCCCTCCCGACGCCGAAATTCCAGCAATCGTCGATCCGGCAGTAGCTCTTTTGATGCGATGACCGCAACTCTGTTCAAGGGGGTCAAGGTCCTTGCCATCAATCGTGCCTCGACCTCGTCCAATCTGCAGACCGCCGCGACCAACGCCCAGAGCGTGACACTGGAACTGGATGAAGAACAATCCCGAATCGCGCTGCTGGCACAGAAGAAGGGCGAGATCGATCTGATTTACAGCAACAGCGGTCCCGGGACTGGTGGCATCGCGATCGAGGCCCGCGAAGAAGATCGCATCTTCTTCCTCGAAATCCTCGGACTGCGGATCCCCGAAGAGAAAAAGCCGTTTGAAGTGGAGCACTACCGAGGCCAGTCGTTCTCGAACTCGTTTTTCGAAGATGGTCAGCGAGTCGATGGCGGGGATCGTGGCGGCAACAGCAGTCCCATCAGCCCGGGCGGCGGCGGTGGTCGTCGCTTCTCCAGTCAGGATGAACTGCCCACGCTGGATGAACTGGCCGGTAGCTCGCCGGTGGACGAGCCCGCCCCCAACTAGCCGGACTCACGTCACGGCATTGGTCAGCCCATGACCCCTCGTTTGCATTTCAGTCATTGCCTCGTACGGACTCGGTCAATGCTCCACGGTGACGCAGTGCCCGTTGACACACACGCCGGCAACCGTCGACTGACCGTCGATGCGGACACGGGGTGTCTGCAAACGTCCCCACCGGGGAAGTCCTGCCGATTTCAGGGACGACGCGGAGTGCTGTCGCTGTGGACCGTCTTCGCGATGACGCTGGTGGGAATTCTGACGTTCACCGTCATTCACCTCTGGTTGTATGCCGACACGCTGCAACGAGCGCGTCACTGCTGCGAGTCTGCGGCACTTGCAGCGGGCTATGCGTGGCTGTCCGATGACATGCTGCGGTTCGGGCAGCAGTCCTTCGAAACCGATGCACGCACGATTCGGGCGACCGAAGCAGCGCTGCAGATCGCAGAATTTTATGGTGGATACCCCACCATTCCCCGGCTCCGCGAAGACGATGTGCAGTTCCAATGGCCGGCACCAACAACGCTCGTCGCAGGAATGGCGTTGTCACCTGAGAGCATTCAGGTCCGTTTTATTGACGCGCAGCACACCGCCGCAGCAGGACGACCATGGGGCACGTCCATGGCATCCCTCGACGTTGCAGCCTCCGTCGTGCTGGAAAATCAACCGATCGCGTTCCGGCCCGGCCCGGGACAAACAGTGCCCATGCTCCCCTTCGCTCTGCAGGACCAACCTCGACGGAACGCGGACGGTACGGTCGCTGCCTCCGGCTACTGGACTCAGAGCATCGAAGAAGGCGCTGGAGCTGACCTTGTTTCCTGGGATGCAGCGTCGCATCAGTTTGTTACAGGTCCTGACGGAATCCCTGAAATCACCGTGACCGTCAGCACGACCGGAAATCCGGATGCGCAGGAGCAACTGATCCCGCTTGAGTTTCGCCAGCCAGCAGCGGCAAATCTACTGGCAGACGACATCGCCCGCGGATTACGTCTCGCCGATCTTCAGACCCTCGGCTACTCTGAAGTGGGATTCCCCACCGCCTTCCCGGTAAGGAGTCTCAATGCGGCCGAACTGCTGCAGGCAGACGCCGTGCTGCAGACTCTGTCCGGACGCGCCTTCGTCCTGTGCCTCTGCACCCCGGCTGCCGGACCTTCCCCCGGGCCAGCGACATCCGCTCCGATCATCTCGTCCACCATCACCCTGACGCGTCCCGTGGGTGTGCGTCTGGTCGATCTGCAACGCTCAGCGCCAGACCAGTTTCAGTTACGATTTCAGCCCTGCGTACTTGCGAGCGCACTGGCCGTCACCGGCACGGATGCAAATACGCCGCGAAATCGCTATATCTACAGTGTTCGGCTGTCCGAATAGCAAGCCTTTCGGCTCAGCGGACACAGGCACTCTGCCTTGAAGCCCCCGTTTCTCGCCCATTCGTTTCCAAAACCGACCCGGAAGGTGCTGCGATGGCACACGGCGGTGTTCGACCGAAAACAGGCGCGAACACACCAGGCGTTCAGAACACTCACAGCAACACAGCACGACACAGGAACATCCCATGACTCCCGCTTCCCGTATGTTCTGCCGAGGACTGATTCTGCTTCTGATCTGCCAGGGGACTGTTGCGGCACAGTCAACACCGGACAAACAGCAACCCGTCAAACCGGCAGACGAATCCTCCAAAGGCAGCCCCACGGCAACGCCAGCCGATCGGGCCGCCAGTTCCGGTGCCATTCGCGCAGAGCTGGTTCGCAGCCTGCAGACGCTGCCTGTGGCCGAAGCTCAGAAATCACTTGAATCCGCGATTACGGCATCACCAGAGGACTTGCCTCTCCAGTCTCTCCGAACCCTGCTGGCATCACGTCTGATGATGGAAGGCGACAACGATGGGGCAATACAGCAACTTGAGACAGCGGCGGATACCCTGCTCAGCCATGCCGATCAGCCTGCCAACCTGACCTCCCTGACATTCATTCTGGAATCTCTGCGGACGTATTCCCAGCGCACCAACCAACCGCAGCGTCTGACACCCAAACTGACGGCAGCACTCGAACGCGTTCGCTCCCAACCGCGTGATGCCGCCGAAGGCGAGTTCCTGATGCCGCTCGCCAGACTCCTTAGTCTGCAGGCGATGGTGCTGAACAGTGACGGACAGGTCGCCGAAGCGACGGCACTGCTGGACGAAGAGCTGAATGCTCTGCAACCTTTGTCGGAACAGCCAGCCATCGGCGAACGTGCGATCCTTGCCAGTGTACGCCTGCTGCAGACGCGCCGACAGCTCCAGGGAAATACAAAGACCCCCGCTGAAAACAGCAGTACAGAACTGGACGAATTGTTTGCGAAAGGCCTTGCCAGTCACCCGAAATCGGCGCTGATCGCCGCTGAGTACGTCAGGTTTCGTACGGCAGCGGCCGGCGTGCTTGCTCGGGAAGAACCAGAAGCCGCCCAACGCATGCTGAATGATCTCCGCAGTCGTTTTGACTCCACTGAATTGTCAGAAACACCGGCGGTGAAAGCCGCGATTGCGATGATCAAACCGATGGAACGGCGAATTGAAACCGCTTTGCTGCATCGCGAGATGCTCGGCAAGCCAGCACCGGCCATTGACGTCGCCGCCTGGGCCAACGGTCCCGCACTCGACCTCGCCACACTGAAAGGCAAAGTGATCCTGCTGGACTTCTGGGCCGTCTGGTGCGGCCCCTGCATTGCCACCTTTCCCCACCTGAAACAACTGCATGCGGAATACCACGACAGTGGCCTTGAAATCATCGGAGTCACTCGTCAGTACGGCTATCAGTGGAACAGCGAAACACAGCGGGCCGCAAAAGCCACCTCTGAAGTCACACTGGACGACGAGCTGAGCATGCTGAATCAATTCATGCAGCACCACGAACTGCCACACCGTTCCGTCGTCACGCCGAAAGAATCGCAAATGATGCAGCAGTTCGGAGTTTCCGGGATACCCCACGCCGTCCTGATTGATAAGCAGGGGAACGTGCGGATGATCAAAGTCGGATCAGGAGACGACAACGCCCGCGCTCTGCATGACATGGCGAAACAGTTACTGGCGGAATAACGCAACGGATTTGCGGTGGGTCAAGCGTTCGCGACGAACCTATCCATTGTGCCATTCACTGATGGCGGTCATTCCCATTTTTCAGGGTATTACCAGGCGGCGACCTATGAAACGATCTCAATACTTCGGACGAGGATGTACTACTGTGTTGGTTGGCCTATGCCTGGCCGCGTACATGCTTTTCCACCGGAAAGATCCACTGTCGTCAGGGGCGATCGTCTTACTGACGTCTTACCCGGGTTTCACCCTGATTGGCATGGCCATTTGGCCGGACTGAACAACAACGGCCAGAAGAAGTAACCAGAGTAAC
>JBDKIW010000047.1:0-11385 GCA_039796955.1 Planctomycetota bacterium
CCCTCTTTCTGCCCTCTGTTTGCACCGCATCCCTGTTTCCTCTAAGAAGGGACCTCCGGTGTAATCTTCATCCTCCGAAACTCCCTCGAGGAACGTTGACGTGGTGGAATCACAGCAAGTACTGCGACAGTGGCGACTGCTTCAGCAGCTGGCAGAAACGCGGCAGGGCATTGCGCTGCGTCAGCTTGCGCAGAGTCTGCAGGTATCAGACCGCACACTGCGGCGGGATCTGGCGATTCTGCAGACCGTCGGATTTCCTCTGGAAGAAGTGACGGGGGAGCGCGGATTGAAACGCTGGAAAATGCGTCCGTTCGGGGACCAGTTGTCTTTTCATCTCACGGACATGGTTTCGATCCTGATGAGTCGTCGGTTGATGGAACCGCTGGCTGGCACACCGTTCTGGGAGGGGCATCAGCGAGTGTTGCGCAAGATTCGCGCGGCACTGGGAGACCGTGCGGTGTCGTACTGCGACAAGTTATCAGAGATGCTGCGGATCAGTGGGTTTGGGAGCAGCAACTACAGTCAGCGGGGAGCGATCATTGATGCGTTGATGCTGGGGATGGAAGAGGGGCGGCGCGTGCGGATGGAATATCAATCGGCGGGGAATCTGGCGGCTGCGGTGCAGGACGTGGTTCCTCGTGGACTGATCTGGCACAACGGCAGTCTGTATTTGGCAGCGTGGTCGGTGGCGCGACAGGAGTACAGGACGTATAAGGTGGATCGGATGTTGGGAGCGGAGGTGGGAGAACTGGCGAACGAGGGACTGGGGTCGGAGTTCTCGTTGCCGGACTGGCAATCGCGGGCGTTTGGTGTCTTTCAGGGTGAAGGCCAGGAGTTGCGGCAGATTCGGATTCAATTTGCGGCGGACGCTGCGCGCTATGTTCAGGAATCGTGGTGGCACAGCAGTCAGCAGATCACGGCGCGTCCGGATGGCACGGTCGAGCTGACGCTGGAGTTAAATGACTACTCCGCGGTCAGCAAATGGGTACTTGGGTTTGGTCCGAGTGCCACGGTGCTCTCCCCACCCGACCTTGTGCAGCGCATGCGTGAGGAACTCGACATCATGCGAGCGAAATACGACGAGTGATGGGGGCAGAAAAAGGGGTCAGGTACCAATAGCCAAATGATGGGGCAGAAAAGGGGTCTGGAACCAATAGCCGATAGGCCCGCAGGGTGCTCTGCACTATTGGTTCCTGACCCCTTTTCTGCCCAGCCCGCAGGGTGCTCCGCACTATTGGTTCCTGACCCCTTTTTCAAGCACCGCCTCATTTTCCAAAAAACCTTGCGACCCCTGACATGATCTGTCAGGGGTCGTGGTTATACTCCTTGCGCTGGTAGCAGGACTACTCATGCACCGTGCAGTCGCGGGGCGTGTATTCGGGCCAACGGCGACCTCCCCCGGTTACGTCTCCCACGGGGACGAAGTGCGCACAAATTCGGCGTAGGGGGTGCGTCAGATTCTCTACACTCGTTTCATCAATTGTCGGCTTGAGCCGTCGCTGAGTGAGCGTTGAATAATGCAATTTTCCGAATTGTTTCAGGCAGCAACACAGGGGACTCTGCCCTATCCGTATCAGGTGCAGATGGCGGATTCACCGCAGTTCCCTGAACTTTTAAGGGTGCCGACTGGTGCCGGAAAAACAGCGGCAGCCGTGCTGGGGTGGTTGTATCGGCGACGTTTTCATCCGTCGCCCGATGTCCGCGCCAAGACCCCGCGGCGGCTGGTGTACTGTCTGCCGATGCGAACGCTGGTGGAACAAACGCACCGCGCCGTGCAGTCGTGGCTGGCGGCCCTTGAACTCGATTCGCAGCCTTCGGCAGCTAAACCTGAGTCGCAACCGATTGGGCTGCATGTGCTCATGGGCGGGGTGGAGACGGCGGACTGGACGATGCAGCCCAATCAGGAGGCCGTATTAATTGGCACGCAGGACATGCTGCTGTCACGAGCTCTGAATCGGGGCTATGCTGCCAGTCGGTATCAGTGGCCGATTGAATTCGCGCTCCTGAACAATGATTGTTTCTGGGTGTTTGACGAACCACAATTGATGGGCAACGGTGTGGCAACTGCCGCTCAGCTTGAGGGCCTGCGGCGGTCGTGTGGGACGATCGGCTGCACCGGTTCGCTCTGGATGTCGGCCACGCTTGAACCGGCATGGCTGGACACTGTCGACTTTTTTTCCACGGAACCACGCACTCAATTGACACTGGGCACGCACGCAGCAGGAGATGATCTCGACCCTGATCTGCCGCTTCACACACGAATGCAGGCCGTCAAGCATGTGTCGGAACTGAAGGCCGATGCAAAGGATCCCAAAAATCTGGCGAGGCAGGTGTTGGGCTTGCATGTGCGACAGACACAGACTCTGCTGATTCTGAACACTGTGGAGCGTGCTAAGGCGGTATTTGCAGAATTGCAGGCGCAACTGAAAAAGGCAAAGTCCACAGCGACCGGGCTCTTGTTGGCTCATTCGCGATATCGCCCGGCTGAGCGGGGTTTGATCAATACGCAGTTGCAGGATTCTCAATCGGGGTTAGATCGGATTATTGTCGCCACGCAGGTGATTGAAGCAGGTGTCGACCTGTCCGCTCGGACGTTGATTACTGAATTAGCCCCGTGGGCCAGTCTTGTGCAGCGATTCGGTCGGTGTAATCGTACCGGGAACGACGGCCCGGGAAAGATTTACTGGGTGGATCTCGGCGACAAGCAGGCACCACCGTATTCTGCGGAAGAGCTTGGGGTCGCTCGAAACCTGCTGAAGGAACTTCCCGAAGGAAATGCGTCGCCGACGGCATTGGACGAATTCCGTCAGCAACAGCACCTGAAACTGCCAACGCCGCACGTCCATGTTCTGCGGCGCCGCGACTTGCTGGACCTGTTCGATACGACGCCTGACCTGTCGGGGAATGAAATTGATGTTCGGCGTTTTGTGCGCAACGATGATCCGGAACTTGATGTGCAGGTGTTTTGGCGCCAGTTCAGCGATCCCGGGAATGAACCGGCACCGATCCGTGAAGAGCTCTGCAGTGTGCCGATTTACAGCGTGCAGAAGTTTGTGGAAAGTCGCCGGGAAAAGAAGACTCAACAGCCGGTAGCGCTGTGCTGGGATCATCTCGACGAGGTCTGGCGGGAGATTCGTGATCCCAAACGCGAAATACGTCCGGGGCACACCTTGTTGCTGTCTGCGGCATGCGGCGGCTACTCGGAACTTGGGTGGGACCCGGATTCTGCAGTTGCCGTGCAGCCCGTGCAGCGACAGGTGTCCCGGTCTGAAGAGGGGGCAGGTTCGGATATCCTGTCGACCGGTAGTACACCGTTGACGATTTTTGAACACACGCAGCATGTCTGCGACGCGTTGAATGCTGATCTGGCACAGCTACCGCAGTTAAGTGAATGGACTGGCTGGCTGCGTGCTGCGGCGGTGTGGCACGATGCTGGGAAAGCACATTGGGCGTTTCAAGAGGGAATGCGCAACAGCAATCCACAGTTGACTTCCGATACGATGTGGGCGAAATCCGGTGGATCGGGTGTTCTGAGGCATGGGAGACGTTATTTTCGCCACGAATTGGCGTCAGCGCTACTGGCGCTGCAGCATGATCAACCGTTTGCTGTGGCCTATCTGATTGCCGCGCATCATGGACGGGTGCGATTGAGCATCCGTGCGCTGCCGGACGAAGAACAGCCGCAGCAGAGTGGTTGCCTGTTTGCCCTTGGAATTCATGACGGAGACAAGGTGTCTGAGGTGGCGTTGCCGGGAGTGACAGTGCCCGCGTCCCAATTGGATCTGGCACCAATGCGACTTGGCGGGGAAAACAGCTGGACTGCGCAGGCCCTGGACCTGCTGCAGTCACTGGGACCGTTTCGTCTTGCCTGTCTGGAAGCCATGCTGCGAATTGCTGACCGTCGGGCGTCGGCCGCTGAGGCTGGCAGTGTTGTTGCTGAGCGGCGGTAAATACGACTGCAAGTGCCCGTCGGATGAGGTCACACGTTCTTTGAAGGGTGTCTGATGATACATGCTCTGACTCTGCACGGCTGTACTCCCGAGCCGCTGATGAACTATCTGAAAGCCCTGGGAGTCTTTCGGCTGGTTTCCGAGCAGTGCGACGCATCTGCTCGACTGAACTGGGTCAACGGGACAGCGACTCTGCATTCGAAACTGGATCGCGAAGCCCTGATGCGTTTCTTTGTCGACACCTATTGTCCCACGCCGATACTGGCTCCGTGGAATGGTGGCAGTGGATTTTATGGCGGTGGAAGTGCTCCGGTTACGGCAATCGCACTGGCCAGTGCCTCGCGACTGGTGCTGTTCCAGCGCACCATCGCCGCAGTAAAGCAGATCGTCCCCACATCGAAGCCGAAAGATGAAGACAAACAGCAATTGCTGGCAGCCTGCCGGGCTGTGTTGCCGGACGAAGTGGTGGTCTGGCTGGACACCTGTTTTGTGCTGGGTGAGGACGGGCCACGTTATTTCCCGTTGTTGGGCACCGGTGGTAATGACGGTCGGCTGGACTTCACCAATAATTTCATGCAGCGACTTGCGGAAGTACTCTGTTTCGATGAGGGCGGAGTTGCCCCACAGAATTCGGTTCGGTGGCTGACCAGTAGTCTGTTCGCAGACGAGTTGGTTTCGCTGCAGGACAGTGCGATTGGTCAGTTCAGCCCCGGTAGTATTGGCGGCGCCAACGCGGTGCAGGGGCGATTCGAAGCCGGGGCCCAGGTGAATCCCTGGGATTATGTGCTCATGCTGGAAGGCACGTTGCTGTTCGCAGGCGCAGTTGCTCGAAGAATGGGAGCAGCATCCGCTCAGAAGGCCGTTTTCCCCTTCAGCGTCGAATCAATTGCGGTGGGATATGGGTCCGCGATCGCCGGGGAGGAAACCAGTGAGGTATCGCGAGCGGAAGTGTGGCTGCCGCTCTGGGACCAGCCGTCCAGTTATCCGGAAATTCGGTTGTTATTTGCAGAAGGCCGAGCGCAATTAGGACGACGACAGGCCCGCAACTCTCTTGAATTTGCCCTCGCGGCAAACCTGCTGGGTGTCAGCCGGGGAATCAGCAGCTTCAGTCGTTATGGCTTTCTGAAACGCAACGGTTTAGCGTTTCTGGCCGCGCCGCTCGGACGGGTCACCGTACAATCCAATCCGGAAGCGCGATTGCTTGAGGATCCGGAGCTGCGTGACTGGATTGATCGATTGCGTCGTGCGACGTCTGACAAAGAACGCACACCGCAGCGGTATCAGGCCGCCCTGCGTAACATTGATCGGGCGATTTTTGAATTCACGGGCAGCAGCAGCCTGTCACAGGAACAATCCACGGCGCTGGTGCGAGTGCTGCAGACGCTGGGGGCTGCCGAGCAGACGCTCAGCCGCGGGCTGCGATTTGCCAAAGACAAAGGCCTGCGACCGCTGCAACAGTTGCCGCTGGAATGGTTGCAGCAGGCGAATGATGGCAGTCGCGAGTTCCGTCTTGCCGCGGCCCTCGCCAGTCTGCGTGGAGCTGGCAGGCAGCGTCAACAGAGTGTATTGCCGCTGCGTGCCTACATGGAAGAGGTGGAGTTCAAAGGGCCGTGGGCCAACTGGTCACCGGGCAGTTGTTCCAGCGTCTGGGGACAGCGCAGCCTGGCGGGAAATCTGGCCGCTGTGTTTTCGCGAAGACAACTGGAGGCTTTTCAGGGGGACAGTGCAGGCGACGGCGTGCCCCTCGACTCCGCTGTCTTCGCTCCGTTGGCAGATGTGATCGCATTTGTCAAAGGTGAGACCGACGATGAAAAACTGACCTCGCTTCTGTGGGGACTGATCGCACTGAACTGGACGAATCTCGTGTCCAGTTCCCAGCGAATGCCCCACGTGCCGTTTGCTGGCGGTGTTCCGATGGAGTTCGGTGTGCCCCGCTTACTGGTGCATCCGGTACGGCTCAGACATCACGCGACGGGTTGGGAGTGGGATCCCAACATTCCCCCGAGCACACCGGACCCCGCGGTCTTCCATGAGCTTGCGTCCGGGCGAAAGACCGCGATCAATGACGCAGTCACTCGCGCGGCCCGCCGGCTGAAGTCCGGAGGCTATGTGATTATTGGCTATCGCAACCGGCAGGCCTCCGGCAAGCCCTTGCAGATCCAGTCCGAATGTTCGCCCGACCGGCTGCTCGCCGCGATGTTGTTCCCATTATCACAGATCGATCTGACGCGCATTGCCAACTCAGTCCTGTTTCATTCTTAGTCCGATTTTTGCCCAGTCCGTTTCACAGGAGTATTTCATGACGATCAATTTTCAGGCTCTGGCCAGTTCACCACGGATTCTGATCGAAGCGCAGTTGAAGCCAGTGGCGGGGACACGCATTCAGCCGACAGGGTTCCCGGATCTCGGGGCTGCGCTGTACGATGATGCCAATGGAGTGTCCACGCTGTTGGTGGAATCGGCGCAGTCCATGGCAAACCGTCTGGAAGCAGTCTGCTGGGATGAAGGTGCCGAAGACCTGGTCGCAGATCTGCAGGGCCTGCCCTATGTGCGTGTGCAACTGCAGGGACTGGGGGACGGTTCGGACAGCACCTGCAGTCTGCTGGAGTTTCACCGGCTCAACTCGCCCTACATTATGAGTGGCACAACGGCGGACGGCCGGAATTTTGCGGAAACGCTGAAGCCGGAACTGGGTATGGCCACGGTCACAGCCGGCAAGAAAGCTAAAAAGGCAGCCGCGGAGACAAAGGACGGTGATGGTGAAAGCAGCGGAGATGATGCGGCACTGGAATTTGGCGGCGTCGTGAACCTGCGGCGATTGGCAACCGTCTGCTTTCGCTACGACCCCAATTCCCTCATCCACGGTATCTTCCTTGAAAAGATTGCCGGTCGACTGCGTCAGCCACGGGCCTTGTCGGCATTCATCGAAGCCAGTGGCGTCGGGCGGGCCGACAGCGGTGGAGTGAAATTCGACCGCGCACTGCCCAAACCCAGTGTCGCTGGCGTCGATGCCAAGGGTGGCTACGGAAACGTGCCGTTTCACCGCACGGAATTCACCGCCAGTACGATCACCGCGTTTTTCTCGCTGGATCTGGCTCAGTTGCGGGGTTACGGACTTGGAGACGATGCCACTCAGTTGCTGATCGCGGTGTCCCTGTGGAAGGTTCGACGATTCCTGGAATCCTCCATGCGACTGCGGACGGCGTGCGAACTGGAATTGGTGCACGGAGATCAGTCCATTCTGCTGAAACGCCCGGAACAGGGATTTTCGCTGCCGTCCACCGCCGAGTTAGCCGCCACAATCCGCGATTTACTCTCGCGTTGCAGTGGCCAGTTTGCCAGCCCTGTGGTGACGCAGTTGACGTGGAAGAATGGCTGACCAGGTGGCTGTCAGGTTGTTCTTTTGAAACTCATTCGCGGTGGTTGCTCTCCCCGGGGAAAGCAGACACCGGATCCATCAACACGAGTGGTTGCCTGGAATCGAGGTATTCATGTCAATTTATATCGAGGCGACGTTTCCGGCGGGGCGATACCACGCCACGCCGTGGGGAAGACATGTCAACGAAGGAGTTGCGGAGTGGCCGCCATCTCCCTGGAGATTTCTGCGGGCACTGGTCGCCGTCTGGCAGCGCACGTTGCCGAGCTTGTCGGCGGATGATGTTCAGGCGGTGTTGCAAAAGCTGGCTGCGGCGCCCCTGTTTCGCCTGCCCCGGCACCGTGTGGCGCATACGCGTCATTACATGCCCTGGGAAAAGAAGGGCCCGCAGGATCGGACCATGGTCTTCGACACTTTTGTCAGTGTGGACCGTAACGATCCGGTGATTATGGCGTGGCCGGACGAGGAGCTCTCCAGCCATGAGGCTGAGATTCTGGATCAGTTGCTGCAGAATCTGACAACACTTGGCCGCGCTGAGAGCTGGGTGGTGATGCAGCGTCGTGAGCACTGCGCCGCAGATTGGAATTGCCAGCCCTCATTCCGTGAGCCGGATCCTGTTTCCCTGTTGTGCGCCGACCCGGGCAGCTGTTTCAGCAGCGAACACTATCCGGTGCATGATGCAAAGAAGCTGGCCAGTGGCAGGATCAAACCGACAGAATGGTTGTTCCGATGTCCTCCCTGGCACTTGTGTCTCGATACACAGACCATGCGTGCCCAGCGATGGTCCAGTGTGCCCGGGGCCCAGTGGGTCAACTATTCACGGCCCGTGGAATCTAAGATCCGTCTACCAGCGTCGGCAGGAACAACGAACCTGGCGATTGCCCGGGCCGCGAAGACCACATGGGTTGCCTTTCTGGTCGATGGGCCTGTGTTGCCAACGATGCTGGAGACATTGTTGGTCACGGACAGTCTGAGGCGGGCTGTGATGAGTTGTTTTAGTGCGTGGTGTTCCGGTAACCCGGAATTGGGGGAGGCATTTCGACGGCACGACGATCCGACGCGGTTCGCGTCCCCTTTGTTTTCGGGGCGTGACCTGAGTGGCGCGCAGCTGGAAGGCCACCGGCACAGCCGATATCTGGCCCTTCCGTCACCCAACGACCCGACTCGGATTGGAACGCTCGTCGTGTCCTGTGCGGAGGGGTTCGGTGCGGCAGAGTTGGGTGCGCTTTCGCGTCTTTCCCGCTTGAAAGTGGGATATGGTGAGGATCGGAATGAGCTGCAATTGCAGCTGGTTTCCAGTGGACCGCAGGCGCCGACGTGGAATCCGGACGTGATCAGTGCCTCGGCGCAGTGGGTGTCATTGACACCGTATCTGGGCAATGAACAGATTGGTCGCAATCGGCAGGAAATGTGGTTGCGAAAGGGTTTGCGGCGGGAGTGGCGACGCCTTGTGGATTCACAACCACAGCTTGCCGGGGTGGAGCTTGTGGAGGCGAGCGTGCTGAGCGCCGAGGAGTGCCAATCGCGGGGCTTACCGGCGGCGCGAGAATTCCGGCGGATCAGGACCAAGCATGGTGGGCGGGACGCATGGCGGGCGGCGGCGATGTTTCGGCTTGAACTTTCGCAGCCCGTACCCGGGCCCCTGTGTCTTGGCTACGGTTCGCATTTCGGCATGGGACTGTTTCGGGTGGACCGCAGCCAGCGAACTCCCTGACGTATTTAGTGGGCAGACAGGGGGGGGGCAGAAAAAGGGGTCAGGTACCAATAGCCAAATGGCCCGAAGGGTGCTTCGCACTATTGGTACCTGACCCCTTTTTCTGCCTGGCGCACTATTCGTTCCTGCCCCCTTTTTTCCTGCCCTCTGATATGGTACCAGGGTGATTTTGTACTACCTACTCGTATGCTATAAGGAGGACACACAGGGGCCGCTCGTTCCCCATAATCGATTCCGCTTCTCCGTTTCCCCGGAGGATTTTACGCAAAATTGACGTGCGCTGCCCGCAGGTGCTCTTACGCTGATGTGTCAGGAGCACACTTGTTGTCATTGCACGGAGGCCTGTTCGTTCCTGTGTACGAATGCTGGCCAAAAAAAGGGGAGCAGAAAAGGGGTCAGGAACCAATAGCCAAATGGCCCGCAGGGTGCTCCGCACTATTGGTTCCTGACCCCTTTTCTGCCTGGAGGATGCTTCGCACTCCTTTGGTTCCTCGCCCCTTTTTCGGCCCTCGAATGAAGGCCTTGATCATGATCGATATTGTCCAGATGCCACCGTCCACCGAAGACACCGCTCCCCGGGAAGGCCGTGCAGAGAGCACCGATCTGCCGGACATGATTCCCGTGCGGATGCTGAATGAGTTTACCTACTGCCCTCGATTGGGCTACCTCGAATGGGTTGACGGCGAATGGGCCGACAATCTGGAAACCATGGAGGGAACCTTCGGACACCGTCGTGTGGATCAGCCCTCCAGAAAACCAGTGCCGACTGCGGAGACCGTCGACAGTGAAACTCAGGACGGCAAGGTCACCCCGCTGCACACCCGGTCGCTCACCTTGTCGGCACCACGTGAGGGCCTGCTGGCGCGTCTGGATCTGCTGGAACTGGAAGGACTCATAGCCACACCGGTGGATTACAAACGCGGCAAAGCGCCGGAAATCCCGGAAGGTGCCTGGGAGCCTGAACGTGTGCAACTTTGTGCTCAGGCCCTGATTCTGATCGAAAACGGCTTTCAATGTGATTCCGGGGTGTTGTACTTCATTGGATCCCGCAAACGCGTGACGATCCCGATGACGGATGAACTGATCGCTCGTACACGGCAGCTGAGAGACGAATTTCGACGGACCGCGGCACTCGGCGTGATCCCCCCACCGCTGGAAGACAGTCCGAAGTGTCCCCGCTGCTCGCTGGTGGGGATCTGTCTGCCGGATGAAACGCGTCTGCTGCAGCTGACGGCAGAACCGGCGGTTGGCTCCGACTCAGATCCGGAAGTCGATCCGGACTCGGCACCTGCGGTCCCCAATCGTGTGCGGAAGCTGATCCCGGCCAATGACGACGCCCTGCCGTTTTACGTGCAGACGCAGGGGGCGATGGTCGGCAAATCCGGTGATCGTCTGACGATCAAGGTCCGTGACGAAGTGGTGGCGGAGCGGCGATTGATGGACGTCTCGCAGGTCAGTCTGTACGGCAATGTGCTGATGTCAGCGCAGGCCTTGCGGGAACTGACAACTCGCGGGATTCCGGTCTGTCACCACACGTACGGAGGTTGGTTTCACGGGGTCACCACCGGGCTGGTGCACAACAATGTGGAACTGCGAATTCGGCAGTTTGCGATTGCTGCGGATCCTCTGAAATCGTTGCCGTTTGCACGCGCCTGGATTGGTGGCAAGATTCGGAACTGCCGGACGCTGCTACGTCGCCATACGGCCGGTGGAGTGTGTGGTTTTAGCGGAGCGGCTGCCGAGGACGCGGCGGTGGAAATGGCGTCGGAACCGGCACCAGGCTCGGCAGGCGATGGGGCGATGCCGGCGTTGGTCGATTCGCAAAGTCCGGTGATGGATGATAACCCGACCAGCGATCGTGTGCTGGTGGATCAGGAGCGTGCTCGGCGAGTGCTTTTGCAGACCCTGGCAGACTACCGGACCCGCGTGAGCCGGGTGCAGAGTGCGGAATCGCTGCTGGGTCTGGAGGGGATGGCGGCGAAGTGTTATTTTCAGGGATATTTTGAACTGCTGCGGGGGCGTCATGAGTTTGATGTGGCCGGCCGTAATCGTCGCCCGCCGCGTGACCCGGTGAATGCGGTGTTATCGTTTGTCTATGCGATGCTGGTGAAGGAGTTGACGATTGTGTTGCAGGCGGTGGGCTTTGACCCGCTGCTGGGATTTTTTCATCGGCCGCGATTCGGGCGCCCCGGACTGGCGCTGGATTGCAGCGAGGAGTACCGGCCGCTGATTGGCGACTCGGTCACGCTGACGGTGTTCAATAACGGCGAGGTGGATCATGGCAGTTTTCTGGAGCGTGCTGGGGCGGTGACACTGACCGAAGCGGGGCGTCGTGCGGTGATTGC
>JBDKIW010000048.1:0-12880 GCA_039796955.1 Planctomycetota bacterium
GCACCGGAATCTTCGGCGGAGCATGTCGCAGAGATTTTTCTGCGCGCGATTTCCGGAGATGACAGTGAACTGCAGATGCCCCCCAAACAGCCCCTGACCGAGCGGGAACAGAAGATTCTGCAGGACTGGGTGAACGCGGGAGCTCCGTGGGGACCTGAGCAGTTACCGGACGGGTCCGGAGTATTGATCGCGGCGGATGTTGGCGATGCCTTCACAGATCCACGGAACCCAATTCGGCTGGTTTTTGGCAGCGAGCGATTGCAGCTGTGGTCCCTGCGAGCCCCGGACGAGTCGTCTGCTGAGACAGCGTTGTCGACCAGGTCCGGAGACCATCCGATCGACGCAATTCTCGCAGAGGAATTGGCGCTGCAGGGGCTGGGGCTGTCGGTGGAGGCGGATCGCAGGACTCTGATCCGGCGGGTCACAGTGGACCTGACGGGGTTGCTGCCGACACCGGACGAGGTGGACGCATTCTGCCGGGATACAGATCCGGATGCGTGGGAGCGCGTGGTGGATCGGCTGCTGGCATCGCCCCAATATGGCCAGCGTCAAGCGCGACTCTGGCTGGACGTGGTGCGGTATGCAGATACCAACGGATATGAGCGAGATGAGTTTCGGCCACTGATGTGGAAGTATCGCGACTACGTGATTCGGGCCTTCAACGAGGACAAGCCGTATGATCAGTTTGTGCGGGAGCAGTTGGCCGGTGACGAGTTAGTGCGGGGAACGCCGCAGACGTCAGCGGAAGCGGACATGCTGACGGCCACGGGTTTTCTGCGACTGGGGCAATGGGACAGCACGGCGGCAATTTTTCAGGAAGAATCACGGCTGCAGGCTGAGGTGCAGGCAGACCTGACGAATACGACGGCGGCAGCGTTTCTGGGACTGACCATGTCCTGCTGCCAGTGCCACGATCATAAGTACGATCCCTTCACGCAGGCGGATCATTATCGCCTGAGAGCGTTTTTTGCCGCAACGACACCGCGTGATGATGTTGTGATTTCCACGCAGTCTGAACTGACGACTCTGGAGCAGCAGAATCGTCAGATTGATGAAGAGATCGCGCGGCTCAAGGCACAGGCGGGCGACGCGTCTGACGAAGCGGCGACTCAGGCCATTTCCGCTCTGGAAGCACGCCGACGATCACCGGAGCTGGTGATGGGGGTTCAGGATCGCGACGAAGGGATACCGGCCATGGCGATTCTGCTGCAGGGTGACCATGCGTCGCCCGGAGCGGTGGTCGAACCCGGCTTTCCGTCGCTTTACGCCCCGCATCCGGCGAAGATTCCCGGCATTCATGCGGGCACAAGTGGCCGTCGATTGGCGCTGGCGAACTGGATTGTGTCTGAGAGCAATCCGTGGACAGCGCGCGTGTTCGTCAATCGCCTGTGGCAGCAACATTTTGGTGTGGGACTGGTGGCGACCGCCAATGACCTCGGCCATACGGGGGCCAGGCCTGTGCATCAGCGTCTACTGGACTGGCTGGCGATGGAATTGCCGCGCCGCAACTGGTCCGTGAAGGCGATGCACCGGCTTATTGTGACCTCGCGGGCTTACCGGCAGAGTTCCAGTGCGGACAGAGCGGATGACGGCCATGTGGATCCGGAAAACCGCCTGTTCTGGCGACAGAATGTGCGCAGGCTGGACGCGGAGTCACTGCGTGACTGCCTGTTGCAGGTTTCAGGATTACTGCGATCGGATGCTGATGGACCACCGAGGTGGCCACCGGTTGCAGCGGAGCTCCGTCAGGCGCAACCCGCGATACTGGAAGCGGAGGAAGGCAAGGACGAAGGGCGTCGGCAGGGTTGGTATGCCGACGCAGTCGAAGCCACAGACGTGCGAAGTGTGTTTCTGATCCGGAAACGCTGTCTGCCGATTCCGTTTCTGCAGGCCTTTGACCTTCCAGATTCAACCACATCCTGTGCACGTCGTGATGAAACGGTGGTAGCACCACAGTCCATCATGCTGTTGAACAGTCCGGAGACGGTGCGGTACTCACGGGCCCTGGCTGGGAGAATTTCATCAAGTGCTGAAAAGCGGGGGACTGCAACGGGTTCGGTGCCCGGGGCGAAGGAGCACGGCAACCCACAGGCGCCCGACAGGACTGATGAGCGACTTGTCACCGAGGCCTTTCGACTGTTGTTTCAGCGGGTTCCGGATACGGAGGATCTTCGGCTTTGTTGCGCACTCCTTGAGCAAGCCAGTCAGAAGGCGGGCGACGGAACCGCGGACGCCCCGAGTCACGCCACCACAGAGCTTTGTCGATCCCTGTTGAACACGAATGAGTTTGTGTACATCGACTAGCGTCGAGACTTTGCCTTTTCATGCAGAAATCCAGTGAATTCGGCAATCCTGCGGCATTAAGGACAAGTGTTCGGCTGCACGTGGACGCAGCAGCGAAACGGACGTCAGAATGATCATGTTCCCGGTGTTGAAAACGGATCGGTTTCTGCAAATCCGGCATCTGAGTTGCGGATACAATTGGCTGCAGGCGTGTTTACATACCGGATGTGATGAGGTCATTGACACTTCGTCGCAGAGGTGGGCTCCCTCTGACGGATGGTAGCCAGTGATACAACTGCAGCCGTTTCCGCGGCGGTGGTCTGGGTTTTAAGTTCTTGTACGTTTTTGCTCAGGATGTGTGTGATGGAGAATCCTTTTACGCTGCGTCAGCACGGGATCACGGTCAAAAACGTACTGCGGAATCTTTCGCCCGGAGGTCTGTACGAGGAAGCGATTCGCCATGAGACCGGCACCAGTATTTCAGACACAGGCTGCCTGATCGCGTATTCGGGCGAGAAGACGGGGCGATCGCCTAAGGACAAACGGGTGGTGCGTCATCCGGACTCAGAATCCAAAGTGTGGTGGGGACCGGTGAACTTCCCGCTGGATGAGTCCTCATTTTCGATCAATCGTGAGCGAGCGATCGACTACCTCAATACGCAGACGCGTGTGTACTGTGTGGACGCCTTTGCGGGTTGGGATGCGACTCAGCGATTGAAAGTCCGTGTGATCTGTGCGCGGCCTTACCATGCTCTGTTCATGCACAACATGCTGATTCGCCCGACGGATCACGAACTGGAGCAGTTCGGAGAACCGGATTTTGTGATTTACAATGCGGGGGCCTTCCCGGCCAATCGTTACACGACCGGGATGACATCGCGGACCAGCGTGGACCTGAGCATTGAGCGGCGAGAAGTGGTGCTGCTCGGAACGGAATACGCGGGCGAGATGAAGAAGGCCGTGTTTACCTTCATGAATTATCTGTTGCCGGAGCGTGGCATTCTGTCGATGCACTGCTCAGCGACGTGTGACCGCGAGACAGGAAAAGCCTCGGTCCTGTTCGGGTTATCAGGAACCGGTAAAACGACATTGTCCGCAGATCCGCGGCGATACCTGATCGGGGATGATGAGCATGGCTGGTCGGACACGGGTATCTTCAATATCGAGGGCGGTTGTTACGCAAAGGCCGTGTACCTGACTCGGGAATCTGAACCGGAGATCTTTGAAGCGCTGCGTTTCGGTGCCGTTCTGGAAAATGTCGTCTACGACAAAGCCCACCATCACGTGGACTTTAACGACACCTCCATCACGCAGAACACGCGTGGGGCCTATCCGATTGAGCACATGCGGAACGCGCGGATTCCGTGTGTGGCGGGTCATCCTACGGACGTGATCTTTCTGACGTGCGATGCCTTTGGTGTGCTTCCGCCCGTCGCGAGGCTGACGCCGGAACAGGCGATGTACTATTTCATCAGTGGCTACACAGCCAAGGTCGCGGGGACGGAGATGGGCGTCACCGAACCGGAGGCAACATTTTCGCCGTGCTTTGGTGGACCATTCCTTGTCTGGCACCCGGCAGTTTACGCAAAGTTGCTGGCAGAAAAAGTGAGAAAGTTCCAGGCCAGAGTCTGGCTTGTGAACACTGGCTGGTCTGGCGGATCCTATGGGACCGGAAGCCGCATGCCGCTGCGGTTCACTCGAGCCATCATTGACGGCATCCACTCCGGAGAACTACAGACGGCACCGGTTGTTCGCGATCCAATTATGGGCCTGGACGTGGTGACCGCGTGTAGTGGCGTACCGCAGGAGATGCTGCAGCCGCGATTGTCGTGGCGAGATACCACTGCGTTTGAGGCGGCATCGAAGAAGCTGGCGCAGCGTTTCCGCACAAACTTCGAAAAGTATGCCTCGGCAGTGGATCCCTCTGTGCTTGCCGGCGGGCCGCCGGAATAATGGGTGCTGTTCAAAAGTCGCAGCTGTGCCCGGCCCTCTTGACGGCGAAGGTAACAGGGGCGTTGATTGCCTGATGGCAGCGAGGCGTCCCCCAGAATGGCGAGCGCCGCGGTGGAGAACGCTGGACGTACGTTTCGACGGAGCGAAACGCGACAATAGTCCAGCTGAACACCGTTTGGCTGCGGCCGCGCCCTCAAGTAGCACGCTGGCAGCCATCTACCAGTAGCCCCACTGTCCGGTGCTGAGGACATAGAGTCCCAGCAGCAGATTGGCGACGGCATGCATCAGGACACAGGCAAACAGGCTTTTGGTGCGGACTGCCAGCAGGTACATCAGCGAACCGAAAACGGCGGCTCCGAAATAATCTGCGGACGAATGAATCGCGATGAACAATCCGGTCACAATGGCAAAACTTTTCCAGTGAAACGTTCCGAAACGAACGCTCCAGAAATCGCCATCGGGATTCACCAGATAACGCATCAGAAATCCGCGCCAGAACAGTTCCTCAGCCAGCGGCACCACCACGACCAGTCTTAAAAAACGCAGTGCTATGACCGCCCAGTAGAGCCCACTGCCGGAATCCAGCAACAATCCGGGATCAAATCCATTCGTCCGTGACTTCACACCGAAATAGGACAGGATTGGGATCCTCAGCTCAAAGGAGCGTGCCAGAAAGCCGGGTGCGATCCAGATCGCGATTCCGAGAATTCCCAGCAGCACAGCAAGTCCGGCTCCCTGCAGTGGTCGCAGATCCCAGTGCTTCCGGCAGGACGCCAGCACGGCGAGCGTCACGAGGGTTTGCAGTGGATAAAGCCACAATTCCGGTTGCCGCTGCCACCACGGAGCGGATTCGCTGGAATTGACCAGCCCGAAAAATCCCAGTGCATCCCTGAGTAGCAGGAATCCCATAAACACGGCCAGTGGCATCACGTAAGCCCGGGTCAGTCCGGTGGACGGGGCGGTTGATGGCGTTGTTGACATACGTGTTGTTTCCAGGGCTTTCGCAGATTTCAGTCAGGTACCCTGCCCCGGAATGGACATTTGGAGCGACGGGTGTCCACACCGCGAGGGTTGGAGGTTGCGAATCACTCAACCGGTCAACAGGCTGAACCCGCATGTGGTGCAGCGCTGCGGATCTGTCGATCTACGGCGTCCGGCCGACTCAGGCTGGGCGTTGCAAATCACTCAGATTCACTGGCGTTACATTACCCGCTGCTTTGGGAAGATGGCATCCGGAACCTGCCGAACGCAGGAAAGAGTGGTGGAAGGCGGACCGGTCGTAACGCAAAGTCGGGGCAGATGGAACGCCGGCCACTAACAAGTGCGGGAGGACGCGGGTGGGATGGTGAAACGGTGTTAAGCCCGTAGATAGTCGCGTTTCGCTCCGTCGAAACGAACGCCCAGCGTTTTCACTGCCGAACTCGACACTCAAATCTTTTTGCATCACCAAGCCGAAAACGCCCCGGAACTCTCAGTTTGCCGCCGTTTCGCCATCCCGGGGCGTGGCACCTGCCCGGCCGAAAACCTCAATCGGCTCGGGTGGAACCTCGCCCTCCCATTCAAGCCTCAATCGGCTCGGGTGGAACCTCGCGCTCCCGATCAAACCTCACTCGGCTCGCGTGGAACCTCGCCCTACCGTTCAAACCTCAATCGGCTCAGGTGGAACCTCGCCCTCCCGTTCAAGCCTCAATCGGCTCGGGTGGAACCTCGCCCTCCCGTTCAAACCTCAATCGGCTCGCGTGGAACCTCACCCGGTCGACGTGTTGGCACCACCGTTTCCTTTTCGCAACGGGTCCGCAGAATCCAAAGCATTGGATTCCGAAGACAACAGGGCTGGATGCACCACTCTACCCGGCCTCTCGACGACAGAATTTCGCTCGCAGCAGCCATTTGAGAATTCAAAACAGCTGAAAACCGCCATGTTTTGCGGTTTTTTGTCACGGATTTCCCGGAATCCTGCGGAGGCACGCAGGTGATGCATCCTTTGAACACACGAAGCAACGTGCAACGCCACAACCGCATCGACAAGGCGACAACAGCCCCCCGCAGTCTGATCCCTGTTGCAGAAATGCATCGCCGCACCTCAAAAACACTGGAAATCTGCATGTCGCGAAAACACCACAGTTTTGGGGAACGTTGCCACGAGTCAACACGCGTTGCCCTCCGGCAGCATTGCCTTGTGGCGCAAACAGAAAAACTCAGCGTTTTTTCTACCTGGGCAAAAAAACTGACTCATGGCATCGATTCTGCTTTGAACATGGAATTAACAAAGTGTGTGAACTGCCATCGCCGGACACGCAACTGTTTGAACATCATAGAACTGAATCCGCGACGCTCATTAGCAGGAACCTGCCGTGCAACTTGAAACCGCCCTGATCTGCAGTGGTTCTCCAGGCTTTCTTCGCAGCCTTGGAAGTGCGTTGACAGGACATTGTCGACTCATGGAATGTTACTCGCCGGCGGAAGTGCCCCGGTTGTGTCGTGCTCAGAATGCGAGTTATCTGGTGATAGACAGTCGCGGCGCCAACCCGCAGCAGATGGTTCGCACCTTCGCACTGACTCTGCAGTGTGCCGTGCCCCGAATTGTTATCGTGGTGCATACAGGCCAGTTGTCCGAGTCATCGATTCCGGAAGACGTCGCCGACCGGGTCGACGTAGTCGAAATGGATCGCAACGAAGACAATTACTCCGCTGTTGCAGATCGAATACTGAACGTTGATGCCGAGTTGGTGCTGGCGGCAACCAAAACAGTTCCGACGGCAGTTGCCGCATGGGAAGCCGTTGCTCAGCCGGTCGTGATGCCTGCAGCTCCGACGCCCGTTTTTGAACGGTTGCCCGTGAGTCTGCCGCTGGTTTCAGAAAAGTCAGCTCCGACTCAGACCGTTGCCGTTGACAGCAGCCAGTTCGCCGATCAGTTTCGTACGCGGACGCCTGAGCTGCGACAAATGCTGCGGCGTCTGGAAGTTGCGGGAAAGCATGCCGTGACAATTCTACTGATTGGCGAGACAGGCTCGGGCAAGACGCATCTTGCCAATCTGATTCACAACATGTCGTCTCGTGCCAACGAGCCGTTTCTGCACGTCGCCTGTGGTGCACTGCCGGGCGAGTTGATTGAAAGCGAATTGTTTGGACATGTCAAAGGTGCCTTCACCAGCGCACACGCCGACAAGGAAGGTAAGTTCGTGGCGGCAGGCAACGGTACGATTCTGCTGGATGAAATTGACGTTTTGACTCCGGATCAGCAGGTGAAACTGCTGCGAGTGATTGAGCAGGGCGAATTTGAACCTGTGGGTTCCAATCGCACGATCAAAGTCAAGGCCCGGATCATTGCAGCGAGCAATCTGCAGCTGCAGCCACTGGTGGAACAGGGCAAGTTTCGCCCGGACCTTTACTATCGTCTGAACACCCTGAGCTTCGTCATTCCGCCACTGCGGAAACGCCTGCCGGACATTGAACCTCTGGCTCGTTATTTTGTGCATCATCACGCGGCACAGCTTGGAGTGGACGTGATGGAAATCACCGACGAATTCGTGGAGTGTCTGTTGCGTTACCCATGGCCGGGCAATGTCCGTGAGCTGGAAAACTCGGTCCGCAGCGCCGTCATCTACAGTCAGGATGGCCGCATGACCGTGGATTGCCTGCCCACTCACATTCCAGCAGGGACCGCTGGTCCCGGGAATGATCCGTCTGTGTCCGGATTCTTTTCGGTCCGTCGCGGGGAATCACTGGAAAACCGGATTGAAGTCACGGAAAAGGAAATGATCGAACAGGCGCTGCTGCGAAACAACTTCAGTCGCACCAACACGGCAAGAAATCTGGGGATCAGTCGCGTGACCCTTTACAACAAGATGCGAAAGTACGGAATGCTGCGAAAAGAGTGAGGCGAAGGATTTCTGCGAGAGCTGCACCAACAAGCTCTGCCGACATCGGACGTGAAAACTCACGTCGTACGCCACGCAATGCCCGTACGGTGATTCAGTACGGAGCTCCGCTGGAAGGCAACAGAAATCGGGCATCCAGTCGAGCATCCAGCAGAAACAACTGGTCGTACTGATCCCTCAGCCAGATTGCATTTCCGGACGGATCCAGACTGAGATTGCGTAATTTGCTGACTGGCAATTGCAGGATCATCGACTGCAGAAAAGGGGTCGTCTGCCAGGCCTGCAGCGTGCCGTCAGAGCTGCAGCCAAGCAGAGTCTTTCCATCCGCAGTGATGGCGAGCCCTTCAATTTCGCGTCCGATCACAGGGATTTCCTGAACCAATTCTCCCGTTCCAAGGTCATAACGTCGCAACATGCGGTCCGCAAAGGCCACAATCAGCGTCTGATTGTCCGGGAGAATAATCAGCGAGTTCCGAGTCGATCGTGGAGTAGGTAGCACCTTGTGAGTCAGAGACGGCACGCTGTACACAGCCAGTTCCGGGCGACCGTCAACTACGCACCATTTCTGGTCAGGTGATGTGAGGATTTCTGCAAGTCCATTGGTATTCAATGGTGCCCTGTTCAGAACGTGGTTAGCCTGAAGGTCATGCACATACAGTTCCGCCTGTTTTGTTCCGGGGTCTGCGGCCGTCACGCGCTGAACTTCGTAGACCAGCAGCGACCGACTGCCGTCCCGCGTCAAAGCTGTGATCCGATCTCCTGGAGGAGTTTCAAACACGGGACGCAGGACCTGCCGGTCAATGTCATAAACGTGGACGGCGCTGTTGATTTGCCGCTCGTCTTCACAAATGACCACCAACGATCGCCGGTCACGTGTCAGTTGAAAATGGCGTGCAAACTGGTTTTTCAGAGGCCATCCGGCATCATCCGGGCGGATGACCTGATCCACGGGGCGAACCAGGCCGGTGGCATAACTCCCCGGCGGCACATTCGTTCCCTCACCTCCATGCCGTGTGATGGCCGTTCGGTCACCGATCGGCAGCACCACCCCATGCACGTTTCTTCGCACAAGCGATATGGGCTGCCAACTGGCAAACCGAGAACGACAAATGGTGCCATCTCTGCTGACCGAGATCAGAGACTGGTCATCCTGTGAAAAACAAACGCTGATCACTTCGTCTCGATGCGCCTGCCAATTCCGTTGTCCCCCGGTTTGCTGTTCCGCCTGGAGGATCTCGCGTGGCAGCATCAGCGTGACCGTTCGCCCGGATACACTCACGCCCTCAGGGACAAAGTAGTCTGCTCCTAAGGTAGAACTCTGCGGATTTACGCGTGAAACTCGGTAGTTCTCAGCGTAGCCCCCTGCGGCGTCGGCCGTTTTCATCTGCAACACAATCTGTCGTGTATCGCCTGGAAACGTGCCATCCGTGGATAACGGCTCACTGGATTCCACAAGGTCCTGAAAACCACCTGAAACAGACCGCAGTGGTCCACCGCCCGCGGGCTTTTGAAACAGGGTCAGCTTCAGGGCCGACTGTGGCGAGCGTACGTTTACGACTTCTATTCCTCCGTTACGCAGCCCCACGGCCAAAAGCTGCCCATTCGCGGAAAACGCCACGCTCAGTGCGCGATCGGCAACCTCCCACTGCATAACTTCCCGCAGGACGCCTTCCGAGGTATCGAAGACCTGAACTTTTGAAGACTGAGACAGCACTGCGAGGTAACTTCCATCGGCAGAAAAGCAAACAGCGGAGGTGTTGAAGAAGTGACCACTCGGGGCGAAACCGTTCTGCAGCTCCAGTTGGGTTGCGCTGCCGATCTGCATGTTGGGGACCGGAACCACTGTTAACGTACCGGCTTCACCTCCGATAGCGATCAATCCTTTATGGCTGACGCTGAGACATTCCAAATCCGTGAGTGTCGGAACGGTTCCGAGTGACTTCAACTCCGGAAAACTCCGCAGTTGTACGCCCATTTCATTGCCGCAGGTGATCAAAGTTTTCCCATCAGGTGACCAACCCACCTGCCAGCACTGCCGCTGATGCACTTTGCCGCGCTGCCCGACTTCCTGTCCCGTGGAGATGTCCCAGATCGCAATCGTGCCATCATCGCCTGCTGAAGCCAGTAGCTTTCCATTCGGAGAAACAGCCAGTCCATTCACCTCACCCTGCCCGGAGGGAATCCGCGTCCGAACTTCGCCGGTTTCAGCATCCAGCAGGACAATGTCAGCGTCCTGACCGCAAACAGCGATCTCGCGTTCCCCGGGAAGCGGACAAACGAAATACAGAGAACGTGGTTCCCGGTGCAGGAGTTTCACATCGGTGACCGATAGAGCGCGCAGGAGTTGCCAGTCCAGACCACGGGGATCCACGTTGTTATTCGTCGGGATCTGGCGTTCAAGCGCCGCAATGGTCTGTGTGGAATCCCCCTGCTGCTGAAGCAGTGAGGCCAGCAGCAAATCAGCGGCATAGTTGCGTGATCGCAGCGACAATTCTGAGGATTCAGCGCGATTCCGCTGATTGACGGCAATCAGCAGCCCGGTCAGCAGCGAAATGAAAACTGATAAGACAGCGATGCACACACCTTTGTTTCGCACCAGCTTGCGACTGATCTGGTAGCCCAGAGAATGCGGCCTCGCATCAATGGGTACGCGATTCAGATAACGTTGAATATCGTCGGCGAGCTGTGCCACTGACTGATAACGCCGACTCAGTTCCTTTGCCATCGCCTTCTGCACGATCGCATCCAGATCGCCACGTAACTGTCGAGCAAGGCGACTCGCCAATTCTTTTCGGGAGGCTTCGGCACCGTGCGCCTCCTGAAGCACTCGCCGGGACATGCTCACGGGCTCATCTCTGATAATCCGCTCCAGCAGGTCAAGCTGTGCGACAGCGCCTCCGGTTCCGGTGCCGCTGTGCGCCTCATGCCCCGTCAGCAGCACATACAGCACGGCGCCGAGGGAATACACATCGGTTCGGGTGTCGACAGGAATTTCCCCGTTTCGTGCCTGCTCCGGGCTCATGTATTTCAGTGTCCCGGGCATGACACCGGATTGAGTCCCCTCTGATGGACTCAGTCGGCCCGCCAGCGACTCGGTCTGGCTCAGTACTTTCGCCACCCCAAAATCGATTACCTTGACCATCGCCTCATTCTGGTCGCCGGAAACCATAATGTTCGAGGGCTTCAGGTCCCGATGAATCACGGCCTGTTGGTGCGCATGGCGAATGGCCGAGCAACACTGCAGGAACAGATGCAGGCGTTGTTCCACCGTCATTCCGAACTGTTCACAAAAGCTGAGCAGATCCTGCCCTCTGACGTATTCCATCACCAGCCACGACGTCCCGCTGGGAAGAATTGACGCATCAATCAGTCGGGCGATGTTCGGGTGATCCAGTCGCGAAAGCGTCTGCTGCTCCTGTTCAAAACGCCAGATGGCCTGACGACTCTGACATCCCAGTTGAATCATCTTCAGGGCCGCCTGTCGGTGCACAGGCTCCCGCTGCTCTGCAAGGTAGACCACGCCCATGCCGCCACTGCCCAGCACACGCAGCAGTCTCCACTGGCCAATCTGAATCGTGGTCAGTTCACCCGTCAGATAGCTCCGAGCCAGTGCCACTTCCGTCAGTGTCCCGTCGAGGGGACTGGGACGCTGAGCACTCATCAGAAGCTGCCGCAGTTGCTGCTCACGACTCGCGTCACCGTCGCAGGCCGCCCGGATAAACAGGTCCCGGTCGACGTCATTGTCCATGAGCCGGGCTTGTTCAAACATGTCTTCCAGCGTGCGAGGTTGCGTCACCAGCATCTCCTTAGCTTATGCGAGGTTCAGAAAAGGGGAAGGGTCAGAAAAGGGGTCAGGAACCAATAGTGCCGAGCACCCTACGGGCCATTTGGCTATTGGTTCCTGACCCCTTTTCTGACCTGGGAACCAATAGTGCGGAGCACCCTACGAGCCATTTGGCTATTGGTTCCTGACCCCTTTTCTGAACAGGGAACCAATAGTGCAGAGCACCCTGCGGGCCATTTGGCCATTGGTTCCTGACCCCTTTTCTGACCAGGAACCAATAGTGCGCAGCACCCTACGGGCCTTTAGGCTATTGGTTCCTGACCCCTTTTCTGAACGCTTCCTGAGTTTAGCCCGGAAGGCGTGCACCTGCCAATCCGTGGTGCCGTAATTCGTCCTCCGAGGGCAGCCACAAGCGACAGGACGCCCATCAGGATCTGTATTTTTCAGAATCCCCGGAGTTTTCCGGGAATTCCTGTCGCCCTCCAACTGCGTGTCTCGCCTTATGCGGTGGACAGTACAGACCACTCCTGGCCCGGATGGCCGGGCTCTGCCACGCCTCTGCGATGTTGATCCTGCAAGAACGTCCCCACTGGCTACCTTCCTGAAATTCAGCCACACAGACACTGAACAGGTCTCCTATGCCGGACATGCTGGTTGCCGGACTGCAGTACCGCTATTCCACGATCTTTGCCGATTTGTTGATGGACCTTGGCCTCACGCTTCTCGTCGCCACGGGCACCTCCGGATCCGTAGTTACCGTCTGGGCCCACGGAGATGGGCTACGAGTGACGTCAGACCCATTTCCACAACCACGCGCTCTGGCGGCCTTCGAAGGCCAGCTGGCCCTCGGACTGCCCACTCAGATCCTCGGATTTGACTGGACTGAGCAACGTTACGGCGATCCCGGCCGACGAAACGCATGGTGGTGGAATTACCCGTCCCGAAGTCGAGTAACAGCGGATTCCCCCTGCACCGATCT
>JBDKIW010000049.1:0-5771 GCA_039796955.1 Planctomycetota bacterium
ACTCGGGAACAAAGCGTCGTCGCTCCGGAGCGTCGGCCGATTCATCGAGTTCCGTACGAAAGATGGTGAGAAACGCGGGTTGGCCCTCCTCGATGGACACTGTCGGCAGTCCGAGGAGCCGGGTGGGGTGTAGTGAAGCCATGTCCCAGGCACGTTGCAGCGGGACGTCGCAGGTTTGGTGAAATCGCACGACACATTCACCTGTGGTGGCTCCTGAACCTGCGAGATACTGGGTTTGGCCGGCCACGACAATGCGTCCATCGGGCAGGACTTCGACATCAACGGCGGGTGTCATGTAGCGTCCCGGGGGACAACCACCGAAGCCTGAGATGTCGGATGTGAGGATCAGGCGATCCGGGGTTTTGCAGCGCAGGATGCACTTCAGCATCGGGGCCGGCACGTGCCAGCCGTCGGCGATGACGCTGACGCTCAGGCGGTCATCGGCCAGTTGTGGCCAGAAGATATTGTCGTGGCGGGGGAGCATGCCGGCACAGCCATTGCCGAGGTGAGTTCCGAGTGTGGCACCTCGTTCAATTGCGGTGGTAATGGTCGTACCGGAGGCTGCAGTGTGTCCGATGGCGACGGTAATTCCCTGACGCACGGCATCGGGAATCAGGTCCAGCGTACCGGGAACTTCGGGGGCAAGCGTGATGAGTCTGACCAGCCCGCCGGCGGCCTTTTGCCAGCGTTGCAGTTCGGTGCGGTCAGCGTGTCGGACGTGGGCGATGGGATGCGCACCGCGGGGGCCATTTTCCGGGGAAATCCACGGGCCCTCGACATGACATCCGCGAATCATCTCACGCACCAGAGTCGACCGCTGGGTTGCCAGAAAAATTGTGTGCAGTCCGTGCTCAATGGCCTCACAGGAATTGGTGATCAGTGTGGGTAAACAGCCGGTGATTCCCTGGCGAGCGAAGGCGGTGATGACAGATTCGACATCGTCTACGGTGAGCGATTCGCTGCTGAACCAGATGCCCTGAAACCCGTTGAGCTGCAGATCGAACAGTCCGGGGGCGGCCCATGGGAGCAGATCGCGTTCGACGGAGGACATTTCGAGGGGCAGGATCGACTGAATCACTCCATGACGGATGGTCAGTCGGGCTGCGGTATTGTTTTCCAGCAGGCGAACGGTCAGGGACATCATGACTGGCGGGCTCCTCGGGGAAACAGCGGAATGCGGACTCTTAGTTTTCCAGGAGTCAGAGCGAGAATGAGATTCAATGGGAAACGGAGTGTGTGTCCTGTGCAGAAATTGTACCTCGATGGCACTCGTGTTTTCCTGCAGTCTGTCTCGGGTCAGCGGTGCATTTCGGAAAGCAGTCGCACGACATCTGCGGCGGCAGTTTCGGGGATGAGGGCAGTGGTGGCGATGCCGGAGACGACGCGTGTGATGTTGTGATCGACGGCATCGGTGGTTCCCCAGACGTCGCCGTGGGCGAGGGTCATATAGACGGACAGCGTGTCGTGGCCGGTTCCGGGGCGTTCACCGACGACGTGCAGGATCGCGCAGGGTTCCGGACGGTCAGCGAAGAGTTGTTCGCCGATGCGATAGCCCGCGCGGACACGTCCGGAGACAACCATGAGTATTTCGGGGGCGCAGCGGAATTCTGTGTTGGCGAGACCGGACTGCAGACCATTGATCAGCGACTGCAGCTGTTGTTCCTTCATGACTGCGACGGCGTTCAGGCCATCGGAAACAACGATCTGGACGTTGTACGCTTCGCCGTGGGTGCGTCTGAGTTCGTGGATGCGTGTGATTGAGGCTGGGGCGAGTGATTCTCCGGACGCGGGGTGCAGGATGTAATCGGTGCGGTTCACTGAGCGGGACTGCAGAGGCACGACATCGGGGATCGAGGTGATGAAGGCGGGATCCAGTTCCTTCCAGATGCTGATCTTTGCAGCCTGATAGATGGATTGAATCTGTGAGTTAAGTGATGGGGCCAGTTGTGAAGGGCGGGAGCCATAACCTTCTGCGAGGAAGACACCGCGGCCCCTGACCTCGGCCATCTGATTTCGGGCCTCGGCGCGGATCAAGGATTCATCGCGCTGGTCACCGCGGCGGCGCTGGTACTGGAGATAAACCCACGCGGGATCACCGAAGTGCCCGGTAGGCTGATCGGCATCATCGATCACCCCCAGTTGTCGGAAGAACGCCCACATCCGGTCATTGACTTGATAACCGAACTTCTCCCGGATGTGGACGTGATCCTGAAAGCCGGTTGTCAGATATCCCAGCATGGGATCGATGCGAGTGGGGAGGGCCATGAGATAGGCGGGGTTCGCTGGCATGATCTGGTCAATGCACCAACCGAGGTCATCCAGAGTGACATCCATATGCAGGGTGGAGCAGATATCGAGGCCGATGGTCAGACCGTGCAGTTTGCCCATTGCGATGTCTTCGAGACAGCAGCGAACCAGTTGTTCCCGAGTCCTGAAGACTTCGGGACCGATAAAGCCTGCGACATCATTGAGGTGTACCCACGGCAGTTCGGACTGTCCGGCTTGTTTTTGTGCGTTGCTGACCACTGAGGTCAGGGCTCGGGCGAAGCCGTATTTGCGTGCTTCGAAGATGAGCATATCTGTACCGAAGCCGTGTCCGTTGGTGAAATCGGCGCCCTGCCCGGTTTCGAAATAAAGGCCGAACTTTCCGGTGCGGGAACTGGCATGTTTGTGCAAGCTGTCGACGGAGATGCCGAAGGTGGCGTTGGCCGCATCATTCCCAGCGATGCTCTGAAACCAGAGGGCCGTTGTTCCCGGATGCCGTTGTTCGACTTCAGCCTGCACATCGATGTGAGCGAGAACGCAGTGTGGGAGGACATCTGCAATTTCAAAGGTTTCGAGAACATCCTGCAGCGTGCGTTGAACGGCGACAACGGAGTCTGGTTCGCTGGAAACCGGATTTGTGCCGATGAGCACATCGCCGACAGCGTAGGCGAAGGCATTGAACACCTGCCAGCGGATATCATCGGGATGGTCGGTGGGGGAATTGGGCTGAACACGAGCCCCCATATAGCCGCGAGCGCCGATCTGAGATCCCGGGAGTGGGTGGAACAGTCGAGCGCCGAGAGCGATGAGTTCGTCATTGGACATCAGACGCACGACGCAGGCGATGACATCGCTGGACAAACCCCGGCAGGCGGATTTGAGTTCACCTTCGGGGGCGGACAGCAGAAAACGCTGCAGCTCGCCCAACGTCCAGGAGTGGAGACGCTGCTGTTGTTCCACGTCGATTACGGACTGGGTGAATGACAGGAGGGCATCCGTGTGAGGCGGATGTTCATCAATCAGCTGCAGGCGGGTGGCGGCGAGCAGACTTCGGGCGTGCAGGCGAGCAGCGGAATCGGGGGCAGCAACCCCCACGATTGCGTCACCTTCTTTCGGGTCGTTTGCGGCACCCAGCAATTGGCGGTACAGATTGAGATCCCATTGGCCGCGTTGCTCGATGATCCATGAAAAGAGATCCTGAGCGGGTGGATGTGAGCTGCCTGTTTTGGCCAGCAGTTGGCGAAGCGGGGGTGAAGTGAGGGATCCCGCGGCGAGGCTGAGAGCGAGAAAGCGTCGTCTTTGAAACATCGCAATCGTTCCTGAAGAAAACGGCGAATGGCCTGGTTCAGGGCAGCGCTTGTTTGATGCCGGGGTGGGGATGAACCGCGGACATTTTGTCAGAAGTGGATGCTGCTGGCTATTGGGGACGGCCTTGTGATCAATGGATTTCCGGAGTGATCGGGGACGGAGGGGCTGGCGATGTTTGGCGGAACGGGTGAAAACGGGGGGAGAGTCCTGCCAGTGGTGATCGGGGTGAACGCTGATTGTGGGGGATAAATGGGTTGTGTGGCGAGTGAAATTCGTGAATTGCCCCTTTTTGGGATGTTTTTCGTAATTCGGGCAACATTCATCGGCAACAAAAGTCGGCAGTATGTAAAATCATTTTCCCTGTCGATGAAAGGTAGGGTCTGTGCCGTGATTTGACCTTTTCTGTTCGGTCAGGCTCCTGCAGGTCGCCGGAATCAGATGTTAAAACGACGCGTGCCATGACAGTCGGTAGGCTTCTATGAGTACCCACGTTGAAAAATCAGAGAACGATGTCGGACGTCATAAGTACCTTGGTCCCCTGACATGGTGCCTGCTGGTCCCGGCGATTTTGTTCCTGCCGGTGATGATTCCGTATTTTGGCCAGTTATGGCAGCGAGATTACTACCAGTTTTATCCATTCGCGATTGCGACCACAGTGTGGTTTGTGCTGGCGCGGGGGGCGCAGCAGCCAGAGCTGCGAGGGACTCGATTACGCTGGGGCTTGCGTGCGACTGGATTTGTGGTTGGCGAGCTGGCGGTGCTGTACGGATTGTTGACTGGATCACCGTGGGTCTGTTTTATTGGATTTATTGCGCTGCTGGGGTTGATTCTGGACTGTTTTACCGAGGTGGAAACGGGCCGCTCGCTGTTGTACTTATTGCTGCCGATGTTTTTGGTTGTGCGGCCGCCGCTGAATTACGACAAGGAGGCGGTGCAATGGCTGCAGGAATTGACGACGCAGGTTTCGTCGGATTTCCTGAACACCCTGAATTACGATCACATTCTGCAGGGAAATATTATCCAGCCTGCGGAAGGAACGGCCCTGATGGTGGCAGAGGCCTGTTCAGGCGTGCAATCGCTGTTCACACTGATGTTCATCGCATCGTTCATCGGGATTTCCCGAAGTTACCCGGTGTTTCGAACGTTGCTGCTGGTCGGTACGGGGGTGTTCTGGGCGTTGTTGATGAATGTGTGCCGAGTGCTGACGATTGCTGTGGCTCAGATCCAGTTTCAGCAGGATTTGACAAGTGGGTGGAAGCATGATTTGGTCGGTTATGCGGCCATGTTGCTGGCGATTCCGTTCCTGCTGAGTACAGACAAGTTGATTCTGTTTGTGTTTGATATTGTCCCGGATGATCCTCGAAAGCATCAGAAGATCAATGTCATGGTCCTGGCGTGGAACTGGGTCTTTGGACAGCGGCGGGTAGAGGTTCCGGTCGAATCGGGACGAAGTCGCCGATCGCGGAGTGGGCGAGAGACTGCGGACGAAGCGGGGAGTCTGGGGCAATCGTGGGGGGCCTTGCGGTCTCGAGAGCGACTCATGCTGCTGGGGGCCGTAATCCTCGCGGCGCTGACTGTGTTACCGACGTGGGTGCTGCCGGGTTTTTTGCGATCGCCGCGAGCGGAGCAGGCTTCGTCGTCACCTGACGCGACGCCCGGGTCTGAGTGGATGCAGACGACGGACTTGTGCAGCCTGTTTTGGGAGGCTGGCATGGCTGAAGAAGTGGTCGCGGATTGCCTGGTGGGGCCGGACGCGGCTGAGAGGGACTTGCGACGGGGGCGAGGTGTGTGATGAGCCGTCGAAAGAAATTCAGTTTTCGTATTCCTGCACTTCGAAAAGCCTTCCGGAAATGGTGGGACCCGAAAAAACGCAAGCTGGAGAAATTCAGCACGGGAGTTTCCCGGAGTTTTTCCGCGCTGATGCAGGTGCGGGAGAGTTCGGTTTCGTTGAGTTCAGAAGATCGGCGTAAGCTGCCGACCGGGTTGAGCTACATCAATCCGATCTTCTGGGTCGTTCAAAGCAGCGTCTTTTTGTACCGCTACCTGCAGACTCGCCAGGCTGGAGTCGCCATTCGTGCGATTCCCGCGATCGTGGGACTACTACTGCCGATCGCGATGGAGTTGCGATTTGCTCCGGGACCGCAGGAGCTGGAAGCGGCGACTCGCAGCCGGCTATCCTCCGCGTGGGCTCAGTCTGA
>JBDKIW010000050.1:0-9046 GCA_039796955.1 Planctomycetota bacterium
GGAACCAGTCTGGAGATTGCTCTGTCGAGATTTACGGGGGTGGGAGACATCGTCACGCCGATCTCGGCAGAGGACGAGCGAATCCGGAGCTCCGTGGGGTGTGGCGGACCTCAGAATTACCGCGTTTCGCCGGGAGCGCGTGGGGTATGGAATTCGCTGAGGCGCTGGATTCCCCTCGGGAAACCTGACTTTTACAACCATATTTCAGTGAGTGAAGTGAGACGCCTGCTGACCGGAGCGGAGGCACTGTCGGCTGATCGGGAATTCTGGAATTCGTGCTATAAGTTTTGTGTGGAGCGGAATCCGTTTGATCGAGCGATCTCACTGTATTACTGGTGCTGCCGGAGTGAACCGCGGATGCCACTGACCGAGTTTCTGGAGTCACCGCGGCTGGATGTGCTCAGGCATCATGGCCTTGATCTGTACACGAATCCAGATGGAACAGTCGCAGTGGACCGCGTGTTGCGTTACGAGAATCTGGCCGAAGAACTGGAGGAGGTACGTCAGCTGCTTGGGCTTCCGGAGCCTCTGGTATTGCCGCG
This sequence comes from Planctomycetota bacterium, assembly GCA_039796955.1. GTDB lineage: Bacteria > Planctomycetota > Planctomycetia > Planctomycetales > Planctomycetaceae > SXXK01. The sequence goes on from JBDKIW010000050.1 coordinate 543, forward strand.
AGCGAAGGGGGGCCACCGCAGAGATCTGCGACATTACTCTGAAATCATGACGGCAAGTGATCGCCGGATCATTGAGGATCGATTTCAACAGGAGTTGTCACTCTGGAATTATGCCTTTTGAAATCGGAGCCAGTTTCAGCGGTTGTTAACGGGCGGTGGGCTATTACGGCGAGTTATCGGTATTCAGTTGCGTGTGCAGTCGTCTGATGCCTGCGGCAATTCGATCTTCGATATCACCCTGCCAGCGTAAGGCGGGCCGGCCATATTCAAAGAGATTGCTGCCGCCTTCGTAACCACCTTCCTCCCAGACGCGTCGACTGGGGATGTAGGCCAGCATATCGTCGGAGTATCCCATGACCCATGTCCCCGGGCCATATTCGGCCTTGAATCGCAGGGCGTAGTCGACGACGGTTTCGGCGCCCATCCCGATCCAGGTCAATTCAGTTCCGAGCTGCCAGACGTGAAGCGGATAGGGGGAACCGGATTCAAATTTCTGACCAGCATCCAGTTGTTTGAGCAGTCTGTTTGCCCAGCGGGCTTTCAGGCTGTTTGTATCCTGCTGCAGCATTTCCAGTTCCGGGCGGGTGATAACCTGCAGATAGGGTAGCTGGATTTCCTCGAAGGCCGTGCGGATTCCCGGGGAAACAATCTGCAGCGGTGTGCGGAGAACCTCACGAACCGCCTCTGCCAGCATGTGGCCATATTTCTCACAAAGATCCACGCGGCGACGGGGGAGCGGGTTTTGATCACCGCCACAGGTGTTTACAAACATGGCTGCGCAACCGGGAAACGCCTGTTCCAGTTCCAGCTGAGCAAAGCCCGGATAATCTCCACACCATGTTGTGAAACTGAGAGTCGTGGGGTGGCAGGCATAGCCAAACAGTACAGCCATCAGGGATCCATCGGGTCGAGAGACCTGAAGCACCGGGACGCTGTGGTCGACGGGGCCGGCGAGGGCGATTCCACGAGCGAGGAGATCCGGGACATCTGCTTCCCTGTTGTTTCTGCGATTCACGGCAAAGGTAGTTTGCCCCTGACCGTGGTGGAGGGTTGCGGGAGACAGATTGGCAAGAGCGTCTTCCACGAGTTGAACGGTTCGCTCCACCATCTGGTTTGTGTAGTCATTCACAAGTGCTTCCTGTGCAGGGTCAACCGGGTAGTAGTCGATCAGGTCATCCCCAAGTCGCGGGCCACAGTGATTATGCGAAAAGGTGAACATCACCTGTGATCGTTCGAGTTGGCAGCGCTCTTTCAGTCGAGTGAACACGCGATTGCTCATTGAACGCGGTACGCCCTGAAAATCACTGGTGATCAGGACAACGCGATGTCCGTCCGGAGTTACCAGTGCGAGGGCCTTGATCCAGAGATCATGAAGCTTTCCGTCGGGAACACGTTTCGTTCCGTAGCCCGCAAGCCAGACGGGCGTGTCCGGAGTAATCACGGCTCGCGCGGTACCAGCCAGCCACTGTGTCGAGGATGGGGGCTGCATGCAGAACAGGCGGGTGCTGCCGGCCAGCAGCGACGACTGAAGCAGCTGACGACGGGAAACTGAAGGACTCATCGGAGGTTCCCTGGAAGAAATTCCTGAAGTGATATTGCCCTGTCGGTCACCAGAACCATACGCGGTCAGGTCGGTAGTTGACAGTGTACGAGCTAACGACGAAAAATGGAGCCCGGGAGTCAGGTGGGTGGCGGTATCAGCACATGACGTGCGATCCCGGCTATTGCCGTACGACAGGAATTACTGCCGACGCATTTTGAGCAGGAAACAGGGCGAATATGGCGGAAAGTATTGCACGTTGTCAGGTGACGCCGTTTGCGGACCATCAGGTCGCCTTCTGCATTGATGAGCGGGAGGTGTTGCGATGGAATTTCGGAACTGCGTATCCCCGTCCGTTCTTTTTTCCACTGCGCGGGCCATCCGGTGCGATACTGACCAGAATGGGACATCCCGGGGCGCCGGATCATGATCATCACCAGTCAGTCTGGTTTGCTCATAATAAAGTTCTGGGAATTGATTTCTGGGGAAACAGCTCTGGCGCCTGCATCCGGCAGCAGCAATGGCTGGCGATGGAAGATGATGATGAGTTCTGTCGGCTGGCTGTTGAGTTGGGTTGGTTCGATGGTCACAATCCCCAGCCACTGATTCGTCAGGAGTTGATCTGCGAAGTGCGTCCTCTGGATCGGGGGAATGAGTACACCCTGGAATTGCAGAGCCGATTTGTACCACTGGCGGGATCACTGGAGTTTGGTCGAACGAATTTCGGGTTTCTGGCAATCCGAGTTGCTCGCTCCATTTCAGCTGTTTTTGGAACCGGAGTGTTGACGGGCAGCGAGGGAACTCAGACGGAAAAGCAGCTCTTCGGACAACCAGCGCGGTGGATGGACTACACCGGGCAGACGCGGAGAGAGCATGCTGAGCCTGAGGGGATGACACTGATTGATCATGCGGAAAATCCCGGACAACCCACGGGCTGGCATGTTCGGGATGATGGCTGGATGTGCGCATCGCCGTGCATGAACAGCGCGCTTGTGACGACTCAGGAAACCCCTTTGGTGCTCCGCTATCTGCTGCATGTGCATGCGGGTTCTGTGGACAGTCTGCGGGCTTCCCAGCTGCATCAGGAGTTCAGTGGTCGTCCTGCTATGCGAGTTGTGAAGTCAACGGCTCCGCATATTCGCTGGAAGATTGAGCGATGATTGCTGTCTTGAGAGATCTGTGACGAATGAAATCGGCAGAGTCGCACATGTTCGTGAGGTACGCCCGTGCCACTCGCAGTATCGAATGGGCTGCGGTGCAGGCTGTTTCGCACGATTGATCACAACAGGTGTACGTCCGCAATGAAACCCGGGGAATAGATTGACCTCGGTATTTTCTCCGGAGCGTACTTTTGACTGGACGTCGGGGGCGTGTTGGCAGCACAATAGTGAATTGTCGGATTGACCTCGCGATAGCCGGACGATACCCATGCGAATTCTCGGTTCTCTGTTGCTGCTGACTGCAATCACCTGCCTGCCATGTCGTGCTGCCGACGAGGTGTTGCCGCGAACTGTGGATTATGCAACTCAGATTCGTCCCCTGTTGTCGAAGAAGTGTTTCGACTGTCACGGAAGTGAGACACAGGAGGGGCGATTGCGGCTGGACCAGAGAACCGCCGTGTTGCGTGGAGGAGATTCGGGGGAGCCCGCGCTGGTACCAGGTGATGCGGGGATGAGTCATCTGATCCAGCTGGTGTCTGGTCGTGAGGCTGGAAAAGTGATGCCTCCGGACCCTGAGGAACGTCTGACTGCTGAAGAGATTTCGCTGCTGTCCACCTGGATTAATGAAGGTGCGAAATGGCCGGCTGGCGAATTGGAAACGGATGAGCCGCAGCAGGAAATTCTTCATTGGTCGTTTCAGCCGGTCCACTCACCTGCGTTGCCCGCTACTCAGTCAACATGGGTGCAGAATGGCGTCGACGCATGGATTCTGGAATCGTTGACGAAGCATGAGTTGAAGCCGTCTCCGGAGGCAGATCGAGTTGACCTGATTCGTCGGCTTTATCTGGATATGACGGGGCTGCTGCCGGCACCAGAAGAGGTGGAGCAATTTGTTCTGGATAAAAACCCGGAGGCATGGGCAAATCTGGTGAATCGGGTCCTGGAGAGTCCTCATTATGGGGAACGATGGGGACGTTACTGGCTTGATCTTGTTCGTTTTGCTGAGACGAATGGCTATGAGACGAATCGCGAGCGTCCCAATGCCTGGCCGTATCGGGACTACGTCATCCGATCGCTGAATAACGATAAACCCTACGATCAGTTTATCCGTGAGCAGATTGCGGGGGATCTGACGGGGGCACCGGAGGCGACGGCTTTCCTTGTTGCTGGTCCCTATGACATCGTGAAAAGTCCCGATATCAGTTTAACGCTGATGCAGCGTCAGAATGAGCTGGACGATATTGTGAGTACCACAGCGTCGGCCTTCCTGGGGCTGACGGTGGGATGTGCACGTTGTCATAACCACAAATTTGACCCGATTCGTCAGACGGATTATTACTCGCTGCAGGCAATTTTTTCAGGCGTGCAGCATGGTGACCGCGCGATTCCGCTGTCTGAAGCAGAGAAGCTGAAAGTCGCTGAGCTTGAACGACAGATCGTGCAGCTGCGGCAACAGCTGAAGCCTTCGATTCGCAGTCAGGAGTTGACTCGGGAGGCAGTAACGGCCCGCGAGAACCAGGAGTTGTTTGACCCGGTGTCAGCGCGACTGCTGCGTTTTACAATTGAGGCGACGAATTCCGGTGAGCCGTGTCTGGATGAGCTGGAAGTCTTCAGTGGCGATCAAAATGTGGCGTTGGCCTCGGCGGGAACGACGGCGAGCAGTTCCAGTTCATTGCAGGGATACGCCATTCATCGCCTTGAGCACATCAATGATGGTCTTGCGGGAAATGCACACAGCTGGATTTCGGCAGAGTCCGGTCGTGGTTGGGTGCAGCTGGCCTTTCCCGGGTCCGTGACGATTGATCGTATCGTGTGGGGGCGGGACCGTGATGGACAGTTTCAGGACCGCGTCGCGACTCAGTATCGGATTGAGATTTCCAGTGATGGTGAAGCATGGACGACGATCGCCTCGTCGGCAGATCGTGCGGCGTTTTCGACGGTGCCAAGGGAGCCTGAGTACGATTTTTCCGGGCTGGCAGCTGAGGATCGGGAGCGTAACGAGAGTTGGCTCAGGGATCTGAAGCGGGCACAGGCTGACCTGATGCGTCTGAAGTCTGTCGGGACGGTGTATGCCGGGACATTTCAACAGCCCGGGCCGACTCACCGTTTGTTTCGTGGTGAACCGACGGCTTTGCGGGAACAGGTAGTGCCGGATACGGTTGCGTTTCTGGGGCAGTTGAAGCTTTCGCAGGAAAGCCCGGAGTCTGAACGGAGGCTGGCTTTTGCAGATTGGGTTGCATCACGGGATAACCCACTCACCGCGCGGGTGATGATCAATCGATTATGGCAGTTCCATTTCGGTCAGGGGCTCGTTTCGACTCCCGGTGACTTCGGACTGGCGGGGGCGGCGCCGACGCATCCTGAGTTACTGGATTGGTTAAGTCGTCAATTGATGGATCAGGGCTGGTCACTGAAGCATATTCATCGCCTGATTCTGCTGTCTGCAACGTATCGCCAGGACAGCTTGGCGAACGAGGCGGGTCTGCAGAAAGATGCGGGGACTTCATGGTGGTGGCGATTTCCGCCGCGTCGCCTGGAAGCTGAGCCGATTCGTGACTGTATTCTTCAGGTGACCGGAGTTCTGGATCGGACAATGTATGGTCCGGGTTTCAGTGCCTTTGAAGTGGAACTGGAGAATGTGCGACATTATTTCCCGAAGAAAAACTACGGACCCGCGGACTGGAAACGGATGGTTTATCAGACACGTGTTCGTTTGGAGAAGGAGTCTGTGTTTGGTGCTTTCGACTGTCCGGACGCAGCGACCTCAGTGCCACGACGAAGTCGATCGACGACGCCTCTGCAGGCGTTAAATCTCTTCAACAGCACATTTATGCTTCAGCAGTCGGAATTGTTTGCTGGTCGCCTGCGGCGTGAATGCGGGGAAAGTGCCGAACGACAGGTGGAGCGTGCGTTCCTGCTGTGTTTTGGACGCCGGCCGGACTCAGAGGAGTTTCGTGAGGGGATTGCGTTTGTTCAGGAGGAGGGCCTGGAAGCCTTTTGTCGTGCCACACTGAACAGCAATGAGCTGGTGTTTATTCCCTGACCAGCTGAGTGTGAAATATCGGAAGTGGTAGTGCGATTCGAATCGCGTACCGTATTCGTTCCGTTGGTGCACATTGGCAGGGGCCTGATTGCTTTCGTCGAATACTGCGAGGGACATGACATGAAAAGATCGGATGTTGTTCGCTGTTTTTCAGTGTTGTTGTTGTTCGTGGCCACTGAGCTGCTGTCGACGGATGTAGACGCTGATGAACTTCGGGAGCGGCTGAAGGATGTCAATGGCGTGCGGACGGAGGTTTGGGTTTACAACGATATACCTGCTGCGATTCAGGAGGCACGTCGGACCGGCAAGCCGTTGTTTGTGACTTTTCGATGTGTTCCCTGCCGGGATTGCGCAGCATTTGACGCGGACGTGGCGAATGGGAACGAACGGGTTCGGGAATTTGCGGCGAAGGAGTTTATCGCTGTCCGTCAGGTGGAAATGAAGGGCGTGGACCTGACGCAGTTTCAGTTTGACTATGACCTGAACTGGGCTGCTGTGTTCATGAATGCTGATGGAGTGGTTTACGCGCGGTATGGAACACAGGGCGCCGAGGGATCCGATGCGTGGAATTCGATCGAGGGTTTGATGACGACCATGCAGCGCGTTCTGCAGATGCACCGTGATTATCCTGAGAACCTCGCTGAACTGGCGGATAAGCGCGGCAAGGTCGTGCCTCAGAACGACGCCCTGCAGCTACCGGGGCTCCGGAATCCGGAAAAGTACGCTCAGGAGACAAATCGGTCCAACTGCATTCATTGCCATAATATCCACGATGCTGAACATCTGCAGGCGCTGAGGGAAAACCGGTATTCCCCGGAGATGTTGTGGAAGTATCCGCTGCCTGATCTGATTGGTCTGAAGATTGACCGTCGGAATGGTTCGGAGATTGTCGAGGTTGTGCCGGAGTCACCCGCTGCGCTGGCTGGATTGGCCGTCGGCGAAGAGGTTGTGCGAATGAATGGACAGCGGATTGCATCGATTGCCGACATGCAGTGGGTTCTGCACCATCTTCCCGGAAAGGCGACACAGGTTGAAGTCGAAGGCAGTCGATCCGGAAAAAAAATCCTGCGATTACAGGATGGCTGGCGTGTTCACGACTTTTCGTGGCGCGGATCCATGTGGAATGCCCCGCCCCGTCTGGCGGTCTGGTTGCCTGAGCTGACAGGCGAAGCGTTGACAAATCTGGGATTGCCGCAGGGCGATGGGGCTCTTGAAACGCGGTGGATCAATCAGGAAAGCGAGGGAGGGCGGCAGGCGCTGCGCGACGGACTGCGTGAGAAGGATGTGGTCATTGGCGTAAACGGCCAGCCGGTTCGGATGAATTCCCGTCAGTTCAATGCGCATTTGAAGTTGAACTACAAGGTGGGCGACGTGCTTCCGCTGACCATTCTCCGACAGGGGCAGAGGCTGGAATTGAAGCTGAGGCTGGTCGAGTGATCGAGGAGAACGGGCTGCAATCTTTCGCTGCAGGCAAGTCTTCGGCCGCTGGAAACAGCGCTGTGGAACAGACGGCGGCCTACTTCAGCGGAATTGTCCGTGTCGCGAAAGCCGTTTCCTGCAATACAGATTTGCGATAGCTGAAAGTCTACCTTTTCGTTCTGGAGGGTGTTGCCTCCGGGACCTCAATCAGGGGCAGATGATCTGCCTCAGTCCAGTGCAGTTTCAGAGGCGTGGTCTGTGGCTGTCGACACTCCCCGGGGATTCGGATGGGTGCACCGATTGATTCGAGGGTGATCGCGTAATCACCAGTCTGCAGCCAGAGTGGACCACTGGCGTCGGGTTGAAACAGCCCGAACGACCCATCCTCTGCCGTCTGTCCAAAACCGATTTCTTCAAAGCCGGCAGAAGTTTTCTGATAGATGTGCACGAGGATGTCACTGGTGGTTGCGGCGCCAATACGCAGCATTCCCGGGGTTCCAGACTCGGTGGGCGCTGGGTTCTCTGAGCAGCCGATCAGAAAAGTGGCAAACAACAGGATTGAGAATCGGGGGATCATCTTGTGTTCCGATTGCTGGAGGGGCAGGAGTGAGGTTATTCCTGGGGCACGCATGAGACCTTCAGGAGGCTGGCAAACCGGGGCTGACGTGCTGTAATCCCAGCCAGTTGGCAAGAGATGGGATGCGAGACAAGACCAGCCATTCGAGCAGCAGAACCAACGCCAGTGTGATGGCAAACAGTGGGAAGCACAGTCCCAGGCACAAGACAAGACCGAGGAAGCTGACTGAGTAGCGTGGCTGTTCAATGGGGCGTGGTGCGCCGAGAACGCCGCTGTCTCTGCGTTTCCACCAGAGGATGACACCGCTGACAGAGAGCATAATCAGGCCGCACGCGGTGATTAAGCCCATCGCGATGTTGATCCATCCAAAGAGTTGTCCCTCGTGCGCGGCAACACCGATCCCGATCGCGCGATCAATCCAGTGCTTATCGGAAAAATCCTGACGACTGACAATGGCCCCGGTTTTGGAGTCGAGATCAACGGTGACGCGTCGTGGCCGGTTGGGTGTGTCCGAGCGCCCAGTCCACAAGGGGGAGCGTCTTCCGGGGGCGGCGATGATGACCGGAGCCTCCAGTTGCATACTGGCCATCGTGGCGACCATGGCGTTGATCGCTGACAGATCCGGAGCGATATCGGGTTGTGCCGAGGAGGACGTGTTGTGGCCGCCATGGTGACCGGAACCTGAATGACCATCGTGAGAGGTACTGGAGGAGGCCCGCTTTCCCTCGCTGCTGTTTGCCCAGTCCTGCTGTACGACGGCGGTGC
>JBDKIW010000051.1:0-2714 GCA_039796955.1 Planctomycetota bacterium
AACATCCCTGTCTGATGGCGGAAATCTGCAGAATCCCATCGGTCGGATAGGGGCAGATCCAGGCTGGAGAAACGAAGAGCCCAATCGTTTGCTGATCTGCGTTTTCCCGGAGACGGAACTGAGCCGCCGCGGGCAATTGTCCTGAAGCCGCTGACGTTTCCAGTGAAAAGTCTGGGACCGGCGCAGATCACCACTCAGCAAATCACACCTCAGGGATATCGTCCCCGGGGTGGGGAAATACCGAGAGATTTGCCTGTAGCTGATTCAACAGTTCTTTTCCCTGTACCAGTTGTCCCGATTAAAACATCCGGGAGGTTTGGGATGTTTTGGCCCACTTTAGCGATTGTGGGGTTGAGCACTGTCTCGGTACTGCACTGTTCCTGTTTTGCAGGGAATCTGTCGCCCGTCGTCCGATCTGTAGATTGCAGCTGGTTCTTGACGTGACTGAGATGGACCGTTTTCGATATGAATTAAGTAACTTGGTTTTCGGACAAGAAGACGGAGTGACTTGAGGGAAGGCGGCTTCGGTGATGCTGAAGGATGAAGACAGTCGGCCTGCACGCAAAACGCGTTACGAAAGACTTTGGCGTGATCTACTGTCTCAAATTTCTGCCTTAATACAGCGAATCGTGAGAGTGCTGATCCCCGATGGTCACAGTGCCACGGCGCGACAACGAGAATTGGTCCAGACCACCCTGAGCAGCTCGTTTCAGGATTTGAGACGATCCCGTTCGCCGAACCTGCCACGTGTTGGAACCCGCGATCGCCTGTTGATTTTGCTGCGACCGATCACAGGGAAAGACAATGGGCGTCAGAGTGATGGTCCGTGGCGCGTCGAGTCCTTCCACCTCGAATTGCAGATTCATGACCACGGAAGTGAGCGGGACTTCTGCGACAAAGCGGACTTCGAAATCTCCGGTGGCAGGATTGACGGTTATGGTCATGTCTTCGTAGATGACCACGGGCAGCGTATTTGCAAGTCGCCCGTGCGGCGATGCGTCCTGAAGGGCAAAGTGTGCCGAAGAATTGAACACAGCCGTGAAGACCGTCGGGCCGGCTGCAGGCTCTAATTCGGTATTCCGAGATCCCGTGCGGTCCAGTAGTTGCGGTCGTTCCAGGCCTCGATGAGCCTCAAGAATCGGCTCCGTCGTAAATTTCAGGCTGGACAGCGGCACGTTTCGAGTCACAGTGGCCGCTGTGGAAACGCCCTTACCGCCGCTGACAGTAACTCCCTGTTGGGCAGCATCGTGGGGTGTGCTCACATGGGATATAGCGCCGGAATCGATTCGCAGTTCGTCAGCCCCCGAAGAAATCTGGAGGGTCGCCAGCATCAGCCCGCAGGCCAGAGGAGTCCGCATTTGAGTCACCCTGGAAAAAGACAGCCGGTACCGAGCATTCACTCAAGTGCCTGCCTGGGATCAGAACAACAGGCACCGAAAGTCTGGCACAAAAATCAGCGGGTGCTGCCGGTGAGTGATGTGGATCACTGCGGAATTGTGAAAAACACGGATGCGGGACACCAGCTTTTCGGATTACGGCAACCTTTCTGTACCCCTTTTTCGACTGCAAAAAATCATGCGGGGCTGGGAGTGCCGCAAAGGTCAGCGATTCCTGCGTGCGATCAAGAGCCAACAGAGCCTTCAGCGCTTTACTGACCCGCGAGCCACGTTGAGGTCAAACGGACAGTTTCCTTGCTCAGACACTCAAGTGCCCCGGCTCAGGAGGAAACCGCCGTTGAGTCTCAGCTTGATGTTGCGCAGGAATCACGCTGTTGTAAGCACCGCCACTGCGCCCTTATTTGGCGATGATCTCGACTTCAAGCGATGCTTTTGGCCGGTTGGGACCGGGAGCAGACTCATAGGCGGCAAAAATTGTCGCTGGGGGAGTTGCCATGGGCGGCAATTGCAACTTGAAATCCCAACGAGCGGTTTGACCTGCAGGGGGAAGCGAGACCTTGACGGTTTTCAGATCCGGCGAGGTTCCGCCGACCTGCTGGTACACACGCACGGTTTGATTGGGACTTCCGGCAGGCAGATGCAATCTTGTGATGAAGCCCCGCACACCAAGTTCCCAGCGGTTGCCATGCTGTTTTGCCGTGGCACGCTGGATCGAAATCTGAGGTGCATTGGAAAGCAGGGTTCCGGGAGCCTGGACTCGAAAAGCGTGGAACACTCCTGCATTACCGAAGTAGCCTTCCACTGCGGTTTGTGCGTTGATCTTCACGCTACTGAGGTCAATCCGGAAGCCTTCTTCAGTCTCCGGTGGCAAGCCCGGCAGCCTTGGGTTTGTCGTCGCGTCCGGAAGAATTTGTACAGGCACCCCTGCGACCTGAAAATTACCAGGGGCGTTTTTTGAACACGGACCCACGAGAACGGTCTCGTAAGGCTGGATCTCAATCGAAGGGTAATCGTGAAAGGGCAAATTTCCCTGATCTGCGGGCTTGGACACTCGGGCAACGGAGATCGTCCCGGTCGAGGGATCGAAATGACCTTTCACGATGACCACGGCGCCGTCAAACCCGGCCTGAGTACGACCGGGGAATGAAGTCGGATCGGCCAGTTGCGCCAACGTCAGTTTGGCTGTGGGCGTGGATACTGACCCCGGCTGGGCAGCTGACACGAAGGCGACATTCGGGTCGACCACGACGCTTTTTCCCAGCACGTTAAGAACGGCCGATCCACCCTGGTTCAGCACAATCGGACCATTGACCGGAC
>JBDKIW010000052.1:0-15943 GCA_039796955.1 Planctomycetota bacterium
ACCTTCTGTCTCATCAGGAATCTGAGGACTGGCTGAAAGTCAATCAATTCTTCATCCAGCAACTGGCCTACATCGCAGACAAGCTCGATGCCATTCAGGAAGGTGAGCGCACAGCTCTCGATAACTCGATGCTGATGTATTGCAGCAGCATGCTGACCGGAAGTCACGACGCCACCAAACTGCCTGTCGTCATCGTCGGCAAAGGTGGCGGAAAACTGGAAACCGGACGGGTGCTCAACTACCTCGACAAGCCCAATCGCCGTATGTGCAGCCTGTTCCTGTCCCTTCTGGACAAATTTGGAATTCATCAGGACCGGTTTGGTGATGCAACAGAACGCCTGAGCGAAGTCTGAAACAGTGCGTGATGCGCCCGTTTGCAGAGATCGATGCTCAGTAACGTCAGGTACGCATTCATCCCACGCAGCGTTCCTGAAACGGCCGTATTTCAAGCCACTGGCCGGTGCAGGTTGTCACTCGCACACAAAAGCTGAGCACCATACGGCGAGGGCCTGCACGGAACCAGCCATTCCATCGGTCAGATGACGACTGCGTTGAGATCGGAATACAGCCACCGGCCCAACACATGCACAACACAACCGGAATGCTCACCCGCGCTGGGCTCGACGCCCATCGCCTCCACGATCGCGGGTCAGCGGCAGAAGCAACTGCGCGCCAAGGAACAAAACCAACGGCAGCATCCACAGGATTCGGGCGGTATACCAAACCCAGTCCGGCAGCGTCAGCAGCTGGCCGGCAATCAGGTACGCAACCATCCCCAGCATCAGCCATGACAGCACGCCGCAGCCGATCGCTGTCATCTGACTTTTGAAAACACTCCGCTCCGTACCCGCGTCAAAATGCACATCCACAGTCCGCCGTCGGCGAATTGACTTGGCCACCGCCTCAGCCAACTCGAGCGTCGCGGAACAATCATCGAGGGCGACGGAACAGAGGCCATGTTGCTGACTGAAGACTTCAATCCGGGACAGCCAGTTTGGAGCCATAACGGACATGGCCATTGACTCGCCGGAACTGGTAACAACCCTGAGTGTGGGTTCCGCGACGAACCGGGCAGGTCGCAGGGTCAGTGAGGCCGGTGGAAGTCGAGTTTCTGCTTCCGGCTGAGAATTCAATGTGATCAGCCGCGACAGCAGTGTGCCGTCGGGTGAAGCGGCATCAAGGCACGTCACCTGTGAATATCGGAAACCCGTCGCGGTGAGAATGTCAAGCCCCTCGCGGACAGCCTGCAACAGATGTCGCTCCGTAGAATCCAACAGGGGCAATTCGAGGCTGACCTGATGGATCTCCGGAGCGGACAATCCAAGGTTCAGACGATCCGCCGCCAGATCATTCAGCCGCCAGCGACCGGTGACCGGAAGTATGGCGGTACCGGCTTCGTCCAGCAGCAGTTGCAATTCGAAGGACAGAGCGGGCGAGGCCGTCAGTGAAGGCAGAATGACCACGATCGGGCGCCCACTCTGACTCGCAATACGAGACAACCGCAGAATTTCGTCGCAGTCCTCCAGGGCCAGTACAATGATTTCAGCCCCCTGGCCAGCCACGATATCTTCCGCGTTGTCTGCCAGCCGAACGGAGATGGCCGCTTCAGCAAGCTGCTGCCGCAATTCGCCCTCGATCAGGCTGGTGGACAGCGAATGCCGCTCAGACCGGTAGACCGCGTCGAGCAGTGGCCATGCCTGGGAATTGGTCCCGATGAACGCAAACCTCATGAAACTTCCTGTCGCACAGAAACGCTGGCCTGTCGCAGATCATCGCCGTCAAACCAAGCCCCATAGGCGCCGGCGGTGCTCAGCTCCTGCGATTGGCAACGTATGCCCGGGGGTGAAATCAAATCCAGATGGCTGCCCCATCTCTGTGATCGCCTGAATTCCTGAACACTCAGGCAGCACCAAGCCCGATCATTCTGCGCCATGCGCTGACCTGACCGAGGTGCATCATCATATGACCACCGCAATAAAACGCGTGCATGGAACCAAGCGAGGGAAACAGTTCGGCCAGACGACCTGGATTGGGGTTAGGCTGTTGAAAAATCGTGTCCGGTGCCGCACGCAGCGCCGCACTCGCCGCGCGGTAGCCTTCGTAATACACCGCACACACAGATTCCATTGACGGGTACAACTGACCGTTTGGATCGTCCGCACATTTGGCATCCTTCGAGAACACGGCCTCAAAGGATGCTGGGATCGTGTTGGCCGTTTGTCCGAGGTCTTTCAGAATTCGTGGTGCGTAGAGGGCCAGGTGACCCAGCACAAATGCAGCATGGTTGGACTCAACGACCTGCCCACCAGGACTGGCAAATCGGGCGAAACTGGCAGGCGTCACGTCCTTCAGCAATCGCTCGGTATACCCCAGACAAAGATCCAGAGAATCTGCCACCGTATTTCCAAATGAGCGAGTCATTTAACAACTCCTGTCACTGATCAGAATGAATGTGGTCTACTGGTTCACAACTTGAGGGCCATTGACCGGGCGCGGAAGCAGACGCCTCGACGATTCCGGAGTAAATTCCCGCTTACTGCACTGTGCGATACGCGGCAACCGGGCGGCAACACGCGATTATAGTAAGCAATTTGGAAAAGCCGAACCCCTGGCGTACCTGACGCAGGAAATCGGTTTCGACCAGCGGAAACAAAAGCGTGTTTTTCCGTGGGAAGACGAGAGATTTTCCGGGGCCCCCGTGGATTCGGCACGATGACGATAGCTACCGGGAGTGGAAATCCCGGCCAATCTCAAAAATCGATGCGGTCTGAGTGCCTTCGGAATTGGCAGCGGCGGGCTGTCCCTGGTAGGCTTCGCAGTTCCTGAAAAGGGCTTTTCAGGTTGTCGCCGCAGATTCATCAGGGCGACTGTTGTCAGGCTATGTGAAACGGGTGGAACTTAACAATGTCGGGTTTACTGGCTGCCGCTGACGTCTCCCTCGGGATTTGGGGGCAGACGTTCAATAGTCACGACCTCGTGGTCATCTCGCTGCTCGTCCTGCTTGAGGGCATGCTTTCGATTGACAACGCGCTGGTGCTGGGATTGCTTGCCAAGCGGGTTCCGAAGCCGCTGCAAAAGCGGGCACTGACTTACGGACTTGTTGGTGCCTTCGTCTTCCGTATCGTCGCCGTCGCTACGGCCAGTTACCTCCTGAAATGGAGAATCGTCAAGCTCTTCGGTGGGGGCTATCTGGTTTACATTGCCGTCAAACACCTCTTCTTTGAATCGAAGGAGACCTCCGACGAAGTTGTCAGCATCGACGCTCAGGGTGAACCCGAACTTCGAATTTCCGGGACCAACGCGCCACTGACTTCAGATCAGGAGATGCTGGAGATTCAGGAACGCGTTCCCGTTCCGTTTCCGGAAGAGGAAATCCGGGCTGGAAAGAGTTTCTGGACCACAGTGGCCGTTATTGAACTCACAGACATTGCCTTCGCTGTTGACTCAATTCTTGCCGCGATTGCTCTGGTGGGATCACCTCCGGAAGGGCATGCTGAAAACGCACCACACCCCAAACTCTGGGTGGTGATTGCGGGTGGTGTCATCGGGCTGATGTTGATGCGTGTTGCAGCAGCCATGTTTATTCGACTGCTCGAAAAATTCCCGCGGTTCGAGATCGCTGCCTACCTGCTCGTGATCGTCATTGGAGTCAAACTGCTGGTCGACTGGGGATTCAATTCAGAGGCGGACCCGCATCGGATTAACTTCCATGACTATACTCACGTCGAGTTCTGGGTCTTCTGGTTATCCATGGCGGCCGCCCTGTGTGTGGGTTTCATCCCCTCTCGCAAAACTGCAGGCACCGGAAAGATTGCTGGTTGACGCTTCCTTCTGATTGATCTCCAACTCTTAGCCTCGTGGTGTCTTGCGTGATCGGCACGCCACCACGACACGCCCGGCCACACCGACCGAATCAGGGTTCTTCCGTCGTGAAACTCCGCTGTACACCTGACGACTTTCACGTGGAAGAACTCACCTCGGTTTCTCCGGCAGGTGGACCGTTTGCGTTTTATCGTCTGACGAAGACGTCGATTGGTACCCCCGAAGCCATTCATGCCCTGACAGAGCGCTGGAAGATCGCTCGCCATCGCATCAGTTATGGAGGACTGAAAGATCGTCACGCGGTGACCATTCAGCACCTGACAATCCACAACGGTCCCCGGCAGTCGCTCCAGCAGAAGTCCATCCATCTTGAGTATCTGGGGCAGGTATCTGCACCGTTTACATCGGCCATGATTTCAGCAAATCGCTTTGGCCTTGTGCTTCGAGACATGCACACGGACGCGGTTCAACAGGCCCAGACGGCCGTCCGGACAGTAGCCCGGACCGGACTTCCGAACTACTTTGACGATCAGCGATTTGGGTCGCTTGGTAACTCCGGTCAGTGGATTGCCCGAGAATGGTGTCTTGGCAACTGGGAACGTGCGTTATGGCTGGCTCTCGCAGACCCGCATGCGGATGATTCCTCATCTGAGCGGCGGCAGAAACAGATTCTGCGTGATAATTGGGGGCGATGGCCCGAATGTCAGCAAATGCTGGAACGGTCTCATCGGCGTTCCATCATCACCTACCTCTCAGACAAAGTGAAAGTGGGACGAGATCCGGATTACCGCGGAGCCATTGCGAGGATCAGCGTGGATCTGCGCGGACTCTACCTCTCGGCATGGCAGTCGGCGCTTTGGAATCGACTGCTCAATGAGTATCTCCGAGCCAATTGTCCTGCAGAGGAACTGCGTTCACAAACCCTGGCCAGCGGAGATGTCGTGTTCCCCATGGCATGGTCGGGATTGGCAGAGCCTGCAGCAATTGAACTTCCACTGCCATCAGCGAGAATTGATCGTCCGGAAGGAGAGATTGGAGACCTGTTGGACCGTGTGCTCACGGCCGAGAATATTGAATTACGGCAAATCCGGGTGAAGTACCCGCGCGACAGCTTCTTCTCCAAAGGAAGTCGCCGAGCGGTGATTCATCCTTCCAACCTTGATTGCTCCGCCGAAACCGACGAACTATACCCGGGGCGCAAAAAGCTGCGTCTTAACTTCGAACTGCCACGCGGCAGCTACGCGACCATCCTTGTGAAACGACTGACCATCGACAACGCGGCCTGTGGCTGAATGGACACAGACCGAAGAACTGCCGACCGCGAGCTTCTCGGATCATTTTTGAAGGCGACGGATAGCAGCAGCCCCCCGGAACGGTGTAGAATCAGTGCATGAGCTCTAAGCAGTCCATTGCCGGATCACATCGTCACACCCTCGGATTACTGATGGGGTTGACGGTATTGATTTGGTGCCCGCACGGAGTGATCGCTCAGACGTCACCAGGACAGGGTACTGCTGATGACTGGCAATGGGGATACCTTGGCTTCCGCATGCTTCTTCAGGAAAAAGGCCTGCAGGACTCCAGCGACCTTGAACTGACTCTGCAAAGCCCAGGGCAGTCGGTACTGGTTGTATTTGGCAAACTGAATCAGTTGACGCGTGGTGAGTGGTTAAGACTGCGGCGATTTGTAGCGCAGGGCGGTGCTTTGCTGGTGGCGGGTGAGGAGTCCTGTCAGATCCCCGGTGTCACACAATTGACTGAGGGCCCTGCAGAATCAGCAAATGAGGTGGAAAGATACGAACAGTACAGCGATGTCCTGTTGCTTCCGTGCTCCGGACCTCACCCTCTTGTGCAGGGATTAAAGTCAATTGTGGTCAATAAAACCGGTTGGATGACCACACCTGAAGATACCTCACTGAACTGGACGGTAATTCTGCAATTGTCCGAGCAGACGACACCAGTCGCAGCGCGAGGACAGGCCGTTCTGCTTGCGGGACTGGATCCCGCCGTCGAAGGCGGCGTCATGCTGATTTCTGCTGACAGGAGCCTTTTTTCGGATGGAATGCTTTGGCATGGCGACAATTCACTGCTGGCTATCAACGCCGTCGACTTGCTGTGTCGGGGGAAACGCAGACTCCTGAACGTAATTGAATCCGGGCAACTTGCAGGGAGAAATCCAGCAGCCAGTGCGGGAGGTACGTCAGGTGCTTCTGACGCAGAATCGCGAAGACAGCGTCGAAATCAGGATGTGGCGACAGACTCAGAATTGCCCGGGCAACCCCCGCGACTGAACAGAAAACCCCCGGCCAGGCTACCAGCCCCGCAACCGGACCTTCAGACACTGCTTCAAACAGCAAACGCCGTGATCGACAAGGTTCAGGACTCGAACCTGTTGAACGAAACGCTCCGAGACCGTCCTCGAAACATGCGACCACTGGCATGGCTGCGCACAACATTACTCATTCTGCTGATTCTCGCCGGGCTCTGGATCCTTTATCAGATCTTCAGCCGAAGCGCTCCGGCACTGCCGACATGGAAATCGCGCATCATGCAATCGCTGTTCGGCGTGTACTCATCCCAGCAATTGTCGCGTAATGAATTCGGCCCCGCGGCGCAGATTCTCTGTCGCAGCCTCTGCGCAGAAATCACCGGCTCTGAGTACGAAACGGACTGGGTCCAGCTCAAATCCCGTCGGAACGCGCCCTCAAACTCCGCTGGACTTCCGAGCAGCATCAGCAGGAGTCTGGACGAGATTGTCTCGATCGCGATTAATGGCAGTCAGATGTACCTCCCTCGCAGAAAATTCAGAAGCCTTGGTCGGACGATCCGGGAGTTGCAGGTCATGCATCGAAAAAACCAACAGTCTCGCCTGGCAACACGTCCCCTGCCTCGTGAAGCTTCAACCGGGGCATGACCGGTTGAGTGAACTCCGCTGAGACACCAGATCAGGCACTTCAGCGAAGTGCAACCCGCTTCATACCGCAGCCATAAATCAGGCACCGAGCCTCTCGGCCCACTTGAACTGCTCATCACCGGCCGCGCACAACGGACTGAGCTCGGCCCTGAGTGCACACGCGGTTTCCTGCCACCCGGGATGGCAAAACCCTGTTGACCCAACAGATGGTCACAGTTCGCGCCAGCGAAACGTGCTTCCCGGATGTCCGCCGGCAAATTCAGCAAACAAACTGCTCTTAACAATCAATCGCCACCCAAATTTTCCCCATCTCCGAATCTTCGCCATTCCACCCGCTACCCGCCGATCTCATCCCGCCATGTCGCATCATTTAGCCCCCAATCATCGGGGACACACCGCCATACCGGGGACACACCACCATACCGGGGACACACCACCATACCGGGGACACACCGCCAAATCAGGGACACACCACCATACCGGGCTCAACTGGTCAATTGCGACGAATCACACGAAACTGATGACTCCGGTGTTGAATCGGGCCATGCAGCTATCTTGATTCAGGTCCATCCTCCCCGGGACACACCATCCGGGAGACACCTGCCCATAAATTTCCTCAGTGTCCACCCTCGGGTTTAACCACCAGGAGCCTGGGGACACACCACATCTCTCAACTCGACTGCCTCGCTGAACCGAATCTACCCAACTCCGGGGACCTGCCCGCACCGGGGACACACCACCCCACATAGCTCAACTGGCTGATTGCAGGGAATCTGATGATTCTGCTTTCATTTCGTGTCCAGCTTCTGTCCTGATTCTTGACCAATACGAGAGCACGCTGAGCGACGAGACACACCACCAGCCGGAGGACACTCTGATGCGCGTTGAGTCAAGTTCACAGACCAGGTACCATCGCAGCTCAGACCACCCACCGCGTCTGGGTGTATCGCACTTAGTCACCGTTGATGCACTGTACTGTGGCATCGTGGGGGCAGCGCCACCTTCGAGGCAAACGGTTCCACGGAAACAGCGTCTCCCGAAACCCGGAGCTGCCTTGTACGAAATCGGGCACTGAATTGGGGACACACCAGCCAAGGACTGCGTCAATCCCCGATCTATATTGCCCGGGGACACACCACCCATTATGGCTTTGGGACACACCACCGATTATGGCTTTGGGACACACCATCAGATGAGGTTCGCAGGGGAGTTTGCTGCGAATCGATGAAATTGACGATTTTGCTTTCAACTCGGGTTATGCGGGCACCTCGGCGCTGCAGTGAATCAACGGCCAGACGATTTACTGCATTTAGCGGCGGCTCGCCGCCCCAAAAATGCCAGCGGGCGACGCGGCTCGCTGGCACGGGACGCGCGGCGGTCGAGCTGCTGCGGGGGCAAAGGCATCATGGCAGGACGACGTGGGCTTCAGGAGACAGCGAATGTTGTCGCCGGTCTCAACTGTTTGTCAGCAATTCACGCACTCGCGGGCGTGGGCGAAAGCTCTGCGATTTCGTTGGTGATCGATAGGCATCAATCACATGGGGCTTGCCGGCAACAGAACTGAACAGGCGGCCAAAATCCCGAATCAGTTCACACCACGCTTCCGCGCTGATGTTTAGTTCGGCAAGCACTCGGGCAACAGTGTCTGGAGCTGGCACCGACTTTTTTCCAAGCTGCTGTGAAGCCGACCAATCCAGCAGGTCAAGATACTCGCTGAGCATGATCGGCAGAAAACCTTCGTCGCTGCAGCGAGTTCCCCGCGTATGAATCTGAGAGCCTCGGTGAGCCGATTCCTCGCACAGGCTGACTGGTGCCAGGTGATTGCAAGTCAGGACCGTTGAGGCAGGCGAGGTCGAGTCCATGGCATCATTCGTTGGTTCACCCCCGGAGACCCTGTCCGCCACATTGTGTCGTTTTGTCGCCTCCTGTTCCTTCGCTCTTCGATTGGCTGAGGTAAACACCGAATTGTCGATACTGTCGGCAACACCCGCGAGGATCGGATTGAGGTCAATGCAGGCCGCACAGGCCAGAGTTGCTGTGGCATCCAGATTTTTGACGGCCTTGTAGCGAGCCTGCCAGAATTTCCCGACCTCCTCATCTTCCCGATTGGCACGCTGAGCGATGTGCTGACACAGCAGTCGCATCCACCATGAAATATCACTGAGTCGACGTCTGAGTTCCTCCACGCGAGCTTTGTCATTGATCACGTGATTCATTTCGACTTCCGTCGGCTCCTCCGGCTGGCGATTTTTTCCACGCCGAACCGGACACAGCATCAGCCAGCGACGTACAACCTCGACGTCATCCATCTGCTGCACAATGTCCGGCCGGGACCGTAGTTGCTGCTGAATCTCGTTGTCGAGGATGGCGAAGGAGCAGAGGTCGATCGCGAAATACCGAGCTTGATCCGCTAACTGCTGCTCAATCCATGGTTTACGGTGGTCGAAGTTCTTCCCGCTGAACTTGTCGTAGCCCATCAGGAAACAACGCCGAACGGTACGGGAAACCACATACACGATGGCGATATCGGAGGTTGCGAAGATGTCTGCTCGAGCTAAACGTGGCATGACCAAACTTCAATATGATATACACAATCACCCGTACAACATTCACACACAACACACCAAAACACAGCGGAAGTCAAGAGATTTCTGATAAAATGCATGTTGACGATCGGTGGTTTCACTGGACTCATGCCATTTGCAGCTGCGGGCTGAACCTGGGCCAGTCACCTCAGGAGGCAGCGACTGCTCAGTTATGCCCCCATCACCGAACAACCTCCGAATATCCCGGTGATCACCCATGCCGAGCCATATGCGACCGCGTTGCCGATCGTCAGAAAGCCCATTCTGCAAGTGTCGCTAGTCGATCGGGATTTGTTGTCGTAGCGGTGGTATGGATGCTGCCACGGGCATGAGGTCTCTCGTTTCGTGGCACTTCAGCGCCTCACTGAGTTTTTCCAGGCTTTAACTCGTAGTGTTTTCCGAACTGAAGCAGACGTCTATCGAACGGCCTGAGACAAAGCTGCACGCCCATGACGACATGAAGCGGACTGATGCACATATCTCAGTCCGGCCGCCAGTTGCCATCCAGTTGGGCTTGCCCGCGGATTGCGTCACACTTTCGAAAATATACGCACGGACAGCCACATGGGCATACCGCCTCTGAGTCCAACGCGTAACCGGCCGGCAATCACACGGAAACATTGCCAGTTACGATTGCCCCGCGTTTGGTTCTACCCCATGAGTTGCAATTTCCAGCGGCCATAACAGATCGAGCAGGGATCAAAGAAACGACAGGAGACATGCAGGTCAGAGTTGACCAGTCGGAGCAGCATTTACAGCGAAAGAGATATTCTGAAACTGAAGTTGCTGACAAAGATCATAGACTGAAATGAACTGCTGCACATCGACATCGTCATGGATGTTCAATACAAGTCGGATTGAGGGGTCGATCGCCACCAGCTTCTGCAGTCGACTTGAGAGTGCCTCCAGCCCCGGCAGACTCTGCTGATCCAGCAGGATCCGCATCCCGCCAGCGTCCGGCTCCAGCCGCACCTGAATGACGGGCAGCGTCCATGTCTCCTGAGGAGGCTCAGCAGATTTCGTCTCCGCTGTCGTTGTCCCTCGAAGCTCGGCCGGCAGTAACTTGTCGGCAACGGTCCCGACAGATGCACATATGAAAAACACAAGCAACAGGAAAACGACGTCAATCATGGGCGTCATTGGATCACCATCATCAACGTCGCCGCGGAATCGTCTTGGAATTCGCATGACAGCCGCCCCTCACGCGTAATGCTCAAACCGGAATCAACGAATGCATCTCTGCAATCCGTGAGTTCCCAATAACTCTTTCCAAACAACGGCTCACTTCAGCCCCCATCAGACACAGCAAAACGAATACTGCTGATTTTCTGTTTCGCACACTCCTCGATCAGCAGCCGAATCTCCGAAAACCTGGCCGATCGATCTGCGCGTATCCGAACCTGTGCTGCCGATTTGTCCTCTACCACTCGCTCACTCAGCAGCCGTATCTTCTCCTGCACGTACTTCATTGACACGAGCTGTCCCCCGACAGAGTACTGACCATCACGTTCAAGAGTGATTGTCAGATGCGCCACCGTATCTTCCGAGTGCTTCTTTCCCCCAACCGCTTCCGGGAGAGTCACAGGCCTGGTCTGTTCACTGCGGATAAAGTAGCTGGCAACCAGAAAGAAAATGATCAGCAGAAACACAACATCGATCATCGGAGTAATATTGAATCGAAACGGAGACCGTTGTCGAGCAGCAAGCGGCATTCGCACCAGAAGACTCCTCATTCGTCAACCAGAGAAATGACGTTCCACCGCCCCTCCTCAACTGTCCCCAATTCTATCTTTCATGCGGCAACTCTGAAACATTGATTCAGCCCGGAAAACCTGTGGTTTCAAAGCGATCGCGACCAGTTGATTGCTCGTAGCAAGGCTCACAGGACTCTACGGAAATGGTACTTTCTGATCACTCACGATTTGCGTCACCCGCCGCCCCCCCGTGAATGGACGACGCAACGGTGAGCAGATGCTATGCTCCGCAGCGGGATTCCACCTGCGACGGTGTTCATGAACGGTATTCCTGCAACATGGGTTGTTGACCAGCATGCGGCACTGGCCTCGAGATGCTGCCTGCCTTGCCCGGACTGGGGCAGAATACTGAGCTCTCACGGTTCTCATTCGTGGCGAATTCCTTCAAGTCCCTGGGCCTGTTGAATCTGAGATTCCTGGCCAGTATCGACCTCACTCACGACTCAGTTCCTCAACAGCGAGACTGGAATGATTCGAATAATCCAGCGGATTCGACTGTGTGTTCAGCTCGTGGCCCTTGTGTCCACAACACTTTCTCATTTTGCGTTCGGTGATCTACCGCGAATCGTGGTCAGCAGCAGCGGTGACGGTTTTGTGTTCGAAGGTACCGACGAGCCTGCAACGATCATGGGATTCAATTACGACCATGATGAAACCGGCCGACTGATAGAAGACTACTGGCATGAGGAATGGGATCGCGTCGTTGAAGACTTCACTCAGATGAAGGTACTGGGGGCCAATGTCGTCCGAGTGCATCTGCAGTTTGGACGATTCATGGAATCACCGGATCAACCACGTGCAACTGAATTGCTGCAACTGAAAAAGCTGCTGGCGCTCGCTGAGGAACAGCAACTTTACCTTGATATCACAGGTCTGGGGTGCTACCACAAAAACGCAGTTCCAGCCTGGTATGACAATCTGGATGAATCAGCTCGCTGGAAGGCTCAGGAACGCTTCTGGGAGCATATTGCAACCGCCTGCAACGACAGCTCCGCCGTATTCTGTTTCAATCTGATGAACGAACCCGTTATTGGTGGCGAGCAACCCGCAGGCGACTGGCTGGGTCCGGCATTTGCCGGGAAACACTTTGTTCAGTTCGTGGCACGACAAACAAGTGGACGACAACGCCACGACATCGCGCGGCAGTGGATTGAACAAATGACTGCCGCCGTGCGGCGTCACGCTCCCCGTCCTCTGATTACAGTGGGCTTTGTCGACTGGAGCCTGGAGCGCCCGGGGTTGACCTCCGGATTTATTCCCGACCGCGTCAGTGAGCGTCTCGACTTCCTTGCTGTTCACATCTATCCCGACAGCCAAAAGCCGGAGCTGGCAATGGACACATTGAAAGGCTTCCAGATCGGAAAACCTGTTGTTGTCGAGGAAACTTTTCCTCTGAAATGCAGCAACGAGGCTCTGGAGAACTTTATGACTGAGGCCGGCTCACTTGCAGATGGCTGGATCAGTTTCTTCTGGGGACGAATGCCCGATGAATACTCGGAAAAAACCTCGATCGGCGATGCAATCACGGCAGGTTGGCTGAGACGGTTTTCCATTCGGATGCAGCAGTCCCTGTCCAGCCCGCCGCAGGCTCGCGTTTCAGATGATGCCGTCCTCAAGTCTGTCGTCCAGCATGTTCGCGCCCATCCCGATGGAATGGCTCCCAATTCCATCAATCTGTCTGCATGGGACACGGAAACTCGCAATCTGCCGATCGGCGTCTTCGACTCCGGCATTGGTGGTCTCACTGTCCTGGAAGCCATCCTGCAGGCCGACAATTTCGATAATGCCTCACTACGACCGGATCCGGATGGAATCCCTGATTTTCAGAATGAAAACTTCATCTACATGGGCGACCAGGCAAATATGCCTTATGGTAACTATCCCGCGGTTCAGCAAACCGACTACCTTCGGGAATTGATTCTGAAGGACACCATTTTTCTGCTCGGTAATCGCTTCTGGCCGTCACAACGGGCGGCGATACCAACCCACACAAAGCCACCAGTCAAGGCGATTGTGATTGCCTGTAATACGGCAACTGCCTTTGGCATCAACGATATTCGGCATACGCTGGCAGCATGTGGAATACCGGTGTTTGTACTGGGTGTGGTGGATGCCGGAGCTCGGGGGCTCCTGGAACAACCGACATCGCAGCATCAGCAAACGGTCGCAGTGATGGCCACCGTGGGAACCTGCAGCAGCAATGCCTATCCGAAAGCAATTGCGAGGATACTTGGGCAGGCCGGTCGACGTGTTCCGGAAATCGTCCAGCAAGGATCCAGAGGCCTCGCGGGAGCCATTGAGGGAGATCCGGCTTTCGTAACCACCACGGCTCGATCAGCCGCTCAATACTCTGGCCCTTCGCTGGAACAGCGGGAATCCGGTATCGATGCCGATCTACTGGCGACCTATGAATTCGATCCTGCCGGATTGATGGGTCAGGGCGGTACGGCAAATGATTTACAGTTGAATTCGGTCAGCAACTACATTCGTTTCGAGGTTGTCACCCTGCTGGAATCATATCGGAAAGCAGGAAAATCGGTCCCGATTGCGACCGTCGTGCTGGGCTGCACCCACTTCCCACTCGTCCGGAATGAAATCACTGCAGAGTTCAAAAGGCTGAAGACACTACAGGTGGACGGCGACCAGCCCTACTATTCGCTGATTGCTGATGAAGTCGCGATCGTCGATCCGGCCGCGTTGCTGGCCAGGGAGCTATTTCTGGAAATGGCTCTGAGAAGAAGCTTTGCTGCGCCCAGCAATTCCCCCGCCGCCACGGTGGACGATTCCAAACCGCAGCGGATGTTTCTCTCAGTCCCTGCGACAGGGTGGCCCGGAATTCAGCTCACGCCTGATGGAGCACTGGACCACGATTACAAGTACGGACGAAAAACTGGGCGACTGGACCAGGAAGACACGCGGGTTATTCCCATGACTGCCGAGTCGCTGCCAGAATCCAGCAAATCACTAATCCGCACACGACTTCCAGGGGTCGCGGAGCGTCTGGGCTTGCAAGCCCCGTAGGCGAACACAAAGCGACATAGACAAGCATGAGGCACACCAGGGCGGCGCTCAGCAGATTTGAGCGCCGTTCCTGTTTCATACTCGACTACAGATCACAATTCCACGTCTGTGGAGGGTTCAGACAGTGCAGGCGGGACTGCGGGACCATCGACTGGAGGGGCTGGAATCGCGGCAGCAAGAGCTGCTGCTTTGGCAGTCGCTTCGTCGATCACATCTCCGGGGATCACCGCACAGGAAACCAGCGTGTCTCCTTCGTCCAGACGAATGATGCGGACTCCCTGAGTATTTCGACCGATGGTGCTGATGTCAGCAGCACGAACTCTCTGGATCTTGCCACGTGACGTCACCATCAGTACCTGATCGTCGTCAGAGACGGAGAGCACATCGACGACGCGACCATTACGTGCAGTGGTCTTAATGTCCCTCAGCCCCTTGCCACCTCGACGCTGGCGGCGATATTTCATGTTGCTGCCCGGCGTCGATTCGTCGGCGGTGTCGTCTGCAACCTCTTCCGCCAAAGATTCTTCGGCCACAGCCAGATTCTGATCCTCAGGCAGCACTTCGCCCGCAGCCTCTCCTGCTGCGACATCTGCCGGACCAAATGGCGTACGTTTTCCGTACCCCTGCTCGCAAATACTCAGCAGCGTGCGATCCGGATCGGCGACAACCATACCGACGACAGTTTCATCACGCGTGAGCGTGATACCTTTGACACCACGCGTGGCTCGTCCCATCGGGCGTGCATCTTCATGACTGAAGCGGATTGCCATACCTCCGGAAGTCGACAGCACGAGGTCCTGGTCACCCTGAACGATACGAACGTCAACGAGTGCATCGCCGTCGTCGAGTCGGATGGCGATGATCCCGCCTTTCATGGGGCGGCCGTAGGCTGAAAGTGCTGTTTTCTTGATGATTCCCTGACGAGTTGCGATGACGAGATATTTGTCGTCCGGGAAATGTCTCACGTTGAAGCAGTTGGCGATGCCCTCGCCTTCTTCCATCGTCACAAGATTTGCAAGGGCGCGACCTTTGCCGGTTCTTGGCTGGAGAGGCAGGTCATAAACTTTGAGCCAGTGCACCTTGCCGTGGTCGGTGAAGAAGAGCAGGAAGTCGTGCGTGCTGGACACAAAGAGGTGAGCGATGGGATCTTCCTCATCGGTGGTCGCTCCTTTGATGCCCTTTCCGCCGCGATTCTGCGCTTCGTATACATCAAGAGGAGTTCGTTTGATGTAGCCTCGCTGCGAGAGGGTGACGACCATTGGCTGCTCAGCGATGAGCGCTTCCTTGTCGTAATCCCCCAATTCCTCATCAGAAATCCGAGTGCGTCGTTTATCCGGGAAACGGGCTTTCAGTTCTTCCATATCGGAGCGTACGACGGCCCGCAGGTTTGCCTCGTCCGACAACAATCGCAGGTATCCGGTGATGTTATCCAGAAGATTCTGATGCTCCGCCACCAGCTTTTCACGTTCGAGATTGGCCAGTGATCCCAATTGCATGGAGACGATCGCTTCGGCCTGATTTGCCGAGAGGAAGTAATCGGCCGCCTCACCATTTTCGCCGACAAAGGCCCGGAAACCATTTTCGCCGAGCGCGCGGGAGACCAGCGGTGATGGGATGGGAATCTGCTGCAGAGCTTCTTTCGCAGCAGCACGACTGGAGGACTCGCGGATGGTCCGGATGACTCGATCGATATCCGTTTGAGCCAGGAGGAGGCCTTCGACGGTATGCTTGCGTTTGCGTGCTTCCCGCAACAGAAATTCAGTCCGGCGTCGAATGACGTCCACGCGATGCCGAATGAACGCATCCAGCAGCATGCGGAGCGTCATGAGTTTCGGACGGTTGCCTTC
>JBDKIW010000053.1:0-15174 GCA_039796955.1 Planctomycetota bacterium
AAGGCCGACCAAACCTGCTGGACCACATGGCGAATGGGGAAATCCAGCTGATCTTCAACACTCCGGGAGGCAAGGGAGCTCGGACTGACGAAGGACGCATCCGTGCCGCTTCGGTGACGCATGGTGTGCCCTGTGTCACAACGCTTCCCGGCTGTTTTGCCGTTGTGCATTCTCTGGAAGCCCTGCGTGAGCATCCGGAGCCACGTGTTCGTGCGATTCAGGACTGGATCAGCCCAGCTTCCGGGAGCTGATTCGTTGCCGGTTGTTTTCACCTGAAGATGATTGAATAACTCGTCGGCCTGATGCTCAATTGCATCAGGCCGACGTTTTCATTTTCATGGTTGCGCAATTTCAGTGTTCCGTCAACGGTCCAGTTCGCAGGGCGGGGTGCTGGAGAAGTCGTATTTTAGGACATTGTGACGTCGTCCGGGAAAAACGCTCACAGACTGGATCACAGTCGTGGTGCGGTCCTTTTGACGTCTGCGAGTATTTGCAGAACAGTCGCTATGAAAGAGTGTTCCGTAACAGCGCGTTTGGCGTCTCACAAATCCAGCAATTCGTGAAGAGTGGCCTCGCGTGGGCCAGGCAATGTACTGAAACGTCTGTTCAGGGGCTGTCAGCGACATGCCTCGGCCGGTTGAGGTGTGTCTGTGTCCCGCAGAAGCAGAACGACGAAGACAGCAGCCAGTAACGCGGCTGACCACTGATAGGCGGTCAGTCCCCACCAAAGGCGTGCTTCCGGCCGTAGATACTCGCTGGAGAATCGGAAAACGCAGTAGGCGACGAGGTACAGTCGAAACAGCCGGTTCTTCAGGAGTCCCCTGGATCGAAACGTCGCAAAGACGATGGCGGCCAGACTGTGAAAAAGGAACTCGTACAGTTGTGTCGGGTGTCGCGCGACCATGTCGACGGTTGGAAAGACCACACCCCATGGCAGCCGAGTTTCAATCCCGAAGCAACACGCTCCCACAAAGCAACTTAAACGCCCCACGGCGATGGAGCCGGCAACGGGAACAACAAAGGAATCTCCTGTACGCGTCCGGATACCAAGGATCTTTTTGGCAAGTTCAACGGCAAGGTAACCACCAATTAATCCAGCCAGAATGGTTTTTCCGCCAAAGATCAGAGAGCGGAGTTCCTGTCCGTCATGAATACCCGCGAGGACAAAAGGCAGTCTGGCGGCAGTCATGGCACCGACAAAGGCCGCGAATCCCACCCAGAATTGTTCAAGAGGTGTCAGCTGCTGGTCCGGAGGCTGTCGTTTTTTCAGCCAAAGGCCGGTGGCCAGTGCCAGGATATTCATCAGTGGATAAAGCTGTGGAGCCCAGTCGGGCAGGATCATACTGTTCTCCAGCAGTGTCGACAGCAGTCTTCTCTGGCAGAAATCACGACTCAGCGTGGCCTGTGAAATGCGCTGCCCAGTGAATTGAATAAACCTTCGGTCTCAGACCAGACTGCGGACGCAATCGCATTGGGCAGTCGGCGTCGATTCTGGCAAATCATGAACGGGGCAGGGTGGGGGGGGCAAGAAAATCCGCGGAGGGGGAGTTACCATTTCCGCGGGTTTTCATTTCAGCACATGCAACACTGCGCCTTCCTGAAGAAATCAGGAATGAATCGCCCGCTTATCCACGGCCATTGCGGCTTCCTTGATGGACTCGGACAGAGTGGGATGGGCGTGGCAGCAGCGAGCGATGTCTTCGCTGCTGGCCCCGAACTGCATGGCCACCGCCGCTTCATGAATCAGTTCACCGGCATGTGTTCCGATGATATGCACTCCCAGCACTCTGTCTGTGGCTTCATCGGCGAGGATTTTGACAAACCCATCCGTGTGACCGGCGGCTCGAGCACGTCCATTGGCCGCGAATGCGAACTTACCAGAGCGATAACGGACTCCTGCAGCCTTCAGAGCATCTTCGTTGGCACCGGCTGAGGCGATCTCGGGTTCGGTGTAGACAACGGCGGGAATGATCGCGTAGTTGATGTGTCCGTGCCCTGTCACCATTTTCTCGATGCAGGCGACACCCTCTTCTTCAGCCTTGTGTGCAAGCATCGCGCCGCCAATCACGTCTCCGATCGCGTAGACGCCGGGCGCGGTGGTTTGGTAAGCGGAATTCACCTGAATAAAGCCGCGTTTGTCTATCTGCACGCCAGCTTCTTCAAGTCCCAGCTGGTCGGTGCAGGGTTTGCGTCCCACAGCCACCAGGACGCGATCACATTCGATTGGCTCAGCTCCGTCCACTTCGACTCGACAGACCTGACCTTTGGCTGCGGCGGACGTGACTCGAGCCCCGAGGCGGAACACGAGTCCTTGTTTTTCGAAGATCTTCTTCGCTTCTGCGGCAACCTGTTCGTCGATACCAGGCAGGATGCGAGGCAGATATTCCAGCACGGTCACCTGGGCCCCCAGGCGTCTCCAGACGGTTCCGAGTTCCAGTCCGATGACGCCGGCGCCGATCACGACGAGATGCTTTGGGACCTCTGGCCACGACAGGGCTTCGGTACTGGTGCCGACACGATCGTGATCAATCGCGATGCCTGGCAGGGACGAAGAGACGCTGCCGGTTGCGATCAGGATTTTTTTTCCGGTCAGTTTGACGGGTTGGTCTCCTGCTACTTCCACGATGCCGCCGCCTTTGAGCCGTCCGTGACCGACGAAGCGTTCCACTTTGTTCTTGCGCAACAGGCCCTGGATACCGCCGTCCAGCGTTGCGATAACACCGTCCTTGTGTTTCATCATCTGCGCGAGGTCAAGTTCGAGCGATTTGACACGCAAGCCGCGTTCTTCGAAGTGTTTGCCCGACTTTTCGTACAGTTCGCTGGTTTCCAGCAGGGCTTTGCTGGGAATACAACCCACTCTCAGACAGGTTCCGCCCAGCTTTGCTTCGCGTTCGACGACGGCGACTTTCAGGCCAAGTTGCGCGCCACGAATTGCTGCGACATAGCCTCCGGGACCGGCACCCACAACGATCAGATCAAATGTGTCAGACATCAGTTTACCGCTCATCTTCTGTATGAATTCTTCAGTGCCGGCTGCACCAGCGCTGGCGTCTGTGGCTTCAAAAACAAAACCGCCCGGAGAAATATTCCCCGGGCGGTGAACCTGTTGCAAGTGAATCGCCGTATGGATTGAATGTTCCTGGCGAACTTGTCGCCCGCCTTTGCCGTCCGCGTTGACGGTTGTGGTCAACGGAGCAGTGTGGATCAGACCTCCAGGATCAGCCGTGTGGGATCTTCGATGAGATCCTTCACAAGTTTCAGGAAGGATACGGCTTCACGACCATCCACGACCCGATGATCGTAGGTCAGGGCAATGTACATCATCGGGCGGATCACGACCTGCCCGTTCACGGCTACCGGTCGATCGAAGATTCCGTGCATGCCCAGCACACCGCTTTGCGGCGGGTTGACAATTGGTGTGGACAGCAGGGAGCCATAGACGCCGCCGTTGGTGATGGTGAAGGTGCCACCTTCAAGTTCTTCGAGGGCAATCTGATTCTTTTTCGCCCGAACAGCGAAGTCCACGATGGCCAGTTCGATATCCGCAAAGCTCATATTTTCGGCATTGCGGAGAATCGGCACGACCAGGCCTTTGCCACCACCGATGGCAATTCCGATGTCGCAGTAGTTGTAGTAGGTCAGACTTTTGCCGGACATCTGGGCATTCAGCTGGGGGTACTGCTGCAAACCTGCAACAACGGCACGCACGAAAAAGGACATGAAGCCCAGCTTGACGTTGTACTTCTTCTCGAAGGCGTCCTTGTAGGATTCTCGCAGCTTTTTCACAGCTGACATGTCGACTTCGTTGAACGTGGACAGCAGCGCCGCCGTATGTTGCGCGTCAACCAGACGTTTGGC
The DNA here is from genome assembly GCA_039796955.1 of Planctomycetota bacterium. Lineage (GTDB taxonomy): Bacteria > Planctomycetota > Planctomycetia > Planctomycetales > Planctomycetaceae > SXXK01. The sequence continues at coordinate 3,859 of JBDKIW010000053.1, forward strand.
GATCGTTTGTCGGATCGGGCTGAGCGGGACGGACCGTGTTTCTCGCGAGCCACCGACCTGAACGGGGCCGGCACTCACGGTACGAATGACATCCTCCTTCAGCACGCGTCCGCCTGGACCGGTCCCCTGAACGGAGCCTGCGGGCAGGTTATTTTCGGCCATCACGCGTTCGGCTGCTGGCATCACATGGCCGCTTCCGGATTTAGCAGGTGCTGACGGTGTCGTGCTTGGTGCGGCGGGAGCCGCGGGCGCGACGGGAGCAGCAGCGGCCGGGGCCTCCGCGGGTTGCAGGTAGCCGATGATCTCGTCGACCTGAGCGGTCTCGCCGGCCTTTTTGAGGACGCGCGTAAGGATTCCGCCTTTAGGGGAGGGCACGTCAAAGGTGGCCTTGTCGGATTCGAGTGCGACAAGATTCCTGTCAGCCGCAACGTACTGACCTTCTTTGATGTACCATTCACCAATCATGACCTCAGAAATGGACTCTCCGGGTCTGGGAACTTTGATTTCGATTTCCTGAGTGCTCATTCGAGTTCAAATGCCTGTTTAAGGATGTTCTGCTGTTCAATCTTGTGACTGGTTGCGGATCCCGTTGCCGGGCTGGCTGCTTCAGGACGAGAGATACCCCTGAACGGGTACTGATCCAGCAACCGTTCGCCGAACCGCATTCTCAGGAAGCCCCACGCTCCCTGATTTCTGGGCTCTTCCTGAACCCAGAAAAATGACGCCGAAGGTGAGTACTTCGCGAGCGCTTCCTGCAGGGCCGCGACCGGGAAGGGATACAACTGTTCGATCCGTACAATGGCAACGTCATCACGTTTGAGTGCTTCCCTTTGTGCGGCCAGCTCATAGTAGAGCTTACCGGAGCAGAGGAGCACGCGAGTGACCTTTTCCGGGTTAACAGTGTTGTCAGGAAGGACTTCGCGGAAAGTCCCCTCGGTGAGTTCGGAAATCGGTGACGCGGCGTCACGCGATCGCAGCAGACTCTTCGGGCTCATGACAACAAGCGGCTTTTTCCACCACCGCAGTGCCTGTCGCCGCAGCAGATGGAAGTACTGCGATGCGGTTGTGGGATTGACCACCTGAATATTGTCGTCAGCGCCCATGGCCAGGAATCGCTCCAGTCGTGCACTGGAGTGTTCGGGGCCCGCGCCTTCCATGCCGTGTGGCAGGAGCATGACAAGGCCGCTGAGGCGTTTCCATTTGTCCTCGGCGCTGGCGATAAACTGGTCAATGATGACCTGAGCGACGTTGACGAAGTCCCCGAACTGGGCTTCCCAGACGACAAGCCCGTCCGGGCAGTCGAGGCTGTAGCCGTACTCAAAGCCCAGAACACCCACTTCAGACAGCGGGCTGTTGTAGATTTCGACGAGGTCCGGATCGGCGGCGACTTCCTGCAGACCGATCCATGCCTGGCCATTTTTTGTGTCATAGAGACCGGCGTGGCGATGACTAAAGGTGCCACGGCGCACATCCTGACCGCTGAAACGCAGTCGGGTGCCTTCGGCGACCAGCGTTCCGAACGCGGCCAGTTCAGCGCCACCCCAGTCGAACAACGCTTCACCCGCACCCATTTCGCGACGCAGTTTCAACACGGCATCCACTTTCGGGTGCGGCGTGAAGCCGGCGGGAGGTGTGGCGAGGGCACTCATGATCGTTTTCAAACGGGCTGCGGACACGGCTGTGGGAGGGGCGTCTGCGTTCCGCACAAGCCCTCCGAAGTAGCCTTTCCACATGCCGGCGCCAGTGTCTTCAAGATACTTAAATCCTTCCTTGCGGGCTTCCTGCAGTTCGGCTTCAAGGATTTGTGCCCGGCGGGCAACGATGTCCAGTCCTTCTTCGCGTGAAACTTCACGGAGGCTGACCAGTGAATCGAGGAAGCTGTTGAAGACGGTCTGGCGAGCGCGAATGACCTGATACATCGTTGGCTGGGTAAACGATGGCTCGTCACTTTCGTTGTGGCCACGACGCCGGAAGCAGTACATGTCGATGATGACGTCACGCTGGAATCGCTGCCGGAAATCCATGGCCAGCTGCACGACCTGAGCTACAGCTTCCGGATCTTCCCCGTTGACATGAAAGATCGGGATCTGCAGCATCCGCGCCACGTCTGTGGCATAGGTGCAGGAACGAGATTCGGAGGGCGATGTGGTGAAACCGATCTGGTTGTTCACGATGATGTGCAACGTACCGCCAGTCTGATAGCCGGGCAATTCGCTGAGATTCAGACTTTCCTGAACAACACCTTCTCCGGCGAAGGCCGCATCACCGTGGATCAGAATGCAGCAACTTTTACGACGATCCAGATCTTTGACGCGATCCTGCTTCGCTCGCAGCCGCCCAAGTGCAACCGGATTGACAAATTCGAGGTGACTGGGGTTGAAGCACAGCGTCAGGTGCACGCTCTGGCCGGACGACGTCATGCGATCCGAGCTGTAGCCGAGGTGATACTTTACATCGCCACGCCCCATCTTCAATTGAGGGTCGACGTCGTCGAATTCCCGGAAGATCTTCGAAGGACTCTTGCCCATGATGTTGGCAAGGACGTTGAGTCGGCCGCGGTGCGCCATGCCCAGCACCATCAGATCAATTCCCTGACTGCCGGCACGTTCGATTGCCATGTCGAGCAGGGGAATCAGACTTTCAGCACCTTCCAGCGAAAAGCTCTTCGCACCGACGTACTTCTTCTGAACGAATTCTTCGAAGACAACGGCGTCGCTCAGACGTTCCAGGATCCGCAGTTGTTCGGCCCGCGACAACCGCAGGCGGTTCGCAGTGCGTTCCATGCGATCTTCCAGCCACTGGCGAACCGGCAGGCTGTCAATGTGCATGAACTGCACGCCAATGGAGCGGCAGTAGGTGTTTTGCAGCCAGGCCAGCATCTGACGCAGAGTCCGGACGTCCGGACCACCAGACCACTGGGTGGAGAACTGGCGATCCATGTGCTCTTCAGAAAACCCGTAGAACTCAGCGTCGAGCTCTGCGGGACGCGGACGTTCGGCGTTGAGTGGATCGATTTTGGCGACGATATGTCCGCGGACACGATAGCTGCGGATCAGTTGCTCAAGTCGTTCCTGCAACACAGCGGCGTCGGACGCGGACGGATCCACTCGGCCACCCGATGTTTTGCGGAAAATGCTTTCCGCCTGAAACGGCGCAGTCATCGATTCGGCAGTGAGGCCGGAATCGGCAACCTTGAGTTCGTCAAAGTAATCACGCCAGTCTGGTGACACCGAGTTGCGGTCACGCAGGTAACTTTCCAGCTGGGTCTCAGCAAACTCCAGATTCTGTGTTCCCACGTCGACTCGGCCGCGACCGCGGGGCAGGGCAGCTGGCGTTGCCGCATGCGCGTCTGCATTGGCAGAGTCAAGAAATGGTGGTGCTGACGTGGGAATCGACGCTGAGTTGGACATGATTGTTGCCGTTAACAAAGGCAGTCTGCACTGCACGGTGTCCGAATCCCGCACAACGCGGAACGAACACGAAAGCTGCAGGAATCAGAAGGCCCGAAAACCAGAAGTACCGGCTGAACTTCAGCCAGTCACAGGGCTGACATTCTAATGAATTGCTCTCAGAAATCGGAAGCAATTTACCATCATCGCTCCCGGACCGTGCTGCATGATAGACAGACTGCCACGAATGGGAAACAATTCCGGCGCTCCCGAAGCCCCTTTTCCGGGAGTCATTTTTATCCGCCCCACCCCCATCGGTCTCTCTGGAATCATGAAAAACGCGGCCAACATCGGAATTCTGACTGTTTCTGACCGAGCCAGTCGGGGCGAGTATCAGGATCTGGGAGGGCCAGCGATTGTCAGCTACCTGCAGGAATTGCTGGTTTCCCCATGGACCCCGATTTCCCGTGTCATCCCTGATGATCGGCATCTGATCGCGTCAGAACTAAAACAGTTGGCCGATGACTGCCAGTGCTGCCTGATCATCACCACCGGAGGAACGGGTCCTGCCGTTCGTGACGTGACCCCCGAGGCCACCATGGATGTCTGCGACAAACTTTTGCCGGGTTTTGGCGAATTGATGCGCAAGGTTTCGCTGGAAAAAGTCCCGACTGCCATTCTCAGTCGACAGACAGCCGGAATTCGGGGACAGACGCTGATCGTCAATCTGCCTGGTCAGCCACGGGCAATTCGGGATTGCCTGGGAGCCGTGATGCCCGCCATCCCCTACTGCATTGATCTGCTGGAGGGACCGCGGCTGGAGACCAATCCGGAACATTGCAAGGCATTCCGCCCTCAAAAGTAGCTTTCCAGCCGTGCTGCAAATACTTTGGGCTTTCACAATGGTCACACCAGCGCCCGTCAACGCAGAAACCTCGCCACAAGTGCGAGGTTTCTGTAATTTGTCTATCAGTTTGATCCGGAACCCGCCCGAGATTTCAGAGAGTTCGGTTGAGCCAACTGCTCACTGGGATGGAGTTGTCGGAGGGCAGTTGTTACTGAAACCGCCACCACTTAGACCACTATCACTTGCCGCACCCAAAACAGCACCGAGGCCGCCACCAGCGATTCCCGCGGCCAATCCCGCGCCGCTGGCACCACCACCGCCACCGCCCGAGGTCCCAGCGACCCCGGATCCCGTGGGCGCTGCAGGGGCCGCTGCAGCAGTTGCCGCCACTGCGTCTGTCGCTTCAACAGCCCCGGAGTCTGCTCCGAAATAACTGTCAAAATTTGCCTGGTTCAGGTTTTGAGCACCAATCGGAGCCACGGCAACTTCCGTAGTCAGGAACATGCTGACAGGAACATAGTCTCCAGCGGCAGCGGCTTTGAATGGCAGAACTTCAATGCCCATGCCAAAAACACCGTCGCGCCCCACACCCACAAGACTGTGAACTCCGGGAACCAGGCCGGCCACGGCAAACGATCCATTCGGAGCAACCCGTGCCGTCCCAACGGCCTCGCCGTCCTTCAGGAAGTACACCTTCATGCTGAGCACTTCACGGTAACGTCCGGTCCGCTCATCGAGCAGATTGACCTGACCGTAGACTTTTCCATCAGCAGCAATCTGAACGCTGTCGTAGCTGAGGCTCGTTGCGATGTTGCCTTCGCCGTACGGGAACTCCTCGTCGCTCACCAGTAGCTTGCTGTTAAACCGCAGGTCCCGCACACCGATGGCACTCTTCATCAATTTCTGAGCAAGAGCCGAATCCGCGGCCAGTACTGCCGCTGATTCCACATCGACTTCCTTATCCGCCGGCTGCTCCGGGGTGGCTTCCACCATACGAACGCCGTACACAACCATGCCGGCCGGGCCGATCGCCACAACGCCACCAACGTCACGCTTCAGACCGGAAACCGAAAATCGTCCGGTTGAATCCGTCATTGTTTCCGCGGCCAAACCACCATGGGTGAGCAGTTTCACCTGCATCCCAGGGGCTGGTGCAAGTCCCTCAGCCGTAATTGAAAAGATGCGACCAACGAACGCTCCGTCGGCATCCAGCACAATCTCATGGGATCGATTCTTCAGAATCTCCTCCGGTGTCAGCAACCGAATCCGCGAAGGTGGTTGCGGCGCTGATGGCGCCGCACTGAGCGGTCGCGAGAGAATGGAGGACAGGCCGGAGTCACCGTCCAGTTCCTTTCGCTCGTTCTCTTTCTCCGATTCTGCCGCAGCGACTCGCGATTCTTCCGCGGTCCCCGGTTTTTCCTCAGCAGCACGCAGCACTGGATTGGAAGAAACCAGTGTCGAGGCAAACAAAGCTGCCGCCGAAATTGTGGAACGAAGGGAGTACGATCGCATGTATTTAGTCCCGTGAGCATTAGCAGGAAAAGCTTCGCACGGGGAAACCCTCAGCCCCGTCAACTGTACAGCCGTGATTCTCAGAAATTTTCTTAGGGATTCCCGTGCAACATTCTTGTATTCGTTACAACTGTTTTTCAAGAGTAATCGATCGTAAATTTATTGAATCAGCGCAAATAGCCAGAATTACCCAAATTCCGCATTCGGCGATGGGTTGGTGGATGTTCTCCTGACCTTCAGAGGTGGAGTGTTTTCCCACCGATCCACGTTAAGTCTTGCCCGTGGATTTGTGGAATCACAAAAAAAATCCTCATTCTTTCGAATTTTCAGGCCACCCGCCGATGCCATAGTGGTCGATCCGCCAAAATCATTTTTGTTGCCTGATCCTCCGCGTTCATATTTCGAAACACCCGGTTTACTCAATGCGTATCACCACATGGAACGTCAACGGCATCCGAGCCGCAATCCGCAAGGGTTTTCAGAAACATCTCGAAGAAATTCGACCTGATGTGCTGCTTTTGCAGGAAGTGCGGGCTTTACCACATCAACTTCCTCCTGAGTTCGAACACCCGGAGGGCTGGCATGTCGTCTGGAATCCGGCCACTCGTCCAGGATATTCCGGAACTGCGATCTGGTCGCGATCTCCCATTGCCCTCCTGAGCACTCATGTCAGTTCCGAATACGCGGACACCGAAGGTCGGTTGATCGAGGCGCGAATTGACGGACTTGATTTTGCCTGCGTCTACCTGCCCTCGGGTTCTTCAAGTCCCGATCGTCAACGTGTCAAGGACGACTGGCTGACGCTGTTTCGCCAGTGGGTTGCTCAGCGAACTGCTGCCACACCCTTCTTCTTTGGTGGCGATATCAACATCGCTCACACCGAAAAAGACATTTTCTACGCCAAGTCGAACGAGCAGACGTCCGGGTTTCTGCCCCATGAGCGAGCGTGGTTTTCCGAACTTCTGCAGGATGGCTGGCACGACCTCGTGCGCGAATTCCATGGAGATCTGCAGGGCCCCTATTCGTGGTGGTCCAATCGCGGGCGTGCCAGGGAACTGGATCGAGGCTGGCGCATTGATTATCTGATGTGCAACTCTGCCGCCCGACCCCTGTTTAAAGCGGCAACAATTCATCGTGAGGCTGCGATGGAGGTCAGTGACCATGCCCCTGTGTCGATTGATCTTCAACTCCCCTGATTTCCACGTCCCTGACTGTTTGAGTCCACAACATGAATTCCGCAGCCACGTTTCCTGACGCTGATGTGCTGATTGACCCGCGTCCTATGACGGGGGCGTTCAATATGGCAATGGATGCCGCTTTGCTTGAACTGGTCGCCCGCAGGTCCCGTTCCGTGCTGCGGATCTATCAATGGTGCGAACCCACCGTCACTCTGGGCTATTTTCAGGCGGCGGAGTCCGGGCTGGTGTCTTCTGCGAACCCGTTTCCGGAACTTCCCGCTGTTCGCCGACTGTCCGGCGGCGGCGCTATTCTGCACCACCACGAGCTGACCTATTCCTGTGTCCTGCCGGATTCTCACCCGATTCGGGAAGAGCCGTCTTCGCTGTACGTTCTGATTCACCGGGCTCTGATTGAACTCCTCGCAGAATGCGGGGCGCCAGCTGGTCTGCGAAGTGAAATCGGCTGCACGGAGCCGATCGCTGCGGAACCTGCGATCACAAATCCCCCCGCACAAAGAAATGCGGAACCCTTTCTCTGTTTTCTACGATCCAATCCCAACGACATTGTGTCCTGCTCCGGGCCGAAACTTGTCGGAAGCGCTCAACGTCGTCGGCGGGGTGCAATTCTGCAGCATGGCAGCATTCTGTTGCGTTCATCACCATTTGCACCGCAACTTCCCGGTCTGCAGGATCTTCATCCGGAGTTTCTGGTTTCCCGATTTACTGAGCACCTGCCGACGAGGATTGCCGAGGTGATGAGTTGTCGGTGGGCATTTCGAGAAGTCGTCGCTGAGGAAATTGCGTTGGCAGAGCAGTTTCTGCGGGGCACCCCGGCATCATGATCGACAGCCGACTGCCGGGGAATGTGGCAGAATGACGTATCGTTTCGGCATATCCGACCTGCTGTCAGTGCGTCCCACGAAATTCTGGTCCGAACGATCGGCGTGCAACGCGGACTGGAGCCGTTGGACGGCTGCTTCCCTGCCGGTAAACGGCCCACACTCAGTACTCGTCTGAGTGAATCAGCACGAGGATACGAAGAGGACCGCTGACGATCGGGGCAGGCTGCACTGAAGCCGCGCGGCTCATGTCAGCAACTCTGACACGACACGCGATTCTTCGACGCCCGTGAGTTTTGCATCAAGGCCCTGAAATCGGTAGGTGAAGCGTGCGTGGTCAATCCCAAGAAGATGCAGCAGTGTGGCGTGGACATCATGCACGGAGACCCGATTTTCCTCAGCGCGATAGCCGAGGTCGTCCGTTGCGCCGTAACTGAATCCCGGGCGGAAACCGCCACCGGCAAACCACATGGTGAATCCGGCCAGGTGATGGTCCCGACCGTCACCCTGAGCCATCGGCGTACGGCCAAATTCAGACCCGAACACAATAATCGTGTCTTTCAGCATGTCTCGCTGTTTCAGGTCCTGGATCAGTGCCGCGACGCCCTGGTCAACTTCTCTGGCCGTTCCTTCGGAATGGGCTTTCACCGCGCCATGGTGATCCCAGTCCCGATGATACAACTGAATGAACCGCACGCCACGTTCGGCAAGGCGTCGAGCGAGCAGGCAGTTGGAGGCGAATGATCCATCGCCGCCTTTTGTTCCATACAGGTCGAAAACATGCTGAGGCTCTTTGCTGACATCCATCAGGTCCGGGACGCTGGACTGCATGCGAAATGCCAGCTCGTATTGGGTAATACGCGTGGCAATTTCCGGGTCCTCCAGTCGAGCATTTGCAAGTCCATTCAGTTGTCGAACGGCGTCCACGACGTCGCGCTGCTGCTTCTGGCTGACGCCTCTGGGATTTCCTGCGTACAGCACCGGGTCGCCGGAACCCCGGAATTCCACCCCCTGAAACTGTCCCGGCAGGAAACCTGAGTGCCACTGTCGAGCAGCAATCGGCTGCTTCTGACCAAAGCCGCCGGTGGAGACCATCACGACAAAACCGGGCAGGCTTTCGGTTTCAGCCCCAAGGCCGTACAGCAGCCAGGATCCCATTGCCGGTCGTCCCGGAATCATGGTTCCGGTGTTCATGAAGGTGTGCGCTGGGTCATGGTTGATGGCGTCCGTGTGCAATGAACGAACGATACACAGGTCGTCCGCACAGTGAGCTCCCAGTTTGGGCCAGATCTCAGCCAGTGACTGCCCGGATTGGCCCCACTGTCGAAAGGGATGCTGCGGTCCGAAACATTTCAGTTGCTGTCCCTGCAACTGAGCGATTTGCTGGCCTTTGGTGACAGATTCCGGCATGGGCTGTCCATGCAGCTCTGCCAGCTTTGGTTTGTGATCAAAGGTGTCCAGGTGAGTCATGCCGCCGGCCATATACAGCCAGATGATCCGTTTGGCTCGCGGGGCCATATGTGGTGGATTCAGTACGCCGGTCCAGCGGGGCAGAGTCGCCTGATCCTGCGCCAACACGGACCCCGGCAAAAGGGATGTCAGTGCCATGGATCCCAGACTGATTCCGCCGGTTTGCAGGAAGGAACGTCGTGCCACATGCTGTGGAAACTGAATCATCGGTCTGCCTCACCCAACCTGAAAACCATCGTTCCGAAAAATGAATCATCGTCGCCCGGCCACAGTGTGGCAGGCAACGTCGGCTGTTCAACGATCACCGCAAATCAGTGCATGCAGGGCTGTACAACTTCGAACGTCTGGAAGCTGTACTGACCCCGCCGACATCTAGTTTCTGGTTACCACCTCATGCAGATTCAGGATTACCCTCGCGACGCTGGTCCAGGCCGCTAACTGCACGCGGTCCACATTTTCCGCGACCGGTCGGGCTCCAACGGTCAGGATCGCATCGACAGATGCCGCGTCCGCCGCATATTCACCGCGATGACCGTTCAGCAGCGATTCCAGCACCGCAGATTCCTCGTCGGTGACATCTCGCGAGACAGCACGCTGAAAGGCATAATTCAATCGGCTGCGATCTGTCTCGCCGCCTTCCTGCAATATTCTCTCCGCCAAAGCACGAGCCGCTTCAACGTAGGAGGGGTCATTCAGCAGCACAAGCGACTGCAGCGGTGTGTTGGATCGATTCCGGTCCGCCGTACACTCTTCCCGGCTGGGTGCATCAAAGGCCAGCAGGCTGGGGTGCAGATACTGACGCTGCCAGTGAGTGTATAACCCGCGACGATACAGGTCGTCGCCACTGCTGTTCTGCCATTCCCGCGTTGGGAAATTCAGGTAAGCCCAGTACCCGGCAGGCTGGTACGGACGCACACTGCGACCACCGATCGACCTGACCAGCAGTCCGCTGATTTCCAGTGCATTGTCGCGGACCAGTTCAGCGTCCAGCCGAAAACGCCCCTGACGGGCCAACAGGCGATTGAACGGGTCCCGCTCCTGTAGTGATTTTGAAACCAGTGAGGACTGACGATAGATGCGACTGAGCAGGACGGCTTTGATGGTCTGTTTGAGATTCCATCCGGACAGGCGAAATTCCGTTGCGAGGAAGTCCAGCAATTCCGGATGCGTCGGCCATTCTCCCTGGGCACCGAGATCATCCAGTTTTCGCGACAGTCCGGCACCGAAGTACAGTTTCCAAAGGCGATTTACCAGTACTCGGGAAGTCAGGGGATTCTCAGGAGCAACGATCCAGCGAGCCAGGTCCAGTCGATTCAGTCGCCGATCGCCGATGGGTTCTGGTGCCAGAGCGGAGGGCAGGGCAGGAGTGACGATCTCGCCACTTTCATCCATCCAGTTACCCCTTGGCAGAATTCGCACCATTCGCGGCTCGACCGTTTCCGTGATCAGAGTCGAAGGAATGGTGGCGTCAAGTGCCTGCTTCTGCTGCTCAAGCTCCGCCAGTTGCTGACGGACGGAAGCCAGTGCCGGAGCGATCGTTCGATAATACGCAGCCACATCCCGGCGCTGTTCTTCGGTTCGCTGAGCCTCCGGAATTGCAAGTATCGCGGCAATCGCCGCCGGCGGCATTTCCGTCGCTCGCAGTGGCCTTGGCGCCGTGGCTGCCAGAATACGGAAGCAGCCAATGTTGTGGCCGGGATTATCCAGGTTCTGATCCAGCTGCAGTGTGAAACTTCCACCTTCCGGCAGAGTCAGATCCATCACCGTTTCAAAGACTCCGGAATTCACCCGGCCAGCCTGTTCCATGATACCCCAGCCCCAGGTTTTTCCCTTTTCATCCCCGTCGAGTGCCGCTGCAATCGCCCATTTACCCCAGGGGTTTGCCCCTGCAGCGCCAGTCTGTTCGTAGGTTGCGGTGGCATTCTGCAGAGGAACAGCCACGTCCATGTCTGCGACTCGGGTTCTGGCGATCAGTTCCGACAGCACAAAATTGCCGTTGCCGGCACGCCCCGGGCCTCGCTGCGGCAAACTGTCATCCGGCAGCACATCAATTCGCAGAGCCGTCACGGACGCAGGCAGCT
>JBDKIW010000054.1:0-5857 GCA_039796955.1 Planctomycetota bacterium
TTCGTCGAGCAGCCAGCGATGATCAGTCTGTTCCGGCGGTCGTCGAACTGCTGGGGCGAACAAAAGCCGTCGAGCAGCAGCAGTTAATCCTTGAAGAGATGATGGCGGCCTTTGAAGGCCGCGTTGATATTCCCATGCCTTTCGCGTGGACAGCCACATGGGAGCAACTGCAGAAGAGTGAATCCGAAGCCATCCGGGATCGTGCGGACCAGCTGGCCGTGATCTTCGGTGACCGTCGAGTGTTCGGCACACTGCGACGCCTGCTGGCTGATGACAAAGCCGCCATGCCACGGCGGCAGCGAGCCCTTGCGGTGCTGGTCAAAGGGCAGGACCGTGACTCCACCGCAACGCTGCTGAGCGACGCGGTTCTGAGTGAGGCGGAGCTGCAGGGCCCCGCGATTCGAGCCTTGTCGACACTGGGAGATGACAGAACCCCCACCGTTCTGCTGAAGCAGTACGCGACACTGCCGGCCGCGGCTCGTGCTGACGCCGTCAGTACTCTCGTCTCTCGTCCAACATGGACTCGGAGACTGCTGGACGCTATCGGCAGTGGCGAAATTCCCGGCAGCGATCTGCACGCATGGCACGTACGGCAGATTCTGACGTTCAAAGATGACGAGCTGACAAACCTGCTGCGAGAGAACTGGGGAGAAATCCGGGAGTCCTCGGCCGACCGCAAGGCGGAGCAGGAAACGTGGAAGCAGTATCTGACGGCGAAGGAGCTTGCCCGGGGCAGCGCCGGAAACGGTCGTCGCATATTTTCGAAGACCTGCCAGAACTGTCATCGTCTGTTTGGAACGGGTGGAGAAATCGGTCCGGACATCACTGGATCCAATCGCGCCAATCTGGATTACATCCTCGAAAATATACTCGACCCAAGCTCCGTTGTCGGACGCGACTACCAGGTCACCGTGCTGGCACTGCAGGATGGCCGAGTCATTCAGGGGATGCTGAAAAAGGAAACGGAGAGTGCTCTGACCATTCAGACGATCAACGATCAGGTTGTGATTCCAAAGTCAGAGATTGAGGAACGCAGCCTCAGCAACACCTCGATGATGCCTGAACGCCAGCTGGATTCGCTGACGAAGGATGAAGTGCGGGACCTGATCCGGTACCTCGCCAGCCCGGGGCAGGTCGCCCTGTCCGGTCCGAAGTCACCAATCAACCCGGCCACGGGACGTGTTCCGGGAGCTCAGGAAGGCGAAGCCCTGAAGATCGTCGAAAAGACCGCCGGCAATGCCATCAGCCAGGGAATGTCCGCCTTCCGGGCAGATCGCTGGAGCGGCAATGATCAGCTGTGGTGGACTGGAGCTGGCCCCGGAGATCGACTTGGAGTGGAGATCGTTGTCGAACAGGACGGGCTCTGGGACGTGGAACTGGTCATGACACGAGCTCGGGACTATGGCATCGTCAAAGTCCTGATCGACCAGACCGTACTGGACCCCGGCGTCGACCTGTTCAATGATCCGGACGTCGTGACGACGGGCGTGCTGACATGGAATCGGATTCCCCTTTCGAAGGGTGTTCACCGACTGACGCTGGAGATTACCGGCGCCAACCCGGCGGCTCAGAAATCGCACATGGTCGCCATTGACTACGTGCGACTGGTCCCTGCCGTCGAAAAGCCGGCAGCAAATCCTTAACGGTGCAACCGGGCTGAAGGTCAAAGTGTCTCTGTTGTCATCGGGATGAAGAACCATCCGACCGAGTTCGCACGTGGACAAATGGCCGCGGTCGACTGGCAACTTTCCGGAAAGTCAGGCTCCTGTGCAAATGTTGAGCATGAAACTGGTTGTGTGGTCTCTGGCCACAGTCGGAACGTGGATTGGTCTCGGGTTGCCGTCGTGCCTCGCACAGTCGCCCAGTCCGGCCAAACCGCAGCCTGCCGGACTGCGCGTCTGGCTGGACGCCAACGCCCCGGTGAACGACCGCAAGCCGGGGGATCTGCAGGCACACCTGAAAAATCTGGCCGGCGGCACAGCGGATTTCGTGCAGCCGGACGCCCAGCGTCAGCCCCGCGCGTTGCAACAGGCCGACACCTGGTTCCTGAGATTTGACGGCGAGAATGACTATCTTCGTCTGGAAAACACAGGCCTGCGTGCCTCATCGGTTTCGGTATTTCTGGTGGCCGCCCCCCACTCCAACGCCGGTGACTTTCGTGGCCTGTTCGCGGCCAATGCGCCGGAACGGCGAGACTACGAATCCGGATTGACTCTGGATCTGGGTCCCGGTCCGGGACGAGCACTGGATCAGATCAACGTGGAAGGCCGCGGGTTTGGAGGTGCCAGCGACTTGCTGACCACATCCGCACCATTCGGAACGGTCCATGTGCTGGAAATGGTCGCCGATGCAGCTGCCCGTCGCATTCAGTTTCGCATGGATGGTCGCCTTGAGGGAGAACGCGTCTGGGAACCAGCCGAGCTGGCACTTGAGCAGTTGACACTCGGAGCCCGGTACTACACCAACGGACCGGGAGCTCAGCAGGTCCGCGGGCCCTTCCACGGAGATCTGGCAGAACTCCTTGTCTTTGACCGAGTCGTGTCGGAGAGTGAAGCGGAACAACTGAGAAGCTCGCTGCTCCAGAAATATGCGAAGCTGGCAGCGGACTTGCCCGGTACTCTGCCCAACAATGCAACGGTCGGAGTTCCACTGGTTCCGGCAGTGAACCCACCACCAATTCAGATGCTGGTGCCGGGGTTTGATGTCACGGAACTTCCCGTTCAACTGACCAACGTGAACAATGTGCGTTACCGTGAAGACGGCGTGCTGGTGACGCTGGGCTACAACGGCGACCTGCACCACCTGCGTGATACCGATGCTGATGGGGTCGAAGATTCTTCCAGGGTGTTCTACAAAAACACGGGAAGCCTGCGCGGCCCCATAGGGCTGCTACTAACACCTCCCGGATATTCGTACGGTCGTGGAGCCTTTGTGGCATCGAAAGGCAAAGTCACACTGATCACGGATACGGACGGCGACGACATCGCGGATACAGAGCGAGTGGTGGCCACCGGGTGGCAGGAGATTGCGCAGAATGTGGACGCCACCGGTCTGGCCATGGGACCGGACGGCAGTTTGTACTTCGGCCTCGGCACAGCAAACTACGCCAATGCATGGCTGGTGGACGAGCAGGGGCGTTCGGCCTGGGACATTCACAGCGACCGTGGCACGGTTCAGCGCGTGTCCCCGGACTTCAGCGTCCGTGAAACCATCTGCACGGGCATTCGGTTTCCAATCGCGTTCGCTTTTAACCAGCAGGGAGACCTGTTCTGCACAGACCAGGAAGGGGCCACGTGGCTTTCCAACGGCAATCCCCTCGACGAATTGCTCCACATCCGACTGGATGCTCCGGCGGCCGGTGTCAATCCCACTGGCAAACAGCACTTCGGCTTTCCGCCCCGGCACCCGAAATACAACCCGGGGGTCATTGATGAGCCATCGACGTTTGACTTCGGTCCCCAGCACCAGTCCACCTGTGGAATGGTCTTCAATCAGTCGGTGAACGGCGGACCGGTCTTCGGTCCCGGCAACTGGTCCGGCGATGCGTTGATTGCCGGTGAATCGCGTGGCAAAATCTGGCGAACCACTCTGATCAAATCGGACGCGGGCTACATCGCAAAGACACAGCTGATCGCCTGCCTGCAGATGCTGACGGTTGACCAGTGTGTGTCTCCTGCCGGGGACCTGATTGTTGCCTGTCACAGTGGCCCTCCGGACTGGGGGACAGGTCCCACAGGGACAGGGCGGCTGTTCCGAGTCCGCATGACTCAACCGACGTCTCCACGTCCCGTGGCCGCGTGGTCAGAAGGCGCACGGGAACTCCGAGTGGCCTTTGATCGACCTGTGGACCCGGCAGCCCTCACAGGACTGGCGGATCAGCTGATTGTGGAATACGGACAGCATGTCCGAGCGGGCGATCGATTTGAAAATCTGGTCCCGCCGTACGCAGTGGTCAGAGCACAGCAGCTGCAGCCACGCCAACGCCTGGCTGTTGGCAGTGCGGCCTTAACCACCGACCTGCGGACTCTGGTAATCAATACAGAGCCGGTTCCCGGTCGAACCCATCTGGCACTTTCCCTGCCCTGGAAATCGTCGGCAACCAATGAGCGGGCCGTAGACGTACCGCAACATCCTCAGGTGGACGTTGACCTGTCGCCCATCGGCGTTCAGGTACGCTGGGGAGTTGACTCGGCCAGCCCCGTTCCTGGCACGGTCTCCGGCTGGATTCCGCACCCGGACCTGCAGGTGTCACGAACCCTCACGCAGGGTTCCGCCGGCCACGACGGACTGTGGGAACTGCTGCAACAGGACGGAAACCTTGAGCTGAGTGGCAAACTGGACCTGCGCAGCATGTTGCGTCCTGCGATACAGCCGGGCGCCTCCATCGACTACGAATGGCCTGCCGAAACGGTTGCGGTGACGGTCAGCGCTGATCGGGAATTTTCGTTGTCCGCAACGCTCGCCGACGCATCGCAAACAGCTCTTCCGGTCACCTCCCGCCAGCACGACGGACGCTGGACGGCGACGTGGAGCACACCCAATGACCTGCAGAGTCTCGTCCACTGGACGCTCACGCTGAAAACCAGTTCCGTGCTTCCGCAGTTAGGCATCACCTGGCACACCAACGAGGACAAAACGCAGCGACCGCTCCCCCTGCACCGGCTGGTGTTGCCATGGGTACCGGACCAGGCCCCAACACCGGCTTCGGAAAGTCTCGCGGCTTCACCCCGGATCAGGGAACTTGAGGGCGGCAGCTGGGGCCGCGGGCGGCGAGTCTTTCACAGCGAAGCGGCTGGTTGTTTCAAATGTCATGCCGTAAACGGTACTGGTGCCGTAATCGGACCAGACCTTGGTAACCTGATTCACCGCGACTACGCCTCGGTCATGCGCGATCTTCAGAATCCGGGATTTGCGATCAATCCCGACTATGTCAGCCAGGTGATCGTACTGAAAGATGGCCGTGTGCTGACAGGCGTTTTGAGGACAGAAGGAGAACAGTGGATTCTGGGGGACACGCAGGGACGTTCAACCGTTCTGGATCGCTCAGAAATTGAAGAAATCAAGCCATCCGCCGTTTCTGTGATGCCGCAGGGAATTCTCGAAAAGCTGTCCCCCGAACAACTGCGGGATCTGCTGACCTACCTGATGACACCGCCACCACGGATGCCGCTGGACTCGCCACTGACCGCCCCCCCTCTGCGAACTCGCGCGGAAGTCGCTGCAGCCCTGGAAGGCAGTCAGCCCGTCGCACCACTCCGACCACTGCACCTCGTCCTCATCGACGGCGTCAAGGATCATGGCCCCGGCGAGCATGACTATCCGGCATGGAGATCGGCGTGGTACGAACTGCTATCCTCAGCCGAACAGTTGCAGGTCACTTCGGTGCGCGAGTTTCCGGACGACACGCTGTTGGCGGCCGCTGATGTGCTGATCTTTTTCCAGAAGGGCAGTTTCAGTTCCCCGCGTCCGGAAAAACTGGATCAGTTTCTGCAGCGTGGCGGTGGAGCCGTGTACATTCACTGGGCCGTAAACGGTAATGACGACGTGCAGGCATTCTCCAAACGTATCGGCCTGGCCTCATGGGGCGGCCGAATTGCCTTTCGCCATGGTCCGCTGACGCTGGACATCCACAACACCGACCATCCGATTGTGCGTAACTTTGACCGCTTGCAGCTGTATGATGAAAGCTACTGGAAACTGACAGGAGTCTCGGAAGACATCACGCTGCTCGCCAGCAGTGTGGAAGACGGCCAGCAGACTCCGCAGATGTGGGTGCGGGATCATCAACCGGGACGTGTCTTCGTCAGCATTCCCGGACACTACAACTGGACCTTCGATGACCCGCTGTTCCGAATTC
>JBDKIW010000055.1:0-2933 GCA_039796955.1 Planctomycetota bacterium
CCGCCTGAATGAATCCAACACCCAGCGTGGCCAGCGCGGCACCGGTCCAGACTCGACCAGAGATCGCTTCGTCGGTCAGTACGGCCAGAATGATCGCCACAATAATGACTTTCACTCCGAATACCGGTGTTGCGACGGACACGTCACCCTGCTGAAAAGCCATGTACGTGAACATCTGCCCGGCAACAAAACAGACGGCGACGAGGGCGGCCTGCCACCAGTCACCGAGCGGCAGCATCTGCTCCTGCTGCAGCCCGACGATCAACCAGAACAGGCCCAGCCAGAAGTTCGCCAGAAATGTTCCGGTCCAGGGACTTGCCCCGCGAGCAATCGCCTGCTTGGCGAACAACATGCCGAACACAAATACGAAACTGGAAAACAAGGGAAACAGCAGATGCACGGGCACAGGGAATCAAACTCTCTGTCAGGGAAACTCTGCACGAAGGCGGCCGTGGCAGGGATGAAAACTCGCTCGGAGTCACTGAAATTGGGGACACAGACGGACTTGACCATCGACCGTCCGGAAACCCCGGCCACAAGGCAGGCTCCGCAGCAGCGAAACATCAGCGCTGCCGCGGAGATTTATTGCGAGGACCGTCATTTTCCGGAAAAGAGCTGCCATGCCGATTCGATGCCGGCACCGGCCGCATCACCATCGTGAAAATACATCGCATAACGCAGTCGCAGATTGGCTCCGGGTTTCAACTCCACGGGCTTAGCGTCCTGAGCCCCGTTTGTGTAAGCCTTTTCGCCGAATGGACTGATCGAAAACAAGCCGTAGTCGCGAACGTGATAACGGGATGGGCGGAAATTTTCGGGATGATCCATGATCGTCACACCGGCGGTTTTGCCACCCACCTCACCACTGTAATCCACCCACGAAAAGGGCTTGCCCCAGCATTGAGCCGTGGTTTTTGATCCATCACTGGCGACAACCCGACCGCCGTTTTTTTCCTTCATGGAAGGCGCGACGCGGAAGCCGAACAAGCCTTCCTTGGTGTCTTCGAACACCACGTTGTTTGTGGGCGCCGAAAACGTCATGTCGTACACCAGCAGTCGATTGGGATAAATGGTAACGGTCACTGTCTCCAGAACCTCGGGGCGACCCGATTCCGGATGCCGCCATTCGTTCGTGGCCCTGAAGGATGCTTTCGGTCCACTGGCCGTCAGAATCTCAACCGCCGTATTTCGGATCACACCTTTTTCGGCCCAGAATTTGACCCCGTTGACTTCATCGATGGCATTCCAGATGCCCTTGTGGTGCGGATGATCCGCATCCGAAGCATCCTCCAGCGCCCGATTCAGCACAACGCCGCCGGCCGTTGTAACCGGCAGAAAAAACGGCTTGGGAAGCTGGGAACTGTAGTTGTAGATCGTAAACGGCTGGTCGTTCACTGTGATCGTCAGGGTTGAGGAATCGGTCTGACGAATGCTGACAGTCTCTGCGGCGTCGATTCCTTCGGGAACGAGCAGCACAGAGGCGAAGGCGATCATCAAACTTCGAATCATGGCAGTAGCTGTCATGTCGCAGAAGCTCCTTTGGCAACAGGCTGGAGAACAGGAATATCAACCGCGAAACGTCTCGATGCGGCCGGGCACCGGGGCGGACATGGCCACCTCTCGGTCGTGAAGCATGCCCACAGACCTGTCGTTTCGCGGAATCCCTCAGCGACTCTGTTCAGCACCGGGGGAACACCTATCCTACAAACCCCGGCTCTGATTCGCCACCGGCAATGACGTCTGCGTCCCCGTGGACACGCAGCGATCCCTGGCCGTTACCAGAGCTGGCAAAAGGCTGATGTCCCGGCCCATCGCCGCCATTCGCTTCAACGAAACGGACAATCGTGATGTTTTCACTGCCGAATCCGCCAGAGAGACAGCACTTCAGGTGTCCCCCAAAAACCTCCCTGAACACTCAGATTTCAGATCTCGCCATTCCTGGCTTGCTATCTGAATTCCTCAAGAAACGCACGTCGCATGCGACGATGGGATCGCGAAATCGCAGCCACCAGACGCGTTACAGCTTCGCGTTCACCATCTTCAACCTCATGCTCCAGTTCCTCAAGCTGCATCCGAAGAATTCGCGTCCTCCAGCGATGGTATTCGCTGAGTGACCCCAGCCGCAGCCATGCACCCACCTCAAGTTTTCTTGACCAGTCATCGTAACGTTCCGCCCAGTATTTTGTTTCCACTGGGTTCATCGTGAGTGCTGCACTGAGTGTACCGATCCGCGCGTCGGTCATGATTTCCAGAGTCTCGGCGGGATTGGGATAGTACGTAAAGCAGCCGGCGATGCTGATGGCGACAAGCCCTGACAGGGCAATCAGTCCCAGCACCGGAGCTGGAATCACGGTGTCGTACCGAGCGGGACCTGCGGGATCGGTTGCCTTTTCGAGCCAGCGGTCAAGGCGTCCCTGGCGATCGATGGATTTCACAATCAGACCGCCGACTGAGAGTGTGGCCAGAAGTATCAGCGGACGCCACTGCCATGCAGGAACATCTCGCTCCAGCTTTGTCTGAAACGCCATCGCTGGATTAAGTTCCGTATCGGAAAACGGGCGACAGTAGATATCAAAGGCATGAGTGTGATTGGCCGGTTCGACATCGCGGGGAAAAAGAGGTTTGTCCACACAGTAGGCCAGCCCCAGCACAATACTCAACAGCATCAGCAGCCAGGCGGAGGTACGACGAAATCCGAATTCCGCGTACATCCAGCCGATGCCGCCAAGGTTAACACCGGCCCCGAGTATCAGCAGTACAAAGGCTGCGCCGATCGAGTTTGCGTGTTGAAACATGGATCCCAGCTGCGACATGGCCAGCATCGGTGTGGCGTAGACCGGGAGCGCGAGCCCCGCCATGAGCAAAGGGGCCACCGGATTGTCTGCGTTGAAGGCATGTTGAAGTCCGTTTGGTGGAAGTCCCGCGCCCAGTAA
>JBDKIW010000056.1:0-2820 GCA_039796955.1 Planctomycetota bacterium
TTGCGGTGATTCGCTCGATGACCTCACCGCTTGGGGAGCACGGGCTGGCCAATCAGTACCTGATGACCGGATATCAGCCGTCACCGGTGCTTGAGTATCCTGAGTTTGGTTCTGTTGTTGCGCGACAGCGACCGGGAACGGGACTGCTGCCACCGTTCATTGCCATTCCTGAAGGCAATGCCGGAAGCTCGGGATTCCTCGACAGTGCCTTTCGGCCTTTTGCGACGGGGGGCGATCCTTCGAAGGCCGACTTTCGGGTACGGGACCTGAGCTTATTTGCAGAAGTGGATGAATCGCGGCTGCACCGACGGAGGGATTTCGTGCGTGCCTTCGATCGAGCACGTGATCCGTCGACAGACACATCCGGTGGCCGGCTCGGATCCGACGTCGCCTTCGAGCAGGCCTGCCGCATGCTGTTGTCCCCTGAAGCAACGCAGGCCTTCGATCTCACCCGGGAACCGGATGAAGTGCGTGCTCGCTATGGACCACGCATGTTTGGGCAGAGCTGCCTGCTGGCTCGACGACTTGTGGAACGAGGGGTTCCGTTTGTCACGGTGACAAATGCCGGATGGGATACCCATGACAATCTGGTGTTGCCACTGAAAGAGGGTTTTTCAGGCGCGAAAGTCGGGGTTGGTTTGATTCCCGTGTTTGATGCTGCGTTTTCGGCCCTGATCAGTGACCTCAGCGAGCGCGGCTTGCTCGAGGAAACTCTGGTCATTGCCATGGGAGAATTCGGGCGGACTCCGAAGCTGAATTCGCGGGGAGGACGCGACCACTGGCCTCGTGTTTTCAGCGTTGTTCTGGCAGGAGCTGGCATTCCTGGTGGTCAGGTGATTGGAGCCAGTGATCGCATCGGGGAAAGTCCGGCGGAAGATCCGGTGACACCCAGCGATCTGGCCGCGTCGATTTATACGTTGCTGGGGATCGATCCTGCCCACGAGTTCGTGACTGCAGACGGCCGCCCGATTCGAGTCAATCAGGGTGGGCGATTGATTCGCCAGTTGTTGTAACAGCGCGAGGAGATGCCGGTAAGACGCGAATTGGATGTTCACTGTTCCCGGTTGATGCGACGGGCAGGACCGTGAGTTTGTCGGCCGCAGCAGGATAACCCGTCTTCAGGGAGACGTCATGAGATGCTGTTCTGTTCCACAGGAGTGTTGCATGCTGCGAATCCTGGTGTTGCTGGTGGTGTGGATGTCAGGATCGCAGTGGTGTCTGGGGGAACCGACAGACGCCCCATGGACGGCCGCGATCTTCTCGGCTGATGGCCGAACCGTTTTTGCAGGCTCGCAGGCCGGCGTGACTGAGTTTGAGTGGCCGCAGCTGAACCCACGCCGAACCTTTGCGGCTCCGGTTGAGAATATCCATGACTTGCTGCTGACGGCTGACCAGAGCACGTTATTGATTGCCGGAGGGACGCCGAGCGAATCCGGATGTGTCGTTGAGCTGCATCTGACCACGGGACGCAGCCAGACGCTGGATATCGGCGAGGATGTGGTGCTCAGGGTTCAACTGACAAACGGCGAAAAACAACTGATTGCTGCGACTGCGCAGTCCGTGTGTTACGTGATGGATCGGGAAACTCGCCGAATCGAACAGCAGTTTGGGGGACATTCCGGGGCCGTGCTGGCGTTGCAGCGAATTTCTGATTCGCTGGTGGTTTCGGCGGGAACGGATCAGACTCTGCAGCTCTGGAATCCCGTGGATGGACGACCGCAACGGACCATGAATAATCATGTGGCAGCCGTCAACGATCTGGCGACTCTGATGAAATGGGAGGGAGTCACTGGTACGCCCAACACAACCGACGCGCCTCTGCTGCTGGCATCAACAGGTGACGACCGCACTGTACGTCTCTGGTACCCGGAAACTGGTCGCATGCTGCGATTCGTGAAGTTGCCGCATATTGCGCGAAGTCTGGCGTTTTCTGTCGACGGAACGCGAATCTATGCTGGCAGTGACGACGGGACGGTGCGAAGTCTGGACGTGGCCAGTCTTCGACTTCTGGGAGAAAGCGCGACACCTTGCGGTCGAATTTTTAACCTTGCGCGACATCCGAGCTCGGATGACCTGCTGGTCGCCGGACAAAAGGGGCTGACACGCCTGCAACCGTAACTACACTTTGGGATGGCGGCGGGCAGAAAAAGGGGCAGGCAGAAAAAGGGGTCAGGTACCAATAGCCAAATGGCCCGAAGGGTGCTCCGCACTATTGGTACCTGACCCCTTTTTCTGCCCACGGGGAATCAGAATTCGGACCTTCTGGTCCTCGAAAACGTTCATTTCTGCTGAAAAAAGGGAAGAAAGAATTGTCGTCTGACGAATAGTTGTCTGGACAACTGTTGATGGCCAATCTAGGATCAGAGAAACGGTGAGGCAGCCGTTTTGGCATTCAGGATCGCAGAACATCATTGTCGACGACAGGTGACCCAATGATCAGTGCAGTACCGGAACTGGTGTCAGAGGCAGACGTAGTTGTGATCGGCGGTGGCCCGGCAGGTTCAACGGTGGCCACCCTGATGGCTCAACAGGGGTTGAACGTCCAGTTGTTCGAACGGGACCATTTTCCTCGTTTTCATGTGGGTGAATCGCTGATTCCGGAGACCTACTGGGTCCTGAAGCGGCTGAACATGCTGCCCAAACTGAAGGGCAGTCGTTTTGTGAAGAAACGCAGCGTCCAGTTTGTCAGCTACAACGGGAAGGCGTCGGCGCCGTTCTATTTCGAAGACAACAACCCCCACGAGTGTTCTCAGACGTGGCAGGTGGTCCGGAGTGAGTTCGACCACATCATGCTGAACAATGCCCGGGAGCATGGCGTAG
>JBDKIW010000057.1:0-5186 GCA_039796955.1 Planctomycetota bacterium
AATGCAGGCACTCCGAATTTTCGTGCCAGCCTTAACCGGATGTCATCGCCATGGCTCATCAGAAAGCAAATCTGCCCCAGAAAACCTGTGTGCATTGTCAGCGGGAGTTTGCGTGGCGGAAGAAATGGTCCCGCAACTGGGAGCACGTGCTGTACTGCAGTGAACGGTGTCGTGCTGCGTTTAGAAAAGGTGTCAGGCACCAATAGACGTTCAGAAAAGGGGTCAGGAACCAATAGTGCGGAGCACCCTTCGGGCCATTTGGCTATTGGTTCCTGACCCCTTTTCTGAACTGACCCAGGTGCAAATGCACGAGGTGAACGTTTTTTCCAGAGAAGTTGCCTGGAAAACGCGTTTAACGCCCTAAAATGAAGTTATCAGCTGACCGATGATGCGGAACAGTGAACGAGATGAACGTTTTTTGACCGTTATTGAACAGTGGCCAGAAGGTTGATCCTGCAGGGCGAGGCAGGTCGCTGGATGCTGAATCAGGTGCAGACATCCGCTGCCTATCGGGCACGAAGCACCTGCGAATTTGCGGATCTTTGATTGCTTTTTCCGTCCGAGTGACATCCTGCGGATGCACCGGAACCTTTATTCTCAGGAAACGATGAATGTCATTAGCTATTCAGGATCTGCTCGAACAGGACGACTTTGCGGATCGTTGCGTGCGTATGGAGACTCCTTCCGCGGAGAAGTCAAAGCCAACGGGTCCGGTGGACCACACGGCCATCCGTCAGGCGGTCCGGCAGATTCTGCGGGCTGTGGGTGAAAATCCGGATCGGGAAGGATTGCTGGAAACGCCGCGTCGCGTGGCCAAGATGTATGAAGAGATGTTTGCCGGGCTGCATCTGGATCCGGGTCGTCACCTGGACGTGACCTTCGAAGAAAACTATGACGAGATCGTGCTGGTTCGGGACATCGAGTTCACCAGCATGTGTGAGCATCACCTGCTGCCATTCCGCGGAGTGGCGCACGTGGCCTACATCCCCAACGGTCGCGTTACCGGACTCAGCAAGCTGGCACGAGTCGTGGAAGAAGTGTCCCGTCGTCCGCAGGTGCAGGAACGGATGACCAAGACGATTGCAGATCTGATCGAAGATCGGCTCGGCACGAGTGCCGTGGGCGTGATCGTCAAAGCTGAGCACTCCTGCATGTCCATGCGTGGAATTCGCAAGCAGGGCAGCATGACAGTAACCAGCGCGATGCGCGGCACCTTCCGCAAAGACGCGGCAAGTCGATCGGAACTGCTGGCACTGATTAACGGCCAGGGCTGATGTCGTGCAGCGTCACGATTGAGTGCACGCGGCAGCAGTTGGCGGATGTACGGGTTTTCCTTCAGAGACGAGGTGGGCAGTGCTGATCCAGAAACAGTACAAGTTCTATGCGGCGCACAGGAACGAGACGCTGCAGGACAAGTGCAGCAATCTGCATGGGCATCGCTATGGTGTTCGTTGTGTGTTCGAAGTGGAGCGGGATGGCGAAATCTCGACTCTGTTCGGCGACTTCGACTCCGTCATCGAACCGTGGCTGAAGGAAAACTACGATCACGGCATGCTGATCAACATGCATGATCCGTTGTACGAGACTCTGCTGGGGCACATGGAACGCACTGGTGAGCGGCTTCGACTGAATGTGTTCGAAGGTCCGACCAGCGTGGAGAATCTGTGCCACAAACTGTTCACGGAAATCACGCAGTTCGGATTCCGCCTTGCACGACTGGAAGTGCAGGAAACGGACACATCCGTGGTTGTGTACACTCGGGAAGACTGGGTGGCCGACAATCGCTACTTCCACCGGACTCGCAATGCCGTTGTGGAACCGGTGTCATAGCGGACTCGGATGTGCCATGTGATCCCCATGGGTGTCGGCCGATTTGTGGTCATGGCAATGACCTGCGGTTCCGGCAGATAGTTCGGGGCGGTCGTGGGGACTCATGTGCTCACGGCCGACGTCGCATTGGTTGGCACGGTGTTGCCGCCGGTTGTGAAACACGCGGCCACCGTCGAGTTGCAGGGAAAACCGAGCCTTTCGGTTACTTTCGTCGGGAAACCCCCTGAAATCGCTGGGTTCCTGTGCGGATTGGATATTCACATCCCTGAAAAGTGATCAGAATACGGGGCGCAGAAATCCGTACCGACTTGAGTCCCGCAGAGCGTCTTCGGGGCAGTCGCGGTGATTGGTATGCCCCGCACGTGCTGTCAGGCCGCGGCGTGGACCGTTCTCTGAGCCCGTGGAAAGTTCTGAAGTCTGTTATGAAGCACCGCCGTCCGCCGGGTTCCCGTTCCTCATCGTCTTCGCCACAGAACGCATGGTCTCAGAACCCCTGGCCACGTCCGAATCGCGGGGACGAATCACGCCGCACGTCGTCGGATTCCGGCAGCGTGCCTGCGGAGTCCGGATCGCAATTGATCCGGCAGCGGGAACAACTGGGACCACGAGAATCCGAAGCGATTCCGACGGTGATGGTCAAAAGTCGCAGCCTGCATCCGCTGATTTATCGGAAGCGCATTGACAACGCGGGGACGTCAAAGGCAGGCGATCTGGTGGCCGTTTATGCACCGGAAGAATCGCAGCCGTTCGCCTATGGATTGTACAATTCCCGCAGTGAGCTGGCACTGCGGCTGCTGTGGCAGACATCTCAGTTACCCACCGAACAGACCTGGCGTGCTCGGCTGCAGACCGCGGTTTCGCTGCGTCGCGACACGCTGAAACTGCCGTCGCAGGCGACGGCATGGCGCGTGGTGCATGCTGAAGCGGATGGCTTATCCGGGCTGGTCATTGACTACTTCGCCGGGGTTCTGTCGGCGGAGGCATTTTCCCTGGGAATGTACCAGCGTGGCGCGATGCTGCTGCCGATGCTGGGTGAATTGCTGGGGGCGCAGCACTGGATTCTGCGCACCAGTCCGCAGTTTCTTTCGCAGGAAGGTTGTGAGCCTCCGCAGTTGACGTCTGAGGGTTGTCCCGGCAATGTGATTATTCATGAGCATGGCACACGATTTCGAGTGCGTTTTGAGGGCGGGCACAAGACCGGATTCTTTTGCGATCAGCGTGAAAATCGGCGCCGCCTGGCGGATTTTTGCGGCGGCAAGTCGGTTCTGGACCTGTGCTGTTACACCGGAGGATTCTCGGTTCAGGCAAAAACGCTGGGGCAGGCTGAAGAGGTGACCGGCGTAGATCTGGATGAGGATCCGTTGCGTGTGGCGCGTGAAAACGCCAACCTGAATCAGGCACGTGTTCGCTTTGTGCAGGCCGACATCTTCAGTTACATGCGGGAGATGATTCGTAATCAGCGACAATTTGATGTCGTGATCCTGGATCCTCCGAAGCTGATACGATCACGAACAGAAATTGAAGACGGCACGAAAAAGCATTACGCAATGAATCGGCTGGCCATGCGGCTTGTCAAACCTGGTGGCTTGCTGCTGAGCTGTTCCTGTGCGGGATTGTTGCCTGAGCCTGAGTTTGTGCAGTTGTTGTCTGCCGCGGCGCGATCCAGCGGAGAAGACATCGAAGCCATGGGCGGCACCTCTGGTCCGCGATCGTTTCAGATCATCGCCAAAACCGGCGCTGCTGCAGATCATCCGATCCTGTCCGGCTGCCCCGAGACGGAATATCTGAAGGCTGTCTGGATGGTCATGCAGTAAGGTGTGAAGGGCTTGAAAAAAGGGGTCAGGAACCAATAGCCTAAAGGCCCGAAGGGTGCTCCGCACTATTGGTTCCTGACCCCTTTTTTCAAGCACGCACTATTGGTTCCTCCCCCCTTTTCAGATGCGCGCGATCGCTTGCGATTTCGCCGCCTGTTGCCAATGATCCCGAACCGTTGCGTCTCCACCGCTTCTCCATCAGTTGCACACTCCATCCCCGGGAGTTCCCATGCTTCGCCACCTGTCCGGTATCCTCGCCACTGCTTTTCTGCCTGAACTCACGCCCCGGCGAACGCTGCATCGCACGCTGCTGATGGCCTTCTTCGCCGTTCCGACCGTGGTTCAGGCCGATGAGCCAGCCACGGTAAAGGAACTGAATGCGGAGACCTGGGGACAGCTGGCTCCGCAGGGTAAGGAAGTGGATGCCATTTATGGCGATACGGTCCTGCAGAATCAGTTTCTGCGGGCTGTGATCGCCAAACCAGGCAATTCACGGCATGCCAATATGACCATCCGCTCCGTGGGCGGGTGCCTGATCGATCTGACGACCCGCGCTCACGAATCAGATCAATTAGGTGCATTCTTTCCCGGACGCCGGGCCTTTCCGTTTTCAGAACTCTCAACAGCTCCGACGGAGAATGCCCCCGCGGGGAGTGCTCAGGTTGCCGTGACCTCGCCGGGTACGGCCACCCAACCGACCTATACCGTTGCATGGTCTTTGGGACCTGCCGATCGATTTCTGACAGCCACGTCAACATGGAGCAACACGACGGCGGCGGACATCACAGTGACGCCGGAAGATGACCTGCGTGTGGACAGTGGCAAGGAAGACATCAGGAAGCCTGAAAATGGCAGCCACGACTTCTTCTGGTGCCATGACCTGTTCTGGAAGCAGGCTTACGGAGTTTATGTGCCCGGATACCGGATTCGCCTGAAAGGCAGCTCCCGGGAATCAGTTCTGACCTACGAACGGCTCGAAGGTAACCCGATTGTGCTGAAGCCCGGTGAGTCGTTTTCACTGGTTCGACATCTTTTTGTGAACACCGACCTGCCAGCAGTCCTGGCGGACTTTGAATCCAGTTTCCGGACAGGAACGATCCTGCAGGAAACGGGGCTGAAAGTGCTGGCCGGTGATCGCTCTGTCGCCGACGCCCGCATCCGACTGTTCGGGGACAATCAGGAACGCGGCACCGTTGTCACGGGGGCGGATGGAACAGCAACCGTCCGACTTCCGGAAACCATCCGCATGGCCCAGGTGACTGTTGCCGGTCAGGAATTTGCCGTTCAACCGATGAACATCGTCGACGGTCACGCTGAACTTCCGCTGCCGGACTATACCCCCGGCACCGCAGAAGTCCGGATTGTCGATGAGCTTGGCCACCCGATCCCTGCCAAAGTTGAATTCACGGGACGCAACTCCACTCCGACACCCAACTGGGGACCGGATTCTGCCGAATTCCTTGTGCGCAATCTGGCTTACACGTCCACAGGTCAAGTCCGTGTGGACCTCGATTCCGGAATCTATGACGTCATCGTGAGTCA